>NZ_CP137134.1:324933-649867 GCF_033095785.1 Nitrosospira sp. Is2 | reverse complement strand
CTCGCAGAATTTTGGCTGGGGTTCAAATGAAGAAATCGCGGTAGCCAGATTGTTGGGATATTGAAGGAAGCTGATGGTGCAGTTGCGGTCAACGAGATCTGGCGCAAGCATGGGATCAGTTCGGCGACGTACTATAAGTGGAAGGCCAAATATGGTGGGCTTGAGGTTTCGGAGTTAGTGCGTGTAAAGGAGCTGGAAGCGGAGAACAGTCAGCTCAAGCGCATGTACGCGAACCTGGCCTTGGAGAAGGAGGCGATCAAGGCGGTATTAAAAAAGCTGTAGCGCCGTCTGAGCGCCGGGACATGGTTTTGCGCTTGGCGGGTGATCAGAAGCTGTCGATCAGACAATCCTGCCAATTGGTGAACCTGTCACGGGCGGCGTATTACCGGGACGAGAACAAGTTTGCAGTGCGGGATGCGCCGGTAATTGGGGCGCTCAATGCGATTGTTGCCAAGCATGGCCGTTGGGGATTCTGGAAATGCCATGACCGGCTGCGGCTTAAAGGTCATCCTTGGAACCACAAGCGAGTCTGGCGGGTGTATTGCGCCATGAAGCTCAATCTGCCCCGTCGTACGAAGAAACGATTGATCAGACCAATGCAGCCGCTGGATGCACCGCAGCTGCCCAATGAAGTCTGGTCGCTGGACTTCATGAGCGACAGCCTCTACCAGGGCCGGCGATTCCGCACCTTGAATATCCTGGATGAAAGCGTACGAGAGGCGTTAGCTATCGAGATTGATCCTGTGCCCGCCCAACGAGTTGTGCGAGTCTTGCAGCAACTCGAAACCCGGCGCGGGTTGCCCCAAAGAGATACGGATGAGATCCGGCTCGATAATGGCCCGGAAGTGACCTCACAGTACTTCGCCGACTGGTGCCAGGACAAGGGCATTGAACTGCGCTTCATCCAGCATGGCAAGCCGAATCAAAATGATTTCATCGCGCGTTTCACCGATCATATCGGGCGGAGGTGCTCAACAATTGGCTATTTACCTCACTTGATGAGGTGCGAGAAATCACGCACTCAATGGCTACAAAGCTACAACGAAGAACGACCCCATGACGCGCTGGGAAGCCTGCCCTCGGCTGTGTTCCATGAGCGTCTGCTCGCAGGGAAAAATTCTACTTCTGAACTGTCTACTTGAGGGGGAAGCTCACGCGCGAAATTGACAGAGGGGAGGTTTCGTGAGCAATTAAGATGAGGTCGACGATCATGTTGGCCTTTGGTATCTTGTCCTCGGTGATTCCATGGAACAGATACCGCTGAACCATGCGGCCATTTTAATTCTACTTAGCGAAAAGAAAGACCTTAGTCCAACCTTTAGCGTCAAACTCCCTTAAGCACCTCTCCTTTTTATCTAAAACCTACGTTCCGCCTGAGCTCCTTTTACCTCGGTACATCGGTAAATACTGTTGAGTCAGATAGAATTAGTCTGCTAGCTTCGGATGAGGATTTTTCTATTGGAGCCTTTGTTAAAGAGCTTGAAACTGATAACACATATGCTATGAATAATCGTGCTTGTCCAAATAGTCGATTAGGTCGATTGATCAGAAGACTTTGAATCCCGATGTTAGAGGCGTCGCTGTCCACCTAGCTTTGCTAAGTGGCAGAGTCGGATGAGCACAGGAAAGTAGATTTCCTTTTGTTGGTATTTTCATCAATAAGACTAAGGAGGCATTCAATGAAAGACGACCTAAAAAATGCAACGATAGTAGGAGGCGCAGGGGAAATAGGCAAGCACGTCGAGACCGCCACCGACAAAGTTGGAGAAATGACACACTTCCCCGTAAAGGGCGGGACAAATCAAGCGGAAATACCCGCTGTGCAGGGTACGTGCTTCGCTAGCGGTACGTTAGCGGGTCTATTTAGCGGCGGTAACGTTGAGATTGAAAAGGACTTAGCTGTCAAAGGAAAAGTGGTAGCGGAAGCTTTTTCTGTAAATCAAGACCTCCACGTAAATAAAAATATTCTTGTAACTGGCGACATCCAGTTAGTGAATGCAGATGTAGCGGAAGACTTCGATGTATCTGGCGCAGAGAAAGTGCTGGCAGGAACAGTGATGGTTTTTGGTAGTGAAGGGGCTTTATGCGAAAGCCAACAAGCGTATGACAAGCGCGTTGCAGGCGTAATTTCAGGCGCTGGTGATTACAAGCCGGGCCTTGTCCTGGATAAGCAGCAATCAGGGGGCAATAGACAATCCGTTGCATTGATGGGAAAAGTCTTCTGCAAAGTGGATGCGGACTTTGGGGGAATCGAAGTAGGCGATCTGCTGACAACCTCGCCAACGCCGGGGCATGCAATGAAGGCGGGGGATCCGATGCAAGCATTCGGTACTGTAATTGGAAAGGCGCTTCGACCGCTTAAGGAGGGCCGTGCCCAAATCCCAATTCTAGTGGCGCTTCAATGAGACCTCGGTCGGGAGCGTGTTTGAATAACCGCTCCCAGTTGGCTATCTACCTATCCTTCCAGGAGCGTTTAATCTTGAATCGCTGCGTCACCGCCACGGGAGAAGACGTGGCCATAACAGGTTTTCCCGTTAGCGAATACCAGCCACGGCTGGTGCTTGATGAGCCAATTTTTAGAAGCAACCCTACGGCTGTTAGTTAGCTTAAATGTCCTTTAACCGCATCTCCAGCACGAAGCTAGGGTACGCACTCTTATAAAGGAAAAGATAATGACTAGTGTGAGTGAATTTGCAACGAAAATTGGGCTTGGGCCCCGTCCTATTTCTTTAACTGACTTAGTGCGAAAATTTGGAACAAAATCTTTACGTGAGGCCATTGCCGCTCAGGAGGCGGCAGAACGAGAGATCGAGCAGTATTATGTGGCGAATTTGGGTATTCTTACGGTGGGGTCTCCCACCGGTCCTGTCACACTGACACCGCAAGGTGACTTTCGAAAACCTTACAGTTTCGGATCGATAATCAGGCCTGCGGGCGAAGGAAATTTTCCCGATGTGGGGGAACGATTCCATGTAACGATAAGGCTGCAGGGCATCCGTTGTTTTGGCACAGATGATCCGGGGGGAACGGACGAACCATTCTTGATTTCATCGGTGACTACGTTAGATCCCCGAGATAAAACGAAGTCGGCAGTTACAACGAAGATTAACCACGATGCCATTGGAGACGTGCACGTGGGCACGGTGTTCGGAAAAAATATCGATTTAGCCGTCGACATTGCGGTGCCCGGAGACTCGGATATCGCCTTGAGTCTCCTACTATTTGACGAAGAAACCTTTTCGAAACCTGAGGATGCGGCCAAAAAAATTAGTGCTCTGAACACTGCCCATATGCAAGCCGGGATTGCCACCCTCACAGCTTTTGTACCAGCCGCCGGTGTCGCTGTACTCGCTGCTGAGGCAATACTCCACGCAGCCGGAGACTATATTAACGAATTTTCCGACGCTATCGGAAAGACCGTCGCCGACTGGTTTAGCGATGATCACATAGGCACCGTAAGCCTTACCATCGATAACCAATTTCTTCGAACACTTCGAGACAACCCAGAAAGCCTCGATCGCAAGAGTGATTCGATCGGTGGAGCAACGTACAACTTCCCGCAGCTTCCCGAAGATGATAGCGAAGCCGGAAAAAGTTGGATGTTCCGCGAAGAAGGAAAGGGCACATATCGGCCCTTCTTCAAAGTTGTTCGCACCGAGCCATAGCCCCACTGCAGCTAATTAAATGATCCGCGATGTCCCGGCAAGGTCAACGTATGTAAGCATTTTATAAAAAGATCCTTCGCCCGCCTTGAGGAATTGATAAGCAATTAGCGGGGCGACCGACAATGCAGTAAGTTCAATAATCGCTCTGAAAGGAATGCTTGGGTGGAGCAATTCGGGACTAGACGTTTGATCTTTCCAAAAGTGGTTCCTAGTGATTGGCTAATTAGTTATGCAGACGCGGGCGAGGACTTCAATGAATATAGTAGTGCAGACAAGGTACAGCCAGGAACCGTTATGACTTGACAGTGAGGGCGCTGTACGGGGCATGCGATGAAGGCAGGCGATCCGACACGAGCGTCTGGTACTGCAATCGGTAATCCGTTCGGTAACTTACGGACGACAGGTGCCTTGTCCCCATGCTAGTAGCGCTTCAGCGATGCTCCGGTCGCTGCGTGTTGAGCAGTAGCAACCCGCTAAGCCGCCAAGACCTTCTTCGCGATAGCAATTGCTTCATCGAGACACTCCATCACCTTGACGACGTTAGATGCAATCTCTATCTTTTTCTTTATATCTTTGACAACGTCCACCAGCTTGGCATTTGCGTCCACAAGAGCGGTGGTAGTAAGGTCAGCAGCACCAAGCCATTCGTCAATCATATGTCCAACAAGAATATCAATTTCAATTGAAAGACGAACATTACGCTCCCAGACCTTGTCCGCCTCAAGAGGCCTGTTTTGGCAACGAAGACTGATCTCAGCAAGTTGTCCTTGACGATGTGCAGCTATCAAGGATTCCAGAGTTCTCTCCTTGTCCGTCATTTTATATTCCATTGGAATCTCCTCGGGAGGTTAATACTTTTCAGTCAAAGAGTTAGGAAGCGGTATGGATATAATTCTATTTACTGCCATTCTTGCGCAGCTCTTCATACAGCCGATATAGCTGGCGACCATTCTCAGAAATCTCCTGAACCATTGGTAGCGTAAGTTTGGGGTTCTCTAGCCCCAACGCGAGATCCCTATGCGCTGAAGGTAAGGCTACATATGATTGATGTAATGCACTCATTATTAACAGCTCCTTGATATATTTTTCATCTAGCACGACGAGTTCCCTAAAAACCGCTTCCATCTGAGTTTTTGAGGGTGGGGGCTGTACGGCAAGGGCTTTGGCAAGTTTTTGGCTAGTATTATCGTATTCATGGCGCAGCATCTGAGCCGCCATCCGGACGGCCATTGCTCCTAAGTCCGCTGTGTCTTGAATTGCTGACTGATTTGCCTCAAGTGCTTTTAAAAGCGATGAGCGCTGCTTGTTCTGTAGATATGCACGGAATGCGGCGGTAGACAGCGCAGAGAACATAGCAATTTCTTTGTCAGTCGGGTGAGAGAAAGTAAAGGCCTGAGCGGCCGTCTTCACATTTCTGTTCAAGTCTCTTGCCAGTTGCTCGAAAGTCTTTGGATCAATCAGATCGGGAGAGGCCATTTGCCCTAAAAGGCCGGCGTATTCGACGAGGACCGAGTTAAGCCGATAAATCCCGTCACGGAAACGTGAAGCCCTAAGGAATAGAGGGGGATCCGAACTAATCCAACCAAATAATTCGTTATCAGGTTGAGTGAGCAGGAGTGCATTGATGCTTTTTGACAAATCGCCAGAAGCCGCCTCAATGATATAACGGTCGCGAGTGCGATCCTGGACCATGCTAAGTGAAGCATCTGCCCCCTCGCGAAGTTGTTGAACTGAGGTACTGAGGGAGGTAAAAGGAGCGGGAGAAATACTTGCGCAACCCGAGAGTCCTGTTAACGCAACAAATGCAACTATCGAGATATGAGGTAGATGAGAAAGCAGATGCTTAAGGCTCGTATGGCGTAATGGGCTTGACATTCTTTTTCTCCTTTAATCAAGACAGCAATCATGGACTATCTTTTTCAACTCCATCGAGCTTGTCCATGCCTGTGTGAACTTACATCTTCTTTACTATAGTGAGGATTAAGCAGGATTGAAAAAATTAACAAAGTCGGTAATTGGAGAATAGTAAAAAACGGAGAGTAAAATGAAAAAAAACGTCTCATTCTTCGTCGTGAGCTTTTTTCTGCTTCTGATCGTTACGCTCATGGGGGCAACATCTGTCTCTAGCGAAGAAGGCTCCAATCCCACCTCACCGAAATCAGAACCTCCGAAGTCCGAACCTCCGAAGTCTGAACCTCCGAAGTCTGAACCTCCGAAGTCTGAACCTCCGAAGTCTGAACCTCCGAAGTCTGAACCTCCGAAGTCTGAACCGCTGAAAATACCGCTTTTGATAACTATTACAGACTTTAAAGTATTAAAAGGCAAGACGGACGAGATACCTTGTGAGGAAGCAACCTCAGAAGAAAAAGAACCGCACTCAAAAGAAAAAGAACGACCTGTCTTAGAAGGAACGGGAGTTTTATCGGTCAATATCAAGAACGATGAAGATCTTCGTAAATACTTGGCTTTAACAGGAAAAGAGCTTCGCTTGTGGCTGAATGGTTTTGTTATGGATACAGACGCTCCTGCTATCGTTGTATGCAGAAATCATATCAATTTACGCTATTACGTTAAGCCGGGACCAAACAGTCAAAAGCTCTGGATTTCTCTCTATCATTCGGGGAAAGGGGATAGGCTGACGCACCCACACCCTTTACATGTCGCCTTGGGCTGGGATGGAGCGAATGCGCCGGCAACTATTTATTCCAATGAGTTGACCGATATATATCGTGTTTCGATTACGGTGGATCCGCGAAAATGGGCAGCTTTTTTACTTGTTGCTTTTTTAACGGGGGTGTTTATCTGGGCGATATATCGCACCGATATTTTTCGCGATGTACCGCTTCCCGAATTCTGGGAGAGAGCCAAGTTACTGCGAAACAACTTACCGGAAGATGTGAAGAAGAGAGAACAATGGCTCCATGATAATTTCTCTGGCTATGATCCTACAAAAAATAGCGAATACGAACAGGCGGCAAAGAACGCGGCAAAAGGTTGGCTACCACCTGAAGCTGAGAATCAAAAAACACTAATAGGCCTGGTTTTGGGAGAGCCAGTGAAGTCCCCACCGCGAGCAACATTTAGCTTTTCGCGAGTACAAATGGGTTTATGGTTCTGCTTTACAGTGCTATCAAGCGTTTATCTGTGGATTATATATAACGACCTGGTCCCAATTGATGAATCCATATTGGGCTTGGTTGGACTGAGCGTTAGTACAGGCGTCATATCGATGGTCGTAGATAAAGATATACGTGAGACGTCATCTTATTTTCCGTCAAAAGGAATATTTTATGATCTAATCACGAGCGCGGGCGGAGTAGAGAAACCGCAGATATATCGGTTTCAGGCGATAGTCGTGAACCTATTATTGCTGTTTATTGGGATCCTTCATGTTGTTCAGCAACTCACTTTTCCTACTTTTGATCCGACTTGGCTGGCATTCCTTGGAATAAGCGGAGTAGCGTATGTTGGTGGAAAGACGGTGGTAGAAACAAAAAAATAACCGAACTTGAGCTCTCGACTGATGCACTAGCTGGCCTGTAATTAACCAGACTTCAGTTGATACAGTATGCACTTGACCTGCCCCTGCCATTAGCTCTTGACCTAGTGGAGTTCCAATTCTTAGAAAAGGAGCTGACTTGTGAAGCAGCGCTTCTATGGATGTGGGGCCTGCCGATGGTTGAGTTCCCCGGCTTTCGACGAAAACGGGTCAACTCCAGTTTCAGGGGTCCATGATCTCTGGACAAGGATTTCCGGCATGGAATGACCCCAGCGGCTTGCGGACCAAGTTTCGTGCTTCCAATGCTGACGAAAAGGGATAACCAGGCCCTGTGACTTTATCGCGATGCTCATGGATCCGGCCGCCGTGCTGGTCATAATAAATGCGATAACGAATAAGGGTCCCATTCACAGCCCTTCCTTCGATCAAGGCGAGGCGTAAACGACCCTTATCATCATAATAGGAATCAAGCTTCATTGACGAGTCTTCCGAACCTCGCTCTACAAGGTAGTGGCGTACGATTCCTAGGTCGTCAACATGCACAATGCGCAATGCGTCTGCATATGGCTCGCAATATTCAAACTTTCGTTGCGATTCAACAAGCCTTTCTGTCCCGATCTGCGCATTTATCTTGTCATACATCTGGTCTATCTGTCTTATTTCCCCATGGCGCGATTTATCCCTTACGGAGGATGACGTGGGAAAGACGGGCTCGGGGGCTATAAGCGCCAGCAAGAACAGAACAGAAAGAACCCGAACCCACGCTGGTCGCTTAGTCTTGATAAGGATCGTAAACGTCATCAGGATACCACTCACCCGCAAAAAGCGAAGCCTGCCGTGCAACTGAACAGCGCTGTACATGAACGGTATCAATGAAGGTATGAGGTTTTGCCGGTGCTCCCCAGTCCCCACCCCAAATTAAACCGTGCTCATAAGCCAATTGACCGAGAATGCAGAAATCTCCTTCCCAAGAAGGTATGCCATTTATGGATTTCACAATATCGCAAGCTAGACCATAATGATGCACCCCCACTTTGCTGAGCTTGGTGGCCCCTTGCTTGAACAATAACCCTTGTCTTGCCTGGCTGCGATAGGTCTCAAAAACCATCAGATTGAGCCCCCTCCCTTTAGCGGCTGCGATGATCCCCTCAACTTTCTGTCGCGTTAACGGCTCAAGCAGGTACTGGTCTTCAACCCGATCCGTGCTGTTAAAACGCGGGTCTTTCAAAATGACATCGCTGTAAAAACTACTCATAGTTTTTCCTCTCAAGTCCCGAACAACTCGTATGCACTTTGCTCCCCGGCTATATCACTCTCGCACGGACGTGCCCTCGCAATCTTGAGTTTCAGGGACAGCCCTTTTCTCATGCGCCGAAAGCTCCCCGCGCTTGGCACCCTCCCCCAGAGCATCTCCAAGTGGGGAGAAGTTAGTTGAGGCAGAGCCTTTTCTTAAGTAAAAGCTAAACGAGCAAGCGAAATGGTGAAATTTCTTTTCATCGCATTTTCCTCATTCAAAGACGGCAATAGGGTGAATACCTAATTTATCGCTCTACTCGCTCTTTTGAGTCTTCCATCCCTGTGGACCTCGCTTTCAGTTGACCTCTAGCCGTTGCAATCCGCCTCTGTTCCGGTCGATCTCATCTAAGTTTGCAGCGGGGACGCCTCGGACTGTCAATATCGACTGGCATCGTGGGGCGAATGATCGCATGGCTCATTATCCGGATGGTCGATGGTCGATATTCAAAGATATATCGAGAGTGATTTATGACGCTTGTACGGGAAGAACATTAACCTGCAGACCACCTGCCAAAGATTGGTCAAGGAAGTCACACTGCACGGTCTGTGGGTCCGCCCATTGAATCTCTTGCGATCCCGGCTATCTAAATTGTTCGAAGTGTTTCAAGAGACTCATGAGTAATCCGAAGGTCTAAATTATCTAAATGATCGTCATTGTAATCCGGCACCGAAGATCCGATTTTACGCGTTTCGGCTTACCCGAAAACGGGCAACAAAATTCTTTGGCCTAATCATTGCCAGTTCCGAGCAACATTTCTCCAAGCGACAGAATTTTCTTGTCGTGTTTGTTCGCGAATTTGAGGCGTTACACAAACAACATCATTTGGAAAAGCCTCGCGCCAAACGAAGCCTTGGACGCATGTATTTGGACCCCATGTGCGGTCTGTTGGGCTTATTCGAGATGCAGCTGCCGCATTGTCCACGCGCGCATTATCTCTGGAAGAGGGTGCAACGCAGACGTGATCAGAATCTGATGCTTCGCGCCACACGTACCCATCAATGCATGTATCCGGCCCCCATGGCAAATAATGACCAACCGACGACCAGTCACCACAGGCGGAGGGGCCGATAGCCCGTGTCCTGCATGATTGGACCTTGAACAAATAAGGCTTGTCTGGATTGGCCCCGACACCGTGCGTCATGTTTGCTTGGCAATAGCGGTTAAACGGGGTGCAGGTACCAAAATCGTCCTCATAGGGCTCGAACTCAATCTGCTGCCATGAACCTGCCGGCGTTGCCCACATGATGTTCACAACATCACGGCAATCTTCAGCAAATACAAACATGAGCGTTACGGCTCGCTGGCCGTAGTAATTATCTGATGTTCCCTGTAAAGCAGGGGTTTTGCAGTCATCTGCAGCCGCTGGACTGCTATGGCTCAAAACGGCTACACAAACGAGAGCAGCGGCTGTTAAACAACAGTTGTGACTTATAGTCATGAGTTTCTCCTAAGCGCCGTTTAAGGAAACGGCGAAAGTAATTCGTATGATTTCTTGATAGAAGTATATTTTGATTTGTCAAGTCCGAAAATGTTTAAGACCCACTAGCTACGCGATTTTCTTAAGAAGGTTCTTCCGTTCTTCGTCTATCGCAGGAAGAAAATCTTCGAGGGATTGCACGCAACTCGCGCGATGGTGAAAACCTCGCCGAAACGCGGAAGCGACCTTTAAAGATATGTCCAATTCACAGGAGTTGCCTATGCATAATCCACTCCAGCGTTAACGCGAAAAATCATCACAAGCAAATTTATAGTCTCGATGGATTAGGCGATACTGACCCAAAAGTAAGGATATTCTCCACGAGTTATCCAATTTAATTTGTAATTGAGTTTTCTGAATTTACCCGTGATAAGCTATTTTATCGGCCATCAGTTACTCACTGACCAGACGGATATGTTCCCTATAGTTTTCGATCCAGCACAATGAGTCGCCCACTCTTCCATCAAGCTGCGCCGCTTCTCAATTAGATCACCCCGTCGATACGCGGCTTCAGCCTGATTGGTAATTGTGGGAGCCAAAGCCATTTCGCACACGTCACGGGAAAAGTTTGTACATTCTGATGCCCAGTCGCGAAACGATGATCGAAAACCGTGCACGGTCAGTCCAGTTCTTCCCATACGCTTGAGCAGCTCAAGCATCGCCATATTTGTTAGAGGCTTACCTTCCTTCTGCCCTGGAAATACATAGTCGCTCTGTTTGATCTGGTTCAGCACCAGAATGATTTCCAATGTTCTCTTCGATAAGGGTACGCGATGCTCCACTGCAGCTTTCATGCGCGATGCTGGAATGCTCCAGACTCCTGCCTTCAGGTCAAACTCATCCCATCTTGCACCAATCGTCTCGCCGGTCCGTGCAGCAGTCAAAATAAGGAATTCCAGAGCTCGGGCTGCAACGCCTTGCTGGAGCCTGAGGGATTCCATGAACTCACCCATTTGATTGAAGGGAAGTGCGGGATGATGTTTCACCCTCAGTTTCTTATTAAGCGAGGGAAGCAGATTCTCCAGGTGTCCTCGCCATCGCGCAGGGTTGTCACCCTCCCGATAACCGCTGACCGTGGCCCAATCCAGGACTGATTCAATACGGCCGCGTAATCGGCTTGCGGTCTCACGCTTTTCCGTCCAGATAGGCTCAAGCACTTTCATGACCAATCCCGTATCCACTTCTTGTACTGATAATGGTCCCATCACCGGCCCACAATATGTCTTGATCGTGTTTGCCCACTGATCGGCATGCTTTGCGTTTTTCCAGCTGGAGCGGTGAGTTTTGATATAGGCGGTGGCACACTCCAAGAAAGTCATCGACCGTGCAGCCCCAAGAGATTGCTGAGCATGCTCAGCATCTCGCACCGCAATAGGGTCGATCTTCTTCAGTAGCGACTGGCGGCAGAGGACGGCAGCGTGGCGCGCATCAGCAAGGGATACGGTATGAAATGGGCCAAGGCCCATATGTCGATTCCTGCCATTCAAGGTATAGCGGAAGATCCATGACTTGCTACCTGAATCGCTCACTTGGAGATACAGTCCACCGCCATCGCAGTAGTAGCCCGCTTCTTTCTTGTTAATCACTTCTTTTACCGATAACCTGGACATACGTCGTCTCATTTCTACCCTCGTTTCTACCTACATTTGAGACTGGGATAGTATGAGCCAACCTGAAACACGTCAAGACGTAAAATAGGACGGACGCTAGGAACTGCGTGTGTTTACGAGACTTGCTGGGATATGACAGGACAGCGGTCTGGAGGACTCTCTCTCCGCCAATAACATTTTTTGAATATTTGATTGCGCCCGTAGATATCGAATTCATTCGTGGCGGGCACGTCATCTTTGCCGCGGATTGTCGCCTGCCGGCGTAAAATCCGAGGGGGATACCGGTCATGTATTCGTCTGGCAAGATGACAAAGTAACATCTGACTGTTCATCCACAAAAGCGGACCTGACTCAGGCTGCGCAAGCGCGCTCAGAGGGTGTGGCCTCCGCAAGGACAGTTTGAATGTTTCGCTCCGCCCGTCATGGCTTGACGACGTCGACAAATAGCCGATTATCCAACTGCATCAGTTGTTCCTTGATCGTCGGAAGTTCGGCCAGTGCCGTCTGTGCGCCAATTTCGGCCATTTCCTCGGCCCGCACGAATTCTGTCAGAGCGTATCGGGTCACATCGGGTTCAATAATCGCATCCGCGGGTTGCAGGCCGAACGAATTGACGTTTTTATTCTGGACCAGGAGACTGCGCATGATAGTCTGTACGGTCGAAGCATGACTCATCGATGACTGGGGAGAACGCGACCGCTTGGGTGGAAACTCGTGTTCAATCTTGGCCGTTACACTTACCGCTATAACAAAGTTGCAGCCATAACTCACGAGCACGTCGGCCGGAATGTTTTTTACCAGCCCCCCATCGACCAGCGCCTGGCCATTGCGAAAGATCGGCATCGACAGCCCCGGTAAATTGATGCTCTCCAGGATGGCATGCACTACGTCGCCACCATCGCGAACAATTGCCTCGCCGCTGATCAGGTCAAGCGTTACGGCACAACTGGGTATCGGCAGCTGCTCCAATCTCGCATCCGAAAAGTACTTTCTCAGCATCGCATCAAATTGCCCGGTACGGTACTTGTAGACAAGATACCAGTGGTCGCCATTCGGAAGGCAGCGAAACAGAAATGGTGGTTTCAGGTCTGAGGCAAATTGCCGGGCCCAATGGTCGGCTGACACGCCGGAAGCATAGGGAATGCCGGTGAGCGCTCCCGCACTCGTCCCGGCGATCATGTCGACTACAATCCCGTTCTGCTCCAGAACCTGCAGGACTCCGAGGTGGGCCATTCCGCGCGCGGCTCCCCCGCCGAGGGCCAGCCCAATCTTGATGCCGCGCAGGTAATGGACGAGTCTTTCCACACCGGAGGCGAGCGTTTTACCCAGCGGCGGCTGGGGTTCGGAGAAAGCGACCTTGAAATCGTAGGATGCCAGCTCTTTCAGCTCGGGAGCAAAAGGCGATGTCTGACATCCCTCCGCTAATAGCCAGACGAGATTGATCTTTTCGCGGCAACCGGGAACGAGCGCAGAGCCCGCCTTCAGACGGGCCGCCGCCGACTTCTCATCTCCTGCCTGGACACACCACATTACTGAATCACTGACTTCAATGAGCTTGGAAGCGAGCTCGTGGTTAAGTGCGGCATCCACATCGATAAACAGCCGCCCTAAATTTCGCCGACGGATGACTTGTTCGCGGATTTTCGATATGGACAGTTCGCAATTCTCCTTGCCGAGTGCGGCGTAGTTGACACCTTCCTCGTGTTTCTCCTCGTCTTGATCACTCAGTACACACGGCTGTTCTCCGAGCTCGGCTAACCGGCGAACGAGGCGCTGAGTCAACGGCCGTGTCGCGGGCGAGCTATGGAAGATGGCCACGATCGATGGTTGCGGTTTCGATTTATCCTCAATGAAATTCCGGCGAACAGCTCTCGCGACAGCCTGGAGGACATTAAATCGGAACTTCGGGTATTTTGGGGCTAGGATTAGCGCCTTCTCGTGCTCCAGTTTCAGTAGCGTGCAATTTGTTCGGGCAACGATACCTTCGGGAAGAGACTCCGAAAGCGCTCCACCGGTAATGGCTCCGAATTGGTCATCCCGGGACAATATGCCGAGCACTTTCTCGTTCCCCCGCAGATCGCGGTGGGTTGCGCTCAAGCTGCCCTGAACAACAAAATAAATATGTGCGAGGTGCGTATTCGGCTGATGCACGTATTCGTTGGGCTTATACCGCACGACTTCCATATGCTCGGCAATCTCGGCAAGGGCGTCTTCCTCCAGCCCTTGAAAACAACCATGCATCCTCATCAAGTCCAAGGCTTCTGTTGTTTGCATATCAGTCTTCTAGAGCCTTCAAACCAGCACCCCCTCCCGACGCCCAAGGGTGGAAAAACATCCTTGCGGCACAAGACCGCTACAGGCATGTCCCCATACGCTTCCTTCAAAAAAGACGAAGGCATTTTGAGTTGCGAGTCGAAACCCTACGGCTCGCGGTTGTCGGTCTTGCGCGTGACCGAAGGTAAGGAAAGACTTTAACAAAATCAAAGGGTGCATTACTGCTCCGGAGTCATAAGATAGTCAAAGTTGTGGGCCAAAAACTGAACGCTCCGCTCCGTGTCGGGATCGGCGGCAGCTTTTCGCCATACAGGGAATGGCGCGCACCGCCGCGCTTAGGTAATTAATTATGAGAGTACGCGCCTCAGACGCAGAGGCGCTAGCTGCGTCCTTCTTTGACGAAGGACGTGCAAAATTCGATTGCCTCATGGCGCTCCCGGTTGCGCAAGCAGTAGGCGGGAGCCAGACCGGGCGTTTAAACTTCAAAAGGGGAGATCTTGTTGCGCCCGCGCTGGCGTTGCGTCTTGTAGCAACACCGACAACACTCAATCTCAGAATAGACCATAATCGAAATGGCGTATTTCTTTTCTTACGAGAATAATGAAGACCGTTATGTAAAGTTCCGCCGGCAACAACCTCTTCGGTGGGAATGCAGCCGGGCGGGGTGTCTTCGCTGCTTGTTCTTGTGCAGCGCCTGGACAATTTCCGGTTCGCCGAACAGAAGCCCTTGGAGCTCCTAAGCGGCTGGCATGCGTGAAGCCGGAATCGGCCACATCACCGCTAACTTTTAATTACATGCCAAAATCGCTCATCTGGTGATAGAGTCTCCCGTCATAGCAGTGGTAACTGCCTCTTTCTTGTTAACTACTTCCATTACTGATAATCTAGACAACCGACGCCTCATCTTGATCCTCGTTTCTACCAATATTTGCTTAATAGGATAGTATGGGGCCCACTTGGGACACGTCACGGCAATAAATAGCTTGAAAGCTAGACGGGATGCGGCTTATTAGGACTTGCTGGCGTTTGGTAGAACAGTAGTCTCGAGACTTTCTCTCCGCCATAAAATACGGTATGCCAACCGGTTGTCGTCGTGCGCATGTAAGGCGGGTTTAGCAGTTTCTCAAATCTAATTCATTTTGCCGACATGTGACATCAGATCACATGTATCAACAGCTTCCCTTGACCCTGTGGCATTAAAGCAGCCTGAGTAAGTCGACGTAACGTCGCAATAAGGAGGAAATGCGTTGGAGTTCGCCTATCCCAGGCCTCAGATGCAGCGCTCGAGTTGGACCTCGCTCAACGGTACGTGGCGCTTTTGCTACGACGACGCCCGAGAGTTCGCACTTCCCTCGGAAATAAAGTCCTGGCCCCTGGAGATCACTGTGCCCTTCGCCCCTGAATCCAAGGCCAGCGGCATCTCCGATCGCGGATTTCATCCGTTGTGCTGGTACCAGCGAGACTTCGAGTGTTTTCCCTCTTCGGGGCGGGTGATCCTGCGTTTCGGTGCGGTGGACTACGCAGCGCGCGTCTGGATCAACGGGTGTTTGGCCGTTACTCACGAGGGGGGGCACACGCCCTTCTGGGCCGATATCACTGACATGCTCGAGCCGTCCGGAAAACAGACGGTAACAGTGCAGGTGGAAGACGACCCGCATGAGCTGGCCAAGCCGCGGGGCAAGCAGGATTGGCAACTGGAGCCCCACGCAATCTGGTATCCGAGAACTACGGGCATCTGGCAAACGGTTTGGTTTGAGCGAGTATCGGACAACTATATCGCTAAAATCCGCTGGACGCCTCAGGTCGAAAATTATGCGATTGGGTTCGAGGCGCGAGTGATCGGGGATTCGGCCAATGAACTTTCTGTAGAAGTTGTCCTCCGGCATGGTGAGCGGCTGCTCGCGCAGGACCGCTACCGGGTGGTGGATGGGGAAGCCGATCGGCTAATTGTCCTGTCGGATCCCGGAATCGATGATTATCGCAATGAACTGCTATGGAGTCCGGAACGGCCCACGCTGATCGATGCGTCGGTGCGGCTCATGCGTGGCGAGGAAGTGGTGGACGAGTTTATTTCCTACACTGCCTTGCGCTCCGTGCACCTGCTGAGAGACCGCTTCATGCTCAACGGGCGGCCTTACCTGCTCAGGCTCGTGCTGGATCAGGGCTACTGGCCGGATACGCTGATGACCGCACCTGATGATAATGCGCTACGCCATGATGTGGCGCTGGCGAAGGCGATGGGCTTCAACGGCGTTCGCAAGCATCAAAAGATCGAGGACCCGCGCTATCTCTACTGGGCAGATAAGTTGGGTCTTATGGTGTGGGAGGAAATGCCCTCGGCCTATCGTTTCACGCGCAGCGCCATCAAGAGAACTGTGCGGGAGTGGTCCGAGGTCATCGAGCGTGACTACAGCCACCCCTGCGTCATTGTATGGGTGACCTTCAACGAGTCCTGGGGAGTGCCCGAACTCACCGCGATCGGAAAACAGCGGCATGCCGTCGAGGCACTGTATCACCTTACAAAAACATTGGATGCGACCCGTCCGGTAATTGGCAACGACGGCTGGGAAAGCAGCGCCACGGATATTATCGGTATCCATGATTATGATGCCAATGTCGACCACTTGCGTCAGCGTTATGGCGCCGAAATCAAACCGGAGCAACTGTTCGACCGGCGCCGGCCGGGAGGGCGAATTCTAACCCTTGATGGCTACCCGCATCGAGGCCAGCCGATTATGCTATCCGAGTTTGGAGGTATTGCGTTCAATAAGTGTCCGCAGTCCGGGGTGAAGCAAACCTGGGGTTACACCGTAGCCAAAGACGAGGGCGAGTTCGGGCGCATGTACGCCGAACTGATGGAAGCGGTCATTCACACCGCACTCTTCAGCGGATTTTGCTACACTCAATTTGCCGATACTTTTCAGGAAGCGAATGGCCTGCTCTGCGCCGACCGCACGCCTAAAATTCCGGTGGAGGACATTGCGAAAGTTACACAAGAATCGCCCACTCATATACCCGGAGGGGTGTAATGTTTTCGCTGGACCTCACCAAGCAGGACGGACGGCACCTCACGCTTTATTCCCGCCGGGCAATTGATCCGACTATTACTGCCCCCAGTCCGTTCGCTGAACCGCTCAATGCCAGTCCGCATCTGCGGTGGCATCCGCTGCGCGGAGAATGGGTGACCTACGCGGCCTATCGACAAGGGCGGACGTTCCTTCCACCGCCCGAGTTCAACCCGCTGGCGGTGACCACTGATCCGGCTTATCCTACTGAAGTGCCGGCTGGAGACTGGGACGTAGCGGTATTCGATAATCGTTTCCCATCTCTCGCTGTGCCGAGCGCAGAGCCTCCCGTCCTGATCGTGCCCACTGCCCCGGCGTCGGGCTACTGTGAAGTGGTGGTGTTTACCCAGGATCCTCAGGCGTCGCTCGGGAAGCTGCCACTGGCGCATATCGGTTTGCTGCTGCAAGTATGGGGCGACCGCACGGCCAAGCTTGCGCGACGCGGCGGCATTGCGTATGTGTTGCCCTTCGAAAACCGTGGCGCGGAAGTGGGCGTGACTCTGCACCATCCGCACGGTCAGATCTACGCCTACCCGGTAGTACCCCCCGTGCCGGCCCGGATACAGCAGGAGGCCCAACGGCACTATGCCGAGACTGGCCGCGGCGTGCTTCAGGATCTCATCGGCAAGGAGCTGCGCGAAGGCACGCGCATCATCTATGCAGGTTCTCATGCAGTTGCATTTGTCCCGGTTTGCGCACGGTATCCGTATGAGGTGTGGGTCGCGCCGATAGAGCCGGTAGAAAGCTTTAATCATCTCAGCGCAGAACAGCGTGCTGATCTGGCGCGGGCGTTAAAGACGGTTTTGCTCAAGTATGACGATTTATGGCAAAGGCCTTTTCCCTATCTGATGGCCTGGTATCAGGCGCCGACCGACGGCAAAGCCCATCCGGAGTCGCATTTGCACGCAGAGTTTTATCCTCCTTATCGTACGCGCGACCGGCTTAAATATCTTGCCGGCACCGAAATCGCAGCAGGCTTCTTCGCCATGGATGCATTGCCCGAAGAAAAAGCACGCGAGCTCCAGCAAGTCGAGATCATGCTCGAATGAGTGCCTGCTTAAGCTATAGCCATGACCCGCACGACCGGGCGAGCACATGCCCCAGGTCTTTTGTTACCGCGGGCGGCAGCAGCCGATGAGCAGCTTTGAGGAAGTGTTCGGAAGTGCGCCAACGGTGGTGGCCGAGGCGCCTGGCCGCGTCAATCTAATGGGTGAGCATACTGACTATAACGACGGCTATGTGCTGCCGATCGCGATTGGGCAACGGACCCGAGTAAGCATGCGACCCAATGGCAAAGATCAGCATGTTCTTTATTCCGAGATGCTCGACCGTGCGGTCCGCTTTACGCTCGATAACCCGCCGACGGAACATTTCGCCACATACGTATATGGATGCCTGATGGAAGCGCGCGTGGATGGTATCGAAGCGCCCCCGTTGGATATCCATGTTCAGTCTGACGTGCCCGTAGGGGTCGGGCTGTCCTCCAGCGCCGCGCTCGAGGTTGCGACATTACGCGCGTTGCGGGCGCTTACCGGGGCGCGACTGGACGATGCGCGTCTTGCGCAACTGGGGCAGCGCGCAGAGATCGAATACGCCGGGGTCCGCTGCGGCATCATGGACCAGATGGCGTCGAGCCTTGCGGAAACGCGCAGAGCCCTGTTTCTCGATGCACGGACCCTAGAGCGAAGGCTGGTTCCGTTGCCACCCGCGTCCGCGGTGCTGGTAATCGATTCCGGCGTGGCGCGGACGCTTGCCGGCTCCGGCTACAACCAGCGGCGCGCGGAGTGCGAAGAGGCCGCCCGACGACTTGGCGTACTTGCGCTAAGAGATATTAAGGACATGGCTGCCGCCGATTCTCTGCCTGAGCCTTTACGGAGTAGAGTGCGACACATCGTCAGCGAAAATGCCCGTGTATTGCTGGCGGTGGATTGCTCGAATGCGCACGATTTCGGTCTGCTCATGAACGAATCGCACGACAGCTTGCGCGATGACTTCCAGGTTTCCGTGCCGGCGCTCAATCATCTGGTTGCATTGTTGCAGGCGCATCCGCGTGTATATGGAGCGCGGATGACCGGAGGTGGGTTTGGCGGCGCTTGCGTCGCCCTATGCGAGCCGCAAGCGTTGCATGAAATTGCCGCGGCGGTGCTGCGGGATTACGCGCGCGCTGGCTTTCAGGGGCGCCTGCTGGTCCCTTCGCCGGCTGAGGCAGATAACGCCGGTAAATGACGGTCGTCACCCTGAATGGCTCCGTCCAAGCCCGATAATTCCATGCACGCCATGGTGCTGGATGCGCCAAGACGACCGCTTGAATTGCGGTGCCTGCCTCCTCCCATCAGGGACCGGACCAATTGCTGGTCAAAATTGCAGCCTGCGCTATTTGCCGTACCGATTTGCATGTGGTCGATGGCGAACTGCCTAAGCCGAAACACCCGATTATCCCGGGTCATGAAATCGTGGGCAAGTAGCATCTCCAGGAAGCAGTGCGAATGGTTCTGATATAAGCGATGCCTACGGTTCTTGTTTCAGCTCCCATCTTCTTGCTCAACCTGACACCTCGGCAGGGAGCGGAATTGCTTTGACTTGACCGCGTGCCAGTCTGATATAATTGTGCCTGGCAATCGCAAAAATACCGAGCAAGATTGCCCAGCTTTAGCGCCCGTAGCTCAGTTGGATAGAGTACTTGGCTACGAACCAAGGGGTCGTGGGTTCGAATCCTGCCGGGCGCGCCATATAATGAAGGAGTTAGATAACACGTCTAACTCCTTTTTCTTTTGGGAACACGCGGGGGATACTATGCGCCTACCTATCCAAACCGCCGTGCTCCTTCGTCCCCTCCTGAGCCCTTCGTCACGGAGACTGGGCCCCTAATATGATACGTGCGCGTTGATGAATCGATAGTGTGGAGTAGACCTCCCGGCAACGAAATGCTCAGCCGGATCCGCTCAGAAATATAGTGATCGACCGGTAGTTCTACAATTGCCCCAGACGGCGCCCCCCAGTCAAGATTGGCCTTTCATCATTTCCTGGCTCGGTGTAGGCACACGCCGTGCGGCTCTCCCATCTCCCCCCTATATGCGTCGAGGGCCTTGCGCCGGTGCAGCTTCTATTTCAAGGCTACTTGAAAAATCCGTGTTCTTGGCGTGCGTCCCGTCAGGTTTCTCGTAACGGGGGTACTGCCAGCAGCCGGCGCGTTTTGCCCTGAACAACCCGTACCTACTATGCGGGAGAAGATCATTCCACGGGGGTGTCGCCATGTGGCGACATTTTCCCCGGGCCTGCAAAAACGTCAGTTTCATTCTGAGCGATTTGTCAAAAAAATTTCATATAACCGCCACATAACTCATTTGATATGTCGCTGGATGGCGACATATCAAAAAACCAATCAAATCAGCTCGCTGGATATGTTAATTCTCTTGCTCAACAAATTTGTTGTCGCGCTTGGAAGCGACAGGGTGATCGGGCGCGAGGTTCGAGCTGTATCTGGACTATTCCTGATAACCACGTGATATACCTCGTAAATTACAGTTGTGGCATGTTACGTGCTGTACGACTAAAGGCGGCATGCAAGATGGAATTACTCCGGGTGATTGAGAGGGAGCAATCGGCTTTCACATCATAGCAACTTGCATCCGCGGTAGGTTCCTAATGAATCTATCTCATAAACAGGTGGTAATCGCACAATCCAAACTTACTTTCGGGAGGTCTACATGGGTATTATTAACTCAGCATTAAATCTTAGGTTTGAGCACGACAAGAATGACAAGCATGACGGGAAGGGCAAGGACGAGAAGGACTGGAAGGACAAGCACGACGACAAGAACGACAAGCATGGCAAGAATGAGCACGACAAGGACTGTAAGGACAAGGACGGGAAAGACAAGCACGACAGGAAGGATGATCACGGCAGGAAGGATGATCACGACAGGAACGACAAGCACGACAAGCATGGCAAGAATGAGCACGACAAGAACGACAAGCACGACAGGAAGGATGATCACGACAGGAACGACAGGAACGACAAGCATGAGGACAAAGGGGACCATGGCGATCATGGCCGCTGGGCTGCCGGAAGCGGCCACGAGGATGATTACTTCCCCGACCACGCCCACACCGACGGCTGCTCGTACGGTGGCGATGGCAAGGGATGGCACGATGCCCCGGTGGCGACACTGGTTGGCACTCCCGACCTCGGGGTCAGTGATGGTTTTCTGGGTGCCTAGCGCGGACGATTGCTGATGGCGCTTTGTGCCTGAGCTAAATCGAGTGTAATAGCCCTACAAACGCCTACGGAGAAATCCGTGGGCGTTTTTTTATAATTTATATGGAGGGATTCGTCTGGGTCTGGAATTGGGGGAGCTGCCTCCCACGGCAAGGAAGAGTTGGTCGACGGTTGCCATGCTCGGGTGCCAGTCAGGCATGTGGCAGGTGGAAGTTCAGTAGATTAATCATTATCTGCCTTCTTTTGGGGATTGGGATAAGGAAGGGGTACTCTCAGACGGGAAATCATTCGTGGGACACAGATGGAATACTTGGGGCATTTTTTCAAGGATTACTCGGCCCGCTTACCGGTACAGAATATAAGCGACGCAATATAAGCGGTGGTATATGATGAAACCCACTGAAGCTGGCGAAGGAGTGCTACCCTATGACTCATGGGCAGAGTCATCCGTTAGGGATAGGTGATATCAAAGGCGCTGGTAATTTTTGGTAGAATGTTGCTGTCGCGAACGACCAATGGGATACGCCAGGAACGCGCTTTGAATAAGCCGGGTTAGCGAGGTTTTATGGGCAGCACATCGGTGCGCGTTTGTTGAGTTCTCTGGGTTAAGTACGCAAACGAACGGAACGATTTTGCGTCAGGTGTACCATTTGAAGCTATCTTGATTAAACGAGGTGCCCCTTGAAACACCCTTCCATTTCAGTTAACAATATAGTTAACAATTCCCGGTTGATCTTGCTTGCCGGTCTGATCAGTGGAATAGCTGGTGTCGTCCATGCTCAAATTCCCGGACCCGGACAGTTTGGGGGTATGGGTCAAGGCGGGGCGCCAACAGGGATGCGCCCCTCGGACTTGAGAAATGCTCCCCCCGAAGAAAGACACCGGGGACAACCACAACAAGGCGGGACCCCCGCAGGGCTGATTCCGACCGACCCGAGAAATGTTCCCCTGGACCAGAGAGAGACGCCAGCGGGCGCAATATCGGGGCAGACGCTCGACAACCGTAATGTCCCCCTGGGCCAAAGAGATTCACGAGGCGGCGCAATGACGGGACAATACCCGACCGACCCAAGAATGGCACCCTCCGGCCAGAATCCGGCATACGGCGGCGCAACGCCTGGTCAGTACCCCGGAGACTTGAAAAACACCTTGGGCCAGAGACGTACCGCGGCCGACGCGAAAAAGACACCCCCGGGCCAGAAACGCACGTACGGCAGCGCAACGTCAGGAAAGGCGCGACCCGAGTCCAAAGACGCATCCGGCAGCCAAACTCGCACGTCCGGCAGCGCAACGAGGGGGAAGGCGGCGGCTGACTCTGAATATACGTACACCGACCAAAGCCGTGGATACGGCGACACGACGGCTGGGCAGGGTAAATCCGCCGTTAAGGACTCGACCTCTGGCGAAGGACGGGAAGCCGGGCGCGCCGCCAAGGGCAAGGCGCCAGCGGTCGCAAGGGAGACATCCGCGGACGAAAGACAAACCAACGCGCAGGGAAGCGCTCCAGTGGACCCAAAGAGAGAGCGCCCTGCCGATTCAACAGGCGCGCTGCCACCCCACTCGACCGGCGATGCCGCTTCCATGCCAGTCAAACCGGGTAAAAAAGAGTTACCAAAAGACCCTTATGAAGGAATTAAGCTGAAATGAGAAAACCAGGCGTGGATGGCGGACGGTTGGGGGCCGCGGCATGGCACAATTTTTTACTTGATGCCCGACCATGCCTTCCCAAAGAGCTCAGGATCATTACTTCCGCCGAAAAATCCTGACCTGTTATTCCTTGATCGGTTAAACAAGGGCGGTTGCCTAAGGGGTTTGTCACGATGTGGCCCGGTGTTTGCCGGGTCCGAGCCCGAAACCTCTGCCCAGTTCGGCAGGGCTGTACCGCTCAGGCAGATTCTCCTCTCACCATAGAGCGACTGTCGTCGGCCATCAACCGGCCAAAGAAATGCTGGAAGATGATATCCCTTCGTAGCATCGCGCGCGCATCGGCCAGCCAAACTCGCACATCCGGCTCGCCGCAACGAGGGGTAAGGCGGCGGCTGGCTCAGGATATACGTACACAGACCAAAGCCGCGCATACGGCGACGCAACGGCCGGGCAGCAGCCATCCGCCGCTAACAACTCGACCTCTGGCGAAAGCCGATCCTGCGGCCCAAGTATTTCGGGGAGCCCGGTGAAAAACGTGTAGGGCGTGGCGGCTGAACACGTCAACAAACGGCAACGTCGTCATGCCCGACCATCACGTTCCCGACGAACACCAGGATACCGCTTCCGTCTAAAAATCCTGGCGGGATTTAAAGCAAAGGTATTTGATTAAGACATGGGCCCGACGTTACAACGCCCAGTCAGGATGACTTTTTGCCCAGCTGGCATCCTGTTTTACCAGCAAATGTCATTCCATTCCAATACACCCAGTCGGGCCGATTCAGGCGACCCGGCTTCCTGTATGCTCAGGCAGATTCTCCTCTCACCAGAGAGAGACTGTCGTCAGCGATCAAGCGGCCAAAGAAATGCTGGAAGATGGTATCCCTACGTAGCACTGCGCGCGCATCTACCATTAGACGCAACCGTCCGCTTTCGAGCCGTAAAAGCTTCACATAATTGGGAAATATATGGTGCGCAGGCACCGCGACCCCGTTGCCCGGTTCAACGGGATAGATGACCCATTCCGGGACCAGCCCCGATTCGCGTATGGTGGTTTCCGATTCTTCGAAAACGTACGCTGTAATACCCATCGCGGCGCTTCTCCAGCATTCGACTGGTACAAGCGGCTGCTCTGCTTGAGAGTTGGAGCCTGATATTTCCATGGATTCGCGCTTGGGTTTGGCTTTCATAACTTCCTCTGAAGATGATCACATTATGCCCGCCCGTTTTCCCTCATCCAGCAGGCCATTCGGGCTTATTTTGTTTTCCTACCAGATATGAATCCGTCAATCGAACGTTCGCCTGTAGGGGCTTATCATTTGTACAGATAAAAACAGATGGAACAGATGTTCTGCTTGGCATCCCGCCCGCCTCGACGCCCCTCCGCCTGCTTGAAACGCTTGCGCCCCTTCGTACGTTGTGCCCGCAATTTTGCAAAATATCCGAGTGCTCTTTTTTGCTCGGTGGCGCCTGTCTACGATTCCATATTACGCGTTCCGAGGACTTTGCCCATTGGACCAAAGTACAACCGCGCCCGGAAGGTGGAAGAGGGCGACCGGACAGACTCTTCGGGTCGGGCTCTGGAAGGCCAAGCCATCGGGTGCCCCGCTATCCAAACGCCGCCGCCAAAAACGACCGGGCGTATTTTAACTCTTGCATTCCCATTTAGTAAGCATCCTCGCGTTGGGCAATAGCGAGGGAGCTCTGTATGGTCCAGCAGAAGATGAGTCTGCATGCGGCGAGTGCTTTTTTATTGTTATCACGTGGGTAAGCGGTGTGCTGTATAAAAAGCGCCAGTAATGGAACCTTCCTTGTTTTCCTCATGGTATTCATGCCACCAGCGCGCCGCCTGCCAGATCGCTTCCGGGCAGCTGGCGCGGCTTTCCAGGCCCGGGGTTAGGTCGAATCCCGCGGCGCCCGCCACCGTCTCCAGCATCGCCGCGGACGGCATCCCCAGCCCGTCCAGTAGAGGATTCCCTGACCGGCCCGCGCCCCACACATATCCCAACCATGCCAATAGTAGCTGCACTGCATCGATCACGATCCGCTGCTGCTGGAACCGCTCGACCGCATTCATCAGCATCGCCGGTTTTACCGAGGGCGGCAAGTAAAGGATGGCAATGTTGGGGAAACGCTTCGTATCGCCGTACCTCTCAAGGGTGCCTGTTTGTACACCGTTGCTTGCAGTAGGGAAGCCGAAGCCCGACGCAGGAGCCAGGGAGATTTCATACAGCGGAGCGGTAGCCAGGTGCGCGGCTTTGCTCTCTCCCAGTAACGCCACATGTGACCAGTGGCTGGGGGTCAAGTCACTGCGTAGATGCGATTGGGCAATTCTCAGACGAAAATCGATGAGATCTGTCCCGCCTAAAAGCAGGATACCCATCCTGTCCGGCTGCCAGTGCGAGCTCAGCCAGTCCATGTTTGTTGTCCCTTTTCCCCGTCTGTGCTCCGCAAATTCCTTGTTGATCGATTTGGCTCTTGAAGAAAGCGTATACATATTGTGTGATCCTTATGCAGGGGCCAGTGACATTTCACGGAGCGACCGCGGTTTGCATTGTAAGGGGTCGTCGTGAAGCGGGTAGTAGGTGACGCGCATGCGGGCGCCCGCGCCAATCCGGGCAAACGAGAGTAGCGCCACATGGTTGCCAACCTGCTCGTGGGTCCGTGAGCAGCTAAACCGTCCCCCGAACCCGCCGAACCATAGAAACTCGGGTACGGGGTCGGGGGAAGAGTGTCTGGGCCAGACACTGGTTTGGCCCGTAACCGCGTCCCGGACGGCGACCAGCTGATCTCTCCCTACAGAGCTTGCGAGCGAGGTGGGGGAGGAGATGATTTCGAATATCGACTCGCGCCCGGTACGAGCGTCTCTTATGGTTGCGACACGCCCCCAATGCACATCGCCTGTGATGAGAATAACCGGCAGGCCTGCTTCGGCCAGTTTTCCCAACGTCGCGGTAATATGACCGAAGTCGCCATAGTTTGGCATCAGGTAATCCGCGATCTTGCCCTTCCATTCGCTCGATGCCGAGTCGAGCAGCGATTGCCCGGTAATGAACAGCGCGGTGCGCCGCTTCCGTATCACCTCGGCTGCCCAGTGTTCGAGTTGTTTCCTCGCTCTCGTTGTCAGTACCGTAGCGCGACCGGGGTCGCGCAACGATCTTCCGTCTGCCAAAAAGAAGGACAGCGGCTCGATGTCAATTACTGACGCATCGCCCAGCTCTGCGGGTCCGCCATGAAAATAGGCGTCGCGCTCGTGGGCGAATTGGAATGCCTTATATAGGTCAGTCGCCGCGATGGTCCAGTTGCCCCGCCCCGACTGTGTCCAGCTGTTCTGGATAAACGGGCTGGGATGAGGGAAATTGTTCCAGTATTCATGGTCGTCGGGTACCGAGATGGTTGGCGCCAGCCTGAGCATTTGCGAATATCCCGCTTCCCCCTGCCAATTGGCCCGGTAGTCGGCCTCAAACTTGCGCGCGAGCGCGGCCGCATTGGCGGGGAAGTTTGCGAGGGTAGGCAGGTCGAGATATACCTGATCGCCGAGCAACAACGTTAGATCGGGTCGCGCGGCGCTGTTCAGTTGACTTGCCATCAGGCCCGCCTGCCCGCCTCTGTCCTCCGCATGATGAAAACAGGAAACCAGCAGGACATTGAATGTCCCGTCCAGGAGGTCTGGAATGCGGGACGGCAATGTTTTCAGGCGCAACTCGGCGCTTGTTATTACACCGTTGGTGCTTGCGGTGACGCTTACTTTATAAACCCGTCCCGATTCCAGACCACTGATCTCAAACACGCCGGTAAAATTCTCCACCGGCCGTTCATCCCGCAGTTCGTCGGCGATGGCGCTCGCAAGAGGACGTAGAGGTTGTACGCGGGGGGAATTGAGGGGTATGTTGTCCAGATGCCATGTCAGTGCGGGCATCTGCGATGAAAGAACGCCGATCCACAGGCGCAGGCAGTCGTTCGGCGCCACCCGAGGCACAAGAGTTATTTTCATGGCCGCAAAAGCCTACACATCAAGTGCTTGTACATCAAATTACATCTGGAAACGGTTAGAAACACATAAAAAGCAGGCACAAAAAATGTGCGAAACTGACCCTATTCAGCCTTGGTATGACGGCCCAACCGGCAAAGGGAAACAAATGATCTTGGCACCTGATGGATTCGCCCGCTACGGATTTATTCGATTTGAGGAGATTATACGGTAGTGATGCTGGAATGCGATCACTGAAGAGTTCCAGTGTTAGGCAGCCTGGCCGGGACCGCGCCAGCGATGCAAGCAATGAAGCAAGGGACGACCCGACAGTTTACTTCAGACACGGTATCGGTCGTTTATTGCTGCAGCTCATTTTATTCGGGAGTGAACCCTTGGAGCGGGCGCAAGCGCAGCCAGCACGCCGAGGGGTAAAGGCAGCAATTGTCCGCACGCGGCCGCAGCGATCACTTCACCGGAAAGGCCGGCCGTGATCAGGCCGCGCGTGCCATGGCCCAGGCTGGTATAGAGCCGGGGCAAGAGCTCACCTACGAGCGGCATCGCCCCGGGAACTGAAGCTCTTATCGAGGCGCGGCCCTTTAGCTGACCAGGGTTCAACGAAACGATATCAGCTGCCTTGCCCAGCTCCGACGAGATTTCCGCCAATCTGGCTAAGTTCTCAACGTGTTCGGCGATACGCACGTCGGTTTCTTCATCATTGAAGCGATGCGTTGCTCCGATCAAGTGGAATCCTCCGATGGAAGGGGCCAGATAGCCGCTGGCGCATACGATCGCCTTGAGATTTTCGCTCATGCTCGTGGAAGGCGCCATGGTGATCTGTCCCCGCACCGCGGTGAGGGGCAGGTTAGTCGAGGGTTGCAGCAATGTTGCGTTGGGGCCGGTGCAAATTACTGCTACCTCGGCCTGACAAACCCACACCTGGTTGTGCTGGTCTTGTCCTTCCACGCGCCATCCGTCATCTACAGGGGTTAACGAGTCTACACGGCAGCCCGTGCGTGGCACGATGGCGGCGCTTTTCGTGAGCGCCATGCACATCTCCAGCGGCACTACCCAACCTCCTGCGGGGAACCATAGCCCGCCATTGGGCAGCTCGATGCCAGCCAACCGTGATGCTTCGCTTGCGTCCACTGGTCGTAGCACATGCTTAGGCCAATTGAGCGCCGCCAGTTTGTCGATCCGTTTTGCTTCGTTCGCGGAAAACGCCAGTTGCAGTTCGCCGCATTCCGAGCGAACCGCCCCATCAGCCGGTAACTTCTCGTCGAGCAGGGCGAGAACATGCCCATAGGACGCCAGCACGAAGCGATGCAGCGGATTCATGCCTGCGCTCAAGCGAGTGTGCAGTATGCCTCGTGGATTCCCCGAAGCGCCGGCGGCCAGGCCGTGTGCGCGCTCAACGAGCGTAACCGCGACCCCGCGAGCGGCCAATGCTGAGGCGGTGGCACAACCGGCCACGCCGCCGCCGATGACAACGGCTGTTCGAGGAACGCAACGCGCAGGCGCAAAACCGGGAAGACGACCTTGCAACATCTGCCGTTTGTACCCAAAGCCGGTGGATTTGATTACCTGAAATCCGGCTTGTTCCAAACCTCGCCTTACCCCGCCGGCACAAGTATAGGTGGCGAAGGTGGCCCCCGGACGCGACGCTTGCGCGATGCCCGTGAACACCTGTTGGGTCCACATTTCGGGATTACGTCGGGGTGAGAAGCCGTCTAGAAACCATGCGTCGATATCGGGGCGGATTTCAGCCAGGGCTACTGCTACGTCGGCAATGACGAGGGTGAGATGCACCCGGTGGTTCGCAAAGCTCCAGCGATTCCAACCCGGGACGCGGCGCTTCCAGCGCGCGCTGAGTTCGTCCGCGTAGTTGCGCAACCCCGGCCACAGCGCGAGCGCCTCGGCCAATTCCTGGTCATCCAGCGGAAATTTCTCGATACTGAAGAAATCCAGGTGGGCTTCAGGCGGCGCCGTCTCGTCGAACAACTGCAACGCGCATAAAAAGGCCAAGCCAGTGCCGAAGCCGGTTTCCCCCACGACCAGACTGTCACCCGGCAGCAATGAAGCAAAACGCTCCGCAAGGTAGTTGCCCTGGAGAAAAACATGCTGTTTTTCGGCCAGCCCGGACTCGCGGGAAAAATAAACATCGCCGAAGCGGTTGGAAAAAGGTTGTCCGTCCTGCCAATCAAGCATGGCGCGTCTTCAGTGCTCGCTTGAGACTAGCAACCAGCCAGCCGAACAGGCTTGCAACAGGAGCGTGATTCGTCCTGTCACTCAACCTTGCTTAACGGTGTGTGCAATTTAACTGGCTCCGCGATTTTCTTGCGCATGCGAAGATTGATGAATTCCACGGCGACCGAAAATGCCATCGCGAAATAGATATAGCCCTTCGGTACATGTACGTCGAAACCCTCGACGATGAGTGTTACCCCTACCAGTATCAGGAACGAAAGCGCCAGGATTTTAATTGTGGGATGTTTCTCCACAAAATCCCCTATTGGCTTGGCCGCGAACAGCATCACCAGCACCGCCAGGATAATAGCGATCGCCATCAAGGCGACATGCTCAACCAGTCCGACCGCCGTAATAACCGAATCCAGCGAAAACACAATATCCAGAATGGCAATCTGGATCAACACCGATCCCAGGCCCGTCACGATAATCTGTTTATTGTTGCCCTCCGCGCCCTCCAGACTGTTATGAATTTCATGAGTTGCCTTGAATAAAAGAAATAACCCGCCACCGATCAAAACCAGATCGCGCCCCGAAATTGACATGCTGAACAGTTCAAACCAGGGTTTGGTCAAGCCCATGACCCATGAAATGGAGAACAGCAGCCCGAGGCGCGTGAGCATGGCGAGGCCAAGGCCCATCCTTCTTGCGAAATTACGCTGAGACTCCGGGAGACGTCCTACCAGGATCGATATGAAAATAATATTGTCGATGCCCAACACGATTTCCAGCGCGGTCAGCGTCACTAACGCTACCCATGCTTCCGGGCTCGCCACCCATTCGAACATCAGCTTCCCCTAGTCTTAACGTGAATTTTGTCTGGCACGCGGTTTTTACGGAATTCGATTTCGCTACCGTTTGCCTGCGTCGCCCATGTGGGGGTTCTATGACAAAGGTATGAAGAGAACGAATGAGCCGAGTAAGCGAAGCCCGGTGCGGCTTATTTTACCGCTGATAGCGGTTTTACGACCGACGGCGCCAGTTTTTTATGTTATCACGGCCAGGGTGACAGCGAACCACGACAGTGGATCTGTCCAGGTATGTTCCACTTCGAATCCGCCGTTGTGTAGCAGGCTTTCCAGACATTCAAGGGTGTATTTGTAGCTGTTTTCGGTATGGATGCGCTCACCTTGACCAAAGCGCAATCTCAGGTCAAGGGCGTCTATCCTGACGGACTGGGGAATGGCGCTTTCCAGATGCAATTCCATGCGCGATACCGCCCGGTTCCAAAACGACACGTGCGAGAAAGTGTCCGGTTCGAAGTGACCGCCAAGTTCGCGATTAATCCGGACGAGAAGGTTTTTGTTGAACGAAGCGGTTACGCCAGCGCTGTCGTTATAAGCTGCGTGCAGAATCTCGCTATCTTTTACCAGATCTGTCCCAAGGAGGAGTTGATCCCCTTTGGATAAATGGGCGGCGATGTTTCGCAACAGCGATATTGCCTGATTCCTTTCCAGGTTACCAATACTCGACCCGATATACAAAACCAGCCGCGGCGGAGCTTGACGTTTAAGAAAGGTCAGGTCTTCGAAATCCCCGACATGGGGATGGACCCGTACCGATTCCAATTCGTTTTCCACTTCGTGCTTCGCGATCTGTAGCGCGGCCGCCGATACATCGAGAGGAAAGTAATTCACTTTAAACTGCCGCTGCAGCAGTGAGCGCAACAAAATGCGGGTCTTGGTCGCTGTCCCCGCCCCCAATTCGGCAACAGAAACGTTCCGGCCAAGCCGAGAGCATATTTCGTCAGCGTGAGTCCTAAATATGGCAGCTTCCGTTCGGGTCGGGTAATACTCCGGCAAACAGGTGATCTGCTCGAACAAGGCCGACCCTTTGTCGTCATACAGAAGTTTCGGCGGCAGGCTTTTTGGCGTCCGGAGCAGGCCCTCCATTACGTCCGCCGCTATCGCCGGCAGGGAGGGTGAGACTGCACTAAGCTGCTGGCGCGGGATCATGAGCGGGCGCAATCGTGAGCCAACCGTATGCCAGAGAATTGCCAACGCGTCTGCGGCGGGAAGAAATTACGGTAGGACTTGCGGATATGCGATCGAGGCGTGGCACAGGAGCCGCCACGTAATACCATTTGGTTGCACATGAATTTGCCGTTGTATTCGCCTTCCGCGCCGGCGGGCGGGCGGTAGCCTGGATAAGCGGTATATGGGCTGGAGGTCCATTCCCACGTGTCACCGAAGACCTGGTCCATGCCTGTCTGTGGGGGGTTCGCGTGAACGGCCGGACGGGGATGGTACTTCCTGCCCTCGAGCAGGTTTGCGCCCGCTGCGCTGGTATTCTTGAGTGACCCCGCGGCGATTTCCCATTCAAACTCTGTTGGCAGCCGCTTCCCCGCCCATCGGGCAAATGCATCCGCTTCATAGAAACTGATGTGGCACACCGGTTCAGCTGGATTCAGCGGCACCGTTCCACCGCACGTAAATTGCGTCCATTCATTTCCTGCCTGTTCCCAGTACAGCGGCACTGTCCAACCGTTGCGGCAGACGTGATCCCACGCATCGGATAGCCATAGTTCGGGGCGGTGATATCCGCCGTCTGAGATGAAGGCCAGATATTCCCGATTAGTCACCAGACGGGAGGCGATACAAAAAGGCTCAATAAAGACGGCATGCCGAGGCAATTCATTATCGAAGGCGAAACCGGGGTCGTCATGGCCAATATGATGGATACCCCCGTCGAAGCAACACCAGGACCGGGTCAGCGCGGCCTCAGGCGGTTCGGTAGTGCCTTCGACTTCAGTTTTGGCCGGCTGATAGCTGGGGCGTAAAGGGTTGAGCCAAAAGGCGTGCTTGATATCGGTGACGATGAGTTCCTGATGCTGTTGCTCGTGGTTCAACCCCAGTTCGAGCAATCGATGGACTTCAGGGGAAGCATCGCGACCGAGCAACGCCCGAATGTTGTCATCCACATAGGCACGATAGGCCTGAACCTCGTCAAGCGTGGGACGGGAGAACGTTCCCCGGGTGGCCCGATCGGGATGGTGCCCCAGGCGCTTGTAGTACGAATTGAACAGAAAGTGAAAGCGCTCATCGTACGAAATGTACTTGGTTAAGTGCGGCGCCAGAACAAAGGTTTCGAAAAACCATGTGGTGTGGGCAAGATGCCATTTCGACGGACTCGCATCAGGCATGGATTGAACCATCTGATCCTCCGGCGTGAGCCCGGCGACGAGTTGGGTCGTCTGATTCCGTACCTGTTGATATTGCTCAAGCCATGCAGGGGATAGGGAATGCGTGCCGTGCCGCGGCGATCGGGTGAGTGGGGCGATCTTGTAGCTTCCTGGCTCCACCACGGAGCCAATAGGGGCGCCTTTCTGCCATCGCGTAGGTGACGTGGATATGGGCATCGTTTGTTCTTCCGGAGTTCGTTATTCAGGGTGATACATGATGGAGTGATGGGGGCGATGGGAAGATTTAACGTCCCGGCAGCTAACCTGTCTCGAACCCAGCATCTCGCAGCATAGCGTTAGCGTCTTTGGCTTCTTTCGTTCCACGGCGGAGATTTTGGGCGACCTGCCGCATCAAATCTGTGCGCTGTCAGACATTAGGCCAAACATAGCCTGAACATGAGAGAAAAGCATCTGGTTGCGACGTCAGATCTCGGGGAACATCTGATCAAAGCGGCGAACATGCGGGCTTTGTATGTTAGCGCACGGACCCTCATCAGCAATTTCCGCATCATGTACCCATCCGATGCGCTGCAAAGCGGATCGAAGGCGCTGAGGACCAACGCAAGAAGGTCCTTCGCAGAAAGTCGAAATGAAAGATCGAACTCAACTCATAACCTTCAAAGGAGACAACCATGAGCTATGAAGATCGCGATACCTACGGCATGTATAAGGGCACAACGTACAAAAGCTATGACAAGCAGGGGCCGGGGCCTCGCCTGATGGGTGCCGACACGCTCATTGGCGAGGACGTGTACAATCACAAGAGCGAAGATCTGGGCGATATCAAGGAGATCATGATTGACATGAACACTGGGACCGTCGCTTACGCGGTGTTGTCCTTCGGCGGATTGCTGGGTATTGGCGAAAAACTTTTCGCTGTGCCGTGGAAAGCGCTGAAGCTGGACACGGAAAACAAGCGCTTTATACTGAACGTGGATAAGGAACGCCTTGAGTCCGCGCCAGGGTTCGACAAGGACAACTGGCCCGATATGGCCGATCCCACCTGGCAGAACACCATCAACTCCTACTATGGGACCAAGTCCTATATGGACACCACGTCGTCCAAGGATTACACCTCGTCGGGGAAGAAGGAGGACCGAATCATACCCGAGGCCCCATCGGGAACCGACTACGTGAAAGACGAAACCGGTGGCGATTACGTCCATAAATAAGACGGGGGCCAATCAGCCCGGTATGTCATGACCTTAGATAGAGTCATTGACGCAAAAGAGGCAAGTTAATCTTGCCTCTTTTGCTTTTCAGGATATGGAAACCGTTGGATCTTCCACCAGTCCGGTAACAGGCGGCGAACGCGAGGTTGCGCAAACCGGTCATCAATGAGATAGATGACCCCTTCGTCCAATGGAGTGCGAATGACGCGGCCAGCGGCTTGCACAACTTTCCGTATGCCTGGAAAGAAGTACGTGTAGTCGTAGCCGGCGTTGAACATGCTATCCATGCGAAGCTTTACTTGTTCATTCACCTCGTTGACCTGAGGCAGCCCGAGTGTCGCAATAAACGCGCCGTTCAGGCGTTTGCCAGGAAGATCGATACCTTCAGCGAACGACCCTCCGAGTACCGCAAACCCTATTCCCTGGCTGGTTGCAGTGAAGCGCGCAAGAAACTCGTGCTGCTCAATCTCGTTCATTCCATGGGTCTGCACCCAGATTGGAATGTCGGGTTGACTCGATCTGAACTGAAGCGTTACGCGTCGCACATATTCAAAACTGCTGAAGAACGCGAGATAATTTCCCGGTCTCTGCAAGTATTGCCGGGATATGAGATCAACAATAGGAGAAATGGATGCCTCGCGATGCCGATACAGGGTCGAAATATTGCTGACGACCTGGACCAGCAATTGTTCGGGCTTGAAGGGCGAGGGCACATCGATCCATCCGGTATTTTCCGGCAGTCCCAGCATATCGCTATAAAAGCGCCGCGGACTCAGCGTAGCCGAAAACAGCACGACTGACTTTGCCGCACCGAAGCGGTGCGCTATCAAAGGCGCGGGTATGACGTTTCTGAGGCAGAGCACCGCTGTGTGATTGCGTAAGGTTCCGTTTTTTACGGGGTCTGTACTTTCATCTTTCATATCGAGCGTTACGTCAAACAATGAATGCTCATCGAATAGTTCGCTCATCCGCGTGAAATGCAGGGAATCGAAGTAGAAGCGTTGCAATTCTCCGTTGATGCTTTCCGGATTTTCGGCTGAATAATCGGTAATTACGGTGACGGCTTGCTGCAACGCCACCAGGAATTTTTCCGGTACCGCGTTGCGAACCGCATAATCTTCAACCTGATCTTTGCAGATCACATTCCAGCAGCGATTGAGCCGGTCAAGCACTTTTATAAGTTGTGCCGGCGCCGACCGCCTGGCAGCTTGAAAACGCGTTTGGGCAAGTTCCGCCGTATACATCGAGCGTGCCCGGCCGATCAGGTTATGCGCCTCGTCCACGAGGACACCAATAGCCCACTGGTTGGCGACGGTCAATCCGTGCAGGATGGCACCGAGATCGAAATAGTGGTTGTAGTCGCCGATTGCCACGTCGCTCCACTGGATCAGATCCTGGCTGAGATAGTACGGACAAACATGATGCTCACGGGCGACCGCGCGCAGCGCGTCCTTGTCCAGCACGTTCGCCACGGCGAGTTCAAGCGCGGCGTTGCGCGCCTGCGGCAGGCGATCGTAAAAGCCGTTTGCAAGCGGGCAGGAAGCGCCATGACATGCCTTGTCCGGATGCTCGCAAGCTTTTTCACGTGCGACCAGTTCGATTACGCGCAGGGGCAACTCCGGTTGGGTACGCTTGATCAGCATGAGGGCATCCAGCGCAAGTTTGCGCCCGGAGGTTTTGGCGGTGAGGAAGAAAATCTTGTCCAGTGCCTGTCCGGGCCAGGCTTTAAGAAATGGAAAAAGAGTGCCGATTGTCTTGCCTATCCCGGTTGGCGCTTGTGCGATCAGGCAGTGGCCGTGCTTGGCCGCTTTGTATACGGCCTCAGCCAATTGCCGTTGCCCTTGGCGAAATGAGCCGTGGGGGAAGCTCAGACGGATCAATGCCGCGTCGCGGAGAGTGCGGTGAAGCAGTTCCTGTTCAGCCCAGTTCAGAAAGTACTCGCACTGAGTATCGAAGTATTCCTTGAGCGCGCTGGCCTCCTGGGTCTCGCTCAACACGACTTCTTTCTTGCTGACGATATCGAAGTACACCAGTGCAAGGCAAACTCGCGCCAGACCCAGCTTACGGCACAGCAGCCAACCGTAGATTCTGAGCTGTGCCCAGTGGAGCCGGCGATGATTATCAGGCATCATGCCCAGCTCGCCCCGAAACGTTTTGATTTCCTCGATCTGATTCCGGGCCGGGTCAAAACCATCCGCGCGGCCGCGTACGAGCAGGTGCTTATACTCGCCGCTGAGATTGACTTCGGCCTGATATGGTGAGGGGCGGCGCGCTTGTACGACCCTGTGCCCGAGCATGCCCTCTTCCGCCGAAGGCGCCGGGGTAAAACGCAGATCAAGACTGCCCTGTTTGGCGGTGAACTCACACAACGCGCGTACCGACACCGTATATTTCATCGGTGGGTTTGGTTCAATCGGAGTGTCAATTTCTGTGGCTGGCCGCACGTGCGTTACCTCTGCCGAGGCTTGCAAATTCACTGCTGATTTTGTCCCAACATGAGAATATCCTTCCAAATATTACCGAGCTTCACTCGCGCACGCATCGGTTTTTGCTTTGCGGCCAGCTGAGAAACCCAATCCATGCATCCCCTTCCTTACTGGCGCCTTTCGGGTTTTTATTTCTTCCATTTCGCCTTCATCGGGGCGTTCGCGCCTTATTGGAGCCTCTATCTCAAATCCCTCGCATTCGGCGCCTTTCAAATTGGCATGCTCATGTCGCTGCTACACGTCACGCGTATATTCGCCCCCGCTGCATGGGGCTGGCTTGCCGATCATACCGGCAGGCGGGTGCTGATTGTGCAGGCGGCTGCACTCATGGGTTTGATTAGCTACTGCGGAGTATTTTTTGGCGAGTCGTTCGCGTGGATGTTCGCGATCATGGCGTTGATGAGCTTTTTCTGGAGCGCGTCGCTGCCTTTGATCGAGGCCACTACGCTTTCGTATCTTGGCGAAAGCACGGCGAGATATGGACGTATTCGAGTCTGGGGTTCGGTGGGGTTTATTTTCGCCGTGACCGGAACCGGTTATCTGCTGGATGCATCGAATATCACTTCCCTACTGTGGGCAGTGCTTGGATTCAAGCTGGGTATCGTTATTTTCTCACGACAGATACCTGAAGCGGAAGTAATGGTTCACCCGGCGGACGGAGTCTCGGTACGGCAGATATTAGGTCGGCCGGAAGTGATTGCCTTTTTCGCGGCTTGCATGTTGATGGCGCTTGCCCATGGCCCGTATTACACTTTTTATTCAATTTACCTTGTGGAGCACGGTTACAGCAAGAGCACCGTGGGCTGGCTATGGGCCGTTGGCGTGATTTGCGAAATCGGGATATTTTTCCTGATGCCGCAGCTGATGCATCGCTTCAACCTCAAACAGATCATGGCTTTCAGTTTCAGTTGCGCCATTGCCCGGTTTTTGATGATAGGCTGGGGAGTTGACTGGCCGGGCGTGATCTTGTTGGCGCAAGTATTGCATGCCGCGACGTACGGCGCCCACCATGCCACCGCGATGATGGTGGTGCACCAGTTCTTCCAGGGACGGCATCAGGCAAAGGGGCAGGCGCTTTACACCAGTCTGACATTCGGGCTGGGAGGAACGCTAGGGGGAATATTCAGCGGTTATGCCTGGGAGTGGCTGGGGCCGGGCCTGACGTTCACCGTGAGTTCGATTGCGGTGCTGCTTGGGTTGGTATTGGTGGTATGGAAAATGAACGTCGGCCGAAAATACAGGACTATATAACATGCACGGAAGAAACCTGCAGCGTGCTATCACTGTCTGCACTGTCTGTTAAGGTCGCGTTATGGGATAATTTCGGTCTATGTAGAATAATCCTTCTATTACATTCGAATTCGAGATGCAAACGTTATACGACAAACTCTGGCGCAGCCACGTGGTACATGAAGAATCCGGGCAGCCGGATGGCATGACGCTGCTGTATATTGACCGGCATCTGGTGCATGAGGTCACGAGCCCGCAGGCGTTTGAAGGCCTGAAGCTTGCCGGCCGCAGGCCTTGGCGACGGGATTCCATTCTTGCTGTCGCGGACCACAACGTGCCCACTACCGGGCGCAGGCAGGGAATCAGCGATCCGGTATCACGTCTTCAGGTGGAGACGCTCGATCAGAACTGTGACGAACTGGGCATCACCGAGTTCAGGATGAATGATCTGCGTCAGGGCATTGTTCACGTGATCGGCCCGGAGCAGGGCGCTACACTGCCCGGCATGACGGTGGTTTGCGGAGACTCGCATACCAGCACCCATGGCGCATTTGCCTCTCTCGCATTCGGCATCGGCACCTCCGAAGTGGAGCATGTGCTTGCGTCGCAGTGTCTGTTGATAAAAAAAGCCAAAGCCATGCAAGTGGTGGTTGATGGCGAACTCGGTCATGGGATTACGGCGAAGGATATCGCGCTCGCGATCATCGGCGAAATCGGCACGGCCGGCGGTACGGGTTATGCCATCGAATTCGCGGGCAGCGCCATACGGACGCTTTCCATGGAAGGCCGCATGACTTTGTGCAATATGGCCATTGAGGCGGGCGCGCGCGCCGGCATGATAGCGGTGGACGATACCACGATTGAATATCTTCGAGGGCGTCCTTTCGCGCCAAGGGGTGATTTATGGGAAAGAGCAGTCGCATATTGGCGGACGCTGAAAAGCGATGAAGGCGCACGTTTCGATAAGGTGGTGACGCTCGATGCGGCAGAGATCAAACCCCAGGTGACCTGGGGGACCTCGCCTGAGATGGTGACAACGATCGACGGGAAGGTCCCGGACCCCGCGCAGGTCGCGGATATTGTAAAGCGCCACGACATGGAACGTGCTCTTAAGTATATGGGTCTTGCACCCAATATGCCGATCAGCGAAATCCGCCCCGATAAAATATTCATCGGTTCGTGCACAAATGCGCGCATAGAGGATTTGCGTGCTGCGGCGAAAGTAGTGAAAGGAAGACACATTGCCCCGAATGTCACGCTCGCGATGGTTGTGCCTGGTTCCGGCCTGGTCAAGAGACAAGCTGAGCAGGAGGGGCTGGACAAGATATTTCGGGATGCTGGCTTCGAATGGCGCGAACCCGGCTGCTCGATGTGTCTCGCGATGAATGATGACCGGCTTGAGGCTGGGGAGCGCTGTGCCTCCACATCCAACCGTAATTTCGAAGGGAGGCAGGGTCCAGGTGGGCGTACCCATCTGGTTAGTCCGGCGATGGCCGCAGCCGCGGCAGTAGCGGGACATTTTGTGGATGTGCGGAAAATATATTAATATTAGCGCGTAACACCGATGGTTCCGTTTATTTATTACAAAAAAGGGGGTCGTGATGAAAATGCTGCCGTTAATGGTTGCCTTGCTCGCTGTTATTGGTTTGTCCGGATGTAACACCTTCGCAGGTATGGGTAAAGATGTTCAGAGCGGTGGCAGGGCGTTGGAGAATCAGGCGAAATAGGTCTAGATTAAAGTAGCTAGTGAAAAAATTTACTTTCTGTGACGGTTTGGTGGCGCCGCTCGATCGCGCCAATGTCGATACCGACGCCATCATTCCGAAGCAGTTTCTGAAATCGATCAAGCGGTCTGGTTTCGGGCAGAATCTGTTCGACGAGTGGCGGTATCTGGACCACGGCGAGCCGGGTATGGACTCAAGCCAGCGCAAGCCCAACCCCGATTTCGTACTGAATCTGCCTCGCTACCGAGGCGCGCAGATATTGCTTGCACGCGCCAATTTCGGTTGTGGTTCCAGCCGGGAACATGCGCCTTGGGCACTCGAGGATTATGGCTTCGAGGTAATCATCGCCCCCAGCTTCGCCGATATATTTTTCAACAACTGTTTCAAGATTGGTCTGCTGCCTATCGTGCTCGATGTCGCCAAGGTGGACCAGCTCTTCCGTGAAGTGGCTGAAACCGAACGCTATCAGCTTGCTGTTACTCTTGAGGATCAGTCGGTCGTTACGCCAAGCGGAGATTCATTCTTTTTCGATATCGATCCATTCCGCAAGCAGTGTCTGTTGAACGGGCTGGATGAGATCGGCCTGACATTGCAGCACGCGGACAGGATCAAGGCGTTTGAGGACAGGCATCGCGCGGCGCAACCATGGTTGTTTGCATGACGCGACAGTTCACCCGATCGAAAAGGTTTTTATGAAGATTGCGATCCTGTCCGGCGATGGGATAGGGCCGGAGATCGTCGCTCAAGCTGTAAGAGTCCTGGAAGCGTTAACGAGTGACGGGTTAAAGTTTGAGCTGGAGCCCGGGTTACTCGGCGGTTGCGGGGTGGATAGCGCGGGGGAACCGTTTCCTGAGGCGACACGCAAGCTTGTTGCCGAAGCTGATGCGGTGATTCTAGGCGCGGTCGGGGGTCCGCAATACGATGCGCTGCCGCGGCATCTCAGGCCTGAACGAGGGCTGCTTGGCATACGCAAGGCGCTCAACCTTTTTGCCAATCTGCGCCCTGCGCTACTGTATCCGGAGCTTGCCAACGCATCCACCCTGAAGCCTGAAGTGGTGGCCGGTCTGGACATTCTGATCGTACGCGAACTGGTTGGCGACATTTACTTTGGCGAACCCCGCGGTATCGAGCGGCGTGAGGGCCAGCGCGTTGGATACAATACGATGATCTACAGCGAAGCGGAAATACGCAGAATTGCCCGGGTAGCGTTCCAGGCCGCGCGTAAGCGTAACCGCAAGCTTTGCTCAGTGGACAAGATGAACGTGCTGGAATGCACGCAGCTGTGGCGCGACGTCGTGAGCGAGACGGCGCAGGAATATCCGGATGTGGAACTCTCGCACATGCTGGTGGATAATGCCGCAATGCAGCTGGTGCGCAACCCCAGGCAATTCGATGTAATGGTCACAGGCAACATGTTCGGGGACATTTTATCGGATGAGGCGTCCATGTTGACCGGCTCGATCGGTATGCTGCCCTCGGCATCGCTGGATGAAAAGAGCAAGGGCCTTTATGAGCCGATTCACGGGTCGGCGCCGGACATCGCGGGAAAAGACGTCGCAAATCCACTGGCGACAATATTATCGGTGGCGATGATGCTGCGGTATACATTCGATCAGGATGTCGCGGCCAGCCGTGTAGAAGATGCGGTAAAAGCTGTGCTGGCGCAAGGTTATCGTACTGCCGACATTGATGAGCCCGGAATGAAAAGAATTGGCACCACGGCAATGGGCGACGCAGTTCTCGCAAATTTATAGATGGCAGGGTACAAAAGATTCGGACCCCTTTCCGGGACTGGATTGAGGACGAACAGGACAAACGATGAGACAAGTTGGGTTTATTGGCTGGCGCGGCATGGTGGGTTCAGTGCTGATGCAGCGGATGCGGGAAGAAAACGACTTCGCGCTGGTGGCGCCGACCTTCTTTACGACCTCGCAGAAGGGTGGCAAAGGTCCGGACATCGGTCAGGATACGCCACCGCTCAAGGATGCCCACGATATAGACGAGCTCAAGGCCATGGACATCCTTGTTTCCTGCCAGGGAGGCGACTATACCAGCGAGGTGTTTCCCAAATTGCGCCAGGCCGGTTGGAACGGTTATTGGATTGACGCCGCCTCGACATTGCGCATGGGTCAGGACGCGGTCATTATACTCGACCCGGTCAATTTACCCGTTATCGAGCAGGCCCTGCACGATAACGTAAAAAACTATATCGGCGGCAATTGTACCGTGAGCCTCATGCTGATGGCTGTCGGGGGATTGTTCGAAGAAGATATGGTGGAATGGATGAGCGCCATGACTTATCAGGCAGCCTCTGGCGCCGGGGCGCAGAACATGCGGGAGTTGCTGCTGCAGATGGGCGAAGCGCACCGGGTGGCCAAAAATATGCTGGATGATCCGGCTGTGGGCATTCTCGATATCGACCGAGAGGTTGCGGGAACGCTGCGCGATATCAGTTTTCCGACCGAGAATTTTGGTGTGCCGCTGGCCGGCAGCCTCATCCCGTGGATAGACAGGGATCTGGGCAATGGGCAGACGCGGGAAGAATGGAAAGGCCAGTCGGAGACGAACAAAATCCTGGGTCGGTCCGATCATTTGGTTCCGGTCGATGGAATCTGTGTTCGCGTGGGGGCGATGCGCTGCCACAGTCAGGCGTTGACGATCAAGTTGAAGAAGGATGTCCCGTTGGACGAAATCGAGGATATCCTCTCCGCCTCCAACAGTTGGGTGAAAGTCGTTCCCAATGAGCGCGAGAGCACATTGAAGGAGCTCACTCCGGCTGCGGTTACCGGATCGTTGACCATCCCCGTGGGGCGATTGCGCAAGCTTGCGATGGGCGGCGAATATCTTTCTGCATTCACTGTGGGAGACCAGTTGCTGTGGGGGGCGGCAGAGCCGTTGCGCAGAATGCTGAGACTGCTGGTGCAAGCCTGAGAATCGGGGTAGGATAAACGTTACCTTCGCAGGAACATATAATGAAGACGAGCTCCCCACGCGGCTTGTCTTGTTACAGCAATGTTATTCCCCGGTTTCATTCCCTTTGTCATTCCTCGGTGATATCACTAATTGTTTCCAGGGCGTACCTGCGTGTACATGCCGATTGCGGAACTTCTGCATATGAGCCCCGCGGATAAGAGGGCAGCGTTGTTGCTTGATGGGTATGCCGCGACTGGCAGGGCGCGGCCTGCGCCGCAAGAGCATGCTGATTTTTCCGGCAACGCCCTGCATGGAGAGTTTGTTCAGAGGGTTGTAACGGTCTCGGTGCTTTTGATAGCCCTCATGGCCTCCGGCGCGGCGCCGGCAGCAGGATTGGGAAGGCTTACCCAGACTTCGGCAATAGGACAGCCGTTCCAGGCGGAAATCGAACTGGTCGCTGTCAGGAATGAGGAAAGACGCGTGCTAACGGCGAGCCTGCCGTCCCAGCAATTTTTTCGTCACGCAAACGTCGAGTATTTGCCTCTGCTTGCGATGTTTCAAGCCAGTATCGAAACCCGTTCCGACGGGCAGCCCTACGTCAGGATCGCTTCTTCGCAACCTGTCGCTGAACCGTTGCTTAACCTGCTGGTCGAGTTGAATTGGCCGTCGGGACGCGTGGTTCGTGAATACACTGTTGTTCTCGCTCCGCCCGCGGGTTACGCGCTTACCCACTCTAAGCAGTTAGTTGAAACCTCTCCGTCTGTTTCCGCCGAGGCTGAATTGCCTTCCCGAAATGCCGATGGCATGGGTACCTGGGAAAGGTTTCGATTTTCTGTCGCGAAAGCGGATACGGAAGAGGAAGCATTAAAACAGACTGTGACGGGAAAGATCGAGTCTGCGCAGACGGCAGATCCTGTTTCAAGTAGAGAGAAGGAGGGGCCGCGAGTACTCCGGAAGCTCTCAGAAGGCATGGAATCGCAGCACACCGGCAGCGAAGCGGACCTCGAAGTGGACGTCAGCGGAAGTATTCGGGTGAACGGAAGAGATGAAAGTGCGCAAGCAAACCTTCATGCGATTGAAGAGGATGCTACCGCCAGAAAGGGGTCGCTTCGGCAAGCCGACGAGAGCGTTGCTCTGCCAGTACCTCAATCTGCACAATCTGCCCCATCTGCCCCGATACAAACCGACACAATTCATACGGTAGAAGCTACGTCGGTTTATGAGGCAGCAGACGAATCGGTGTCGGTCGCCAGACCGATAAAAGTCCCGCTGCTATCCGCAGGAGCGTCAGATCCTGAAGCGGGTTCCTTGGTCCATACCCAGGGCAAACGTTCAGTCGTTGATCAGTTGACGATGAACCTTGAATTTCTTGGCGGGGCGCTCGTGCTTCTGTTTACCGGAATCGTCGGCGTCTCCATTGCGCGCAGGCCGAGGGAGGCCGGCGCTCATGCCGGTGAGAACGTCGTTGCACCGGCGCCCGATTCTCCAGCCGGCGGTGGCGCTTTACCTGTCATCATCAACCCGCAAACAGACGCTGCTTTACCCGTGGAAGCGATGGGCGCGGCAGTCGAGACCCAAATGTATCAGGAGACCCCTGACGCGCAAGCTGAACCGATCCCCCGGATTTCCCGGAACGCTGCGGCAAAAGCGACAGAACATCAGCAAAGCCCGGGGATGAAGATACGCTCGCCGTTTTACGGTCCATCCGGGGATGCGCCGCCGCCATCCGGACCCGGTTCGCTGATGGAACGTCGCCTGGCTGGAATTGATTTAAACAAGGACCGCCGCTCCACTGACGTTGCTAGAGGCCCCTTGCTTGAAAGGGGGATGCGCTGGCGCGAAATACTCTCTCAGCTTGATCTGGCCAGGGCCTATCAGGAAATGGGTGATAAGGATGCGGCGCTGCAAGTTCTGCGGGAGGTGATTCGTGATGGCGATTCGGCGCAGCGGGAAAGCGCGAGACGTATATTAGCGAACCTTTAGAACGGGCTTCAAGTTGCAAATCATTATTTCGTTATTCTTGCCTGGGGATCACAACGTGAGGGCCCCGATGCTGTGAGAATCGCATTGGTGCTGGAGTACGATGGCTACGGTTTCCATGGTTGGCAAAGCCAGCCATCAGGGGATACGGTGCAGGATGCCGTGGAAGCGGCATTATCGACAATTGCGGCTGACAATGTTCGCGTTATTGCGGCAGGACGTACCGACGCCGGAGTTCACGCCTTGTGCCAGGTACTGCATTTTGATACGCAGGCACAGCGGCCCACAAGTGCCTGGGTTCGGGGTGTCAACGCGCTGTTGCCTGACGGCATTGCCATTTTATGGGCGTCGCAAGTTTCTGACGAGTTCCACGCACGCTATTGCGCCATTGAACGCTGCTATCTGTACATATTACTGAATCACCCTGTCCGACCGGGGCTCGGTCACGGCAATATCGGCTGGTTTCACGAATCGCTGGATCTCGAATCCATGCGGTCGGCGGCGCAAATGCTGGTGGGCGAGCATGACTTCAGCGCATTCCGTGCCGCCGAATGCCAGGCCTTATCCCCCGTCCGCAACCTGACGAAACTGGACATCCAGCGGCATGGCGACATCATCATCTATGAAATCCGCGCCAACGCTTTTTTACATCATATGGTGAGGAATATTGTCGGCTGCCTAGTCTATGTGGGCAAGGGAAAATATCCCCCGGAATGGATCAAGGCGCTGCTTGAGGGGCGCGATCGCGCCGCCGCCGCGCCGACATTTCCTGCGGCCGGGTTATACTTGGCAGGAATCAGCTACGATGCCAAATGGAAACTGCCGGACCATGTTAATCCATCGCTTGCCGCCGTGTTGCCGTACTGCCGCGCACGGACCGGCCTGTGAATGGGACCTGCACGGGAAATTTGCCGGTGGATTTAGCAGAGACACGAAGAAGAGATATCAAGCAGAGACCGGGCCCGCGTCGAGGTGTAGCGTGAAGGATGGAATAGATGGAACCGAGAGAAAACCAGCGACTGTTACCATGCCTGTGCGGGTAAAAATTTGCGGCATCACTCGGGTTGAGGATGCCTTGGCCGCAGCCCATCTGGGAGCCGACGCCGTCGGGTTTGTTTTCTGGCGGCACAGCGCGCGCTACCTAACCGCGGAGAATGCGCGGGATATTATTGACGCTCTACCGCCGTTTCTCACCAAGGTCGGCGTCTATGTTGATCCGGATCCGGAGTGGGTAGAGGAAACTTCCTCTTTGGCTGGCCTCGATTTACTGCAATTCCACGGTAATGAGTCACAGGAATTTTGCCGGCAATTTTCCCTGCCTTATATAAAGGCCGTGCGCGTCAGGGAGGGGCTAGATTTGCTACAATACGCATCCCTTTATAAGGGGGCAAGCGGGCTGTTGCTGGATACTTATATTGAAGGCGAGCCCGGCGGAACAGGGCGCGCGTTTGATTGGGATCTGATTCCCCGGACGTTACCGCTACCGGTGATTCTGTCTGGCGGACTGCACCCCGGCAACGTTGCTGAAGCGATCCGGCGTGCCCAGCCATGGGCTGTAGATGTATCCAGCGGTGTGGAAGCCGCCAAGGGTATTAAAGACGCGGGAAAAATTGCTGCTCTCATGCGAGGAGTTCGAACCAGTGAACGTTTATGATTTTCCCGATAAATATGGGCACTTTGGTCCCTACGGGGGCGTATTTGTAGCGGAAACGTTGATTGCGGCCCTGGATGAGTTACGCGTTCAGTATGAGCATTTTCGCAATGACTCCAGCTTCCAGGCGGAGTTTGCTTACGAATTGAAGCATTACGTGGGCCGGCCCAGTCCCATCTATCACGCAAAAAGATGGTCGGCTCATCTGGGCGGGGCGCAAATTCTGCTGAAGCGTGAAGACTTGAATCATACTGGTGCTCACAAAATCAACAATGCGATCGGACAGGCGCTTCTGGCGAGACGGATGGGCAAGTCACGGGTAATTGCGGAGACCGGCGCGGGCCAGCACGGCGTCGCCAGCGCTACGGTTGCCGCCCGCTATGGGATGGAATGCATTGTTTACATGGGTTCGGTGGATGTGGAACGTCAGGCTGCCAATGTTTACCGGATGAAGCTTCTGGGTGCCACGGTTATACCGGTCGAATCAGGTTCAAGGACGTTGAAGGATGCGCTCAACGAGGCCATGCGCGACTGGGTAACCAATGTCGAGGATACGTTTTATATCATCGGCACAGTGGCGGGACCGCATCCCTATCCGATGATGGTGCGGGATTTTCAGGCGATTATCGGACGAGAAGCCATCGGGCAGATGCAGGAAGAATATGGTTGCCAGCCGGATGCGTTAATTGCCTGCGTAGGCGGCGGATCGAATGCTATTGGGCTGTTTTATCCCTACCTCGAGAGTGATGTCCGCATGATCGGCGTCGAAGCGGCGGGGAGGGGGATCGAGACCGGCGAGCACGCTGCTACCCTTACCACGGGCAGGCCCGGCGTGTTACACGGCAACCGCACCTATCTGATCCAGGACGAAAATGGGCAGATTATTGAGACTCACTCCATTTCTGCCGGTCTGGACTACCCCGGCGTAGGCCCCGAGCACGCATGGCTCAAGGACAGCAATCGCGCTGAGTATGTTGGTATCACCGATGACCAGGCGCTTGAGGCGTTTCATGCACTGTGCCATTACGAGGGTATCATACCCGCGCTGGAATCCAGCCATGCGCTCGCCTATGCTGCCCAGCTTGCGCCACAACTTGCCAAGGATAAGCTGCTGCTGGTGAATCTGTCCGGACGAGGGGACAAGGACATGGGCACCGTGGCGCAGGCATCCGATATTGCTTTATAACCGACTTCCCCTTTATGTCTCGTATCGCTACCGTATTTGACGAGCTTCGTCAGCAACATAGAAAGGCATTGATCCCGTTTATCACTGCAGGTGATCCGGAACCAGGACTGATGGTGCCGTTAATGCACGAACTGGTAAAGGCGGGTGCGGATATTATCGAGCTGGGGGTTCCGTTTTCCGACCCGATGGCGGATGGTCCCACGATACAGCGGTCGTCGGAGCGGGCTTTAAAGCACCACATCGGGTTGAGGGACGTGCTGGCGATGGTGAAGGAATTCAGGCGAAGCGACGCTACCACGCCGGTCGTACTGATGGGTTATGCCAACCCGATAGAAGCGATGGGCTACGAGCCATTTGCCGCAAGCGCGAAGGAGTGTGGTGTAGACGGGGTGTTGACGGTGGATTACCCGCCCGAAGAGTCCGCGGAGTGGGTCGAATTTCTCCGGCACCAGCAAATCGACGCTATCTTCCTGCTTTCTCCCACCACGCCACAGGCGCGCATCGAAGAGGTGGCAAAGATGGCGCAAGGATATGTTTATTATGTTTCGCTAAAAGGCGTTACCGGCGCCTCTAACCTTGACCTCAGCGATGTCGCCAATAAACTGGCGCAGTTGCGTTCATCCATCTCCATTCCTATCGGTGTCGGTTTTGGCATCCGCGATAGCACGACCGCCAAAGCGGTGGCAAAGCTTGCCGACGCAGTCGTGGTTGGCAGCCGGATCATCGAGGAAATAGAAAACTCGTCCCGCGCAGAAGTTTTAGCCAACGTGCATGCCTTGGTCAAATCCCTGCGCAGCGCCATAGACGAAGTCAGACCCATATGACAGCGATAGCCTGCATGATTTTCCTCAGATACCTATGAGCTGGTTTCAGAAACTGCTGCCGCCAAAAATCAAGCGCAAGGAAAGTGGTGGCGAAAAAAAGGCCGTGCCCGAGGGCTTGTGGAGCAAATGTGCTTCGTGCGACGCCGTACTGTATTACTCCGACTTGGGGAACAATCTTAACGTCTGTCCCAAGTGCAACCACCACAACCGCATTTCCGCCCGCGTGCGCCTTGATTTATTTCTTGATGCCGAGGGTCGCTACGAGATCGGTCCGGAAGTTCAGTCCATCGATCCGCTTAAATTCAAGGACAGCAAACGTTATATCGATCGGTTATCTGAGGCGAAAAGAGATACCGATGAGGATGATGCGCTGGTGGTCATGCAGGGTAGTGTCAAAGCGGTACCGATGGTGGCGGCAGCGTTCGAATTCGGTTTCATGGGTGGATCGATGGGCTCGGTCGTGGGGGAGCGCTTCGTACGCGGGGTTCAGACTTGCGTCGAGCAGCGCCTGGCTTTCGTGTGTTTCACCGCAAGTGGCGGCGCACGCATGCAGGAAGGACTTCTATCGCTCATGCAAATGGCCAAGACAACAGCGGCGCTCACGCAGTTGAGCCAGGAACGCCTTCCCTTTATTTCGGTATTGACCGACCCGACCATGGGCGGCGTATCAGCCAGCTTCGCCTTTATCGGTGATGTGGTAATCGCTGAGCCGGGTGCGCTGATCGGTTTTGCCGGGCCGCGCGTAATCGAACAGACGGTGCGTCAAACCCTGCCCGAAGGTTTTCAGCGCGCCGAATTCCTGCTGGAGCATGGCGCCATCGACATGATCGTAGATCGCAGGCGCATGCGCGACAAGATTGCCAACCTGTGCACGCTGCTGACGCGCGCTTCATAACCGGCCTGATAGCCGGCCTGGTGTCGGTTCTCCCGTATTTCATCAAGCCTGAGGGTGCATGGGATCGAACGAAATCCATTCCGAAGCTCCAACACTTACCGATTGGCTGCTGAGGCTCGAACAACTCCATCCCTCGACAATCGACCTGGGACTGGAGCGTGTGGGCCGCGTCAGGGCCGAATTGGATCTTAAGCCGTCGTTTCCCATCATCACCGTCGGCGGCACCAATGGCAAGGGGTCGTGCTGCATCATGCTGGAAGCAATTCTGAGCCATGCAGGATATCGGGCAGGCTGTTACACTTCGCCTCATTTATTGCGCTACAACGAGCGAGTGCGGATAGGCCGACGGGAAGCAACCGATCCCGAATTATGCGAAGCTTTTCAGGCCATTGAATCCGCGCGGGTTCGCGCGGGTGTTTCATTGACGTATTTTGAATTTGGCACCCTGGCGGCAATGCAGCTGTTTATCCAGGCGGGAGTGGAGATCGCCATTCTGGAAGTGGGGCTGGGCGGGCGGCTGGATGCCGTCAATGTTTTCGACGCCGACTGTGCCGTGCTGACCAGCGTTGACTTCGATCATATGGATTATCTCGGGAACACACGCGAGATGATCGGATTCGAGAAGGCGGGTATCTTCAGGAAGGGAAAGCCTGCGATCTGCTCTGACCCTGATATGCCTGAGGCGGTGCGCCTGCATGCGGATGCAGTCGGCGCGGAGTTATTGCACATCGGTAAACACTTCGGGTACTCGACGGACGCAAACGGGTGGAATTACTGGGGAAGGGGCCGAAAGCGCTACTCTCTTCCCTATCCCGCTCTGCGTGGCGCGCATCAGTTGCGTAATGCCAGTGCGGGTCTCACTGCACTTGATGCCCTCCGCGATCTGCTTCCGGTTACCATGAGCAATGTCCGCCACGGTCTATTGGATCTCGTGTGGCCGGGCCGGTTTCAGGTTTTACCGGGACGTCCGGCGATAATCCTGGATGTCGCGCACAATCCGGGCGCGGCATCGGTTCTGGCGGAATGCCTTGATAGCATGGGGCGCTATCGAAAAACCTACGCGGTGTTTGCCATGCTCAGGGATAAGGATATCGTTGGCGTCGCGCGCGTGCTTGCGCCCAGAGTGGATGTATGGCTGGTGGCGAGTATCAATGCGCCTCGTGGCGCTTCTTCTGGCGAAATCGAACATGCGCTCGAAGCAGCGGGAGTGACCCCAGTGGATCGGCAAGCGGAAGGGGCAGCGCAAGTGCAAGATGCGACGGCGGCGGGAAGCGAGACGATTCTTCGCTTCCCCAGTCCCGCCGCAGCTTATGCATACGCCTGTGAGCAGGCAAGCGTAAATGATAGAATTTGCGTTTTCGGCTCATTTCACACCGTGGCTGAAGCATTAATCCATAAAAAAGTTGTGCACGGTTAATCAGGGCATTCAAGTGGCAAAGACCGTTAGCGAAGAAGAAACTCAGCTCAGAAAGCGCGCGAGAAGACGGCTTGTCGGATCAATTACCCTGGTCATCGCAGCCGTCGTTATTTTACCGATGGTGCTCGATAGCAAACCGGAGCAACGCATCGAGGAAATTGATATCCGCATTCCCGCGGAAGATGCCGTCGATGAACTCGGGCCTGAATCCGAGGGGGCCAGGGACGTTCCCGCCAGGACTGCGCCGGAAACTCCCGCGAGTGAAATACCGGCGGCAAATCACCCGGCGCCTCAATCCTCGGGCAAATCCGCCCCCACTGTAAAGGGAGTCGAAAAGCCGGACGCGTCCAAAGGGACGGGAGACTCGGGATCCAAGGTAGCCGCCGGAAGCGCCAGGGGGACGGCAGCGCCTGCCAGTTCTGAACTGTTTGTAGTGCAACTGGGGGCGTTTACCGACCCGGCAAAGGCCAACCAGAAGCTGCAGAACCTGGTAGCGAAGGATATTGCTTCGATTATCGGCGCGGAAGCATATACTGAAACCATCAAGGTCGATAAGGGGCTGGATAGAAACGCGGAGAAGGCCGTGGGGAAGGGCGACATCACGCGGGTGCGTGTTGGCCCGTTTCGCACGCGTGAGGACGCGGAGAATGCCCGCGAAAAATTGAAGACGTTGGGATTCAACGGGGTGGTTGCCGATAAATAGCATGATGAGGCTGTGCTATTTTTCGCCGATGCTGCGGGGAAGCAAATCGGGTTTCGGTGGATTGATTAATCGCGCATGACTATTTTTGATTACGCGGTTCTTGCCATACTCGTACTATCGATTTTGCTGAGCGTGGTGCGGGGTATGGTACGAGAGCTTCTGTCTCTGGCGGGCTGGATCATCGCATTCATGGTGGCAAGTTCACTTGCAGCAGGGTTTGCGCCCATGCTGCCGTCCGCGATTGTTGGCGACCAGTTTCGCGGCATCCTCGCGTTTGCCTCCATTTTCCTGTCAGCACTATTGGCAATGGGTTTGCTGGCGATGCTGGTATCAGCGTTGGTGAAAACAGCGGGGCTCGGATTTGCCGACCGCTTTATGGGATCTCTATTTGGTTTGGCGCGCGGCCTGCTAGTGGTGTTATTGGTGGTGCTGGCGGCGGGATTTACTGCCGTGCCGCAGGAGCCTTTCTGGAAAAAGGCCATGCTGAGCGGACCGCTCGAAACCGCGGCAATGATGATCATTCCGTGGCTGCCTCAGGATGTGTCGCGCCACATCAACTATGTGAAATCGAAGCGCGAATGATGAGCGATCGCACAGGTCAAAGATTTCATGCCCGGCATCCGGCTTGCGGCGTGGAAGAAGCTTTACTTTCAATTTTTCGCGGCGTTTATCCGGGCGATCTTTGCGGAGTGTAAATCATGTGTGGAATACTGGGTCTTGTCGCACAAACGCCCGTCAACCAGTTGCTATACGACGGGTTGCTGGTGCTTCAGCATCGCGGGCAGGATGCGGCCGGGATCGTGACCGCGCAAGGCAATACTTTTCATATGCACAAGGGCAACGGACTGGTCCGGGATGTGTTCCGTACCCGCAATATGCGCGCGCTACTTGGCAACATCGGGATTGGGCATGTGAGGTATCCCACGGCCGGTTCCTCTGAATCACCAGCCGAGGCGCAACCATTTTATGTCAATTCGCCGTTTGGCATCGTGCTTGGGCATAACGGCAATCTCACCAACGCGGCCCAGCTCAACCAGGAGTTGTTCCGGGAGGACCTGCGTCACGTCAATACCAATTCGGACTCGGAAGTGTTGCTGAACGTTCTGGCTCATGAATTGCAAACGAGCACGAAGAATCACCAGCTCGACCCTGCGGCCATTTTTGACGCGGTGGCCGGCGTTCATCGTCGATGCCGGGGTGCCTACGCGGTAGTAGCGATGATTGCGGGATACGGATTGCTGGCTTTTCGCGACCCCTATGGCATTCGCCCATTGGTATTTGGTGGCGCCGAGACGGAGCACGGGCTGGAGTACCTTGTGGCGTCTGAAAGCGTAGCGCTCGATACCCTGGGGTTCAAGCTGATCCGAGACGTTGCGCCGGGTGAAGCAATATTTATCGACGAGCGCGGCAATTTTTATAATAAACAGTGCGCCGTCAACCCCGTGCACTATCCATGCATTTTCGAGTATGTCTATATGGCGCGTCCTGATTCAGTAATGGATGGCATATCGGTCTATGAAACGCGGCTTAACATGGGGGAGAGCCTGGCGGACAAGATTACCTCGACCATGCGACACCTGGATATCGATGTAGTCATCCCCATTCCGGATTCCAGCCGCCCCAGCGCCTTGCAGCTGGCAAACCGCCTAGGAGTCAGTTTCCGCGAAGGGTTCGTCAAGAACCGATATATCGGCCGTACCTTCATCATGCCGGGACAACAGTTGCGGCGGAAATCGGTTCGCCAGAAACTTAACGCCATGAGCGTGGAATTTCGCGGAAAGAACGTGTTGCTGGTGGACGACTCCATCGTGCGGGGCACCACGAGTCGCGAAATTGTGCAGATGGCGCAGGAAGCAGGCGCCAATAAGGTGTATTTTGCTTCTGCCGCGCCCCCGGTGAGGTTCCCCAACGTTTACGGGATCGACATGCCCACGCGTCATGAGCTGATCGCTACCGGCCGGGATGAAGACGAAATCCGCCGCGAAATAGGCGCTGATTTCCTTGTTTATCAGAAACTCGATGCACTCATAAAAGACGTGTCTCGGCTTAACCCATCCATCCAGAATTTCGAGACGTCGTGTTTCGATGGGCACTACATTACCGGGGATGTCACACCGGAGTATCTGGCCTTTCTGGAAGCCCAGCGGACAGGCGGGGAATTATTGTCGCGAACCGGATCCAGTACGCAACTGGATTTGAATCTGGCTTCAGCAGAGTAGGAAAATATTGGAGATTGACAAACTCAGCTACCGAGCGTAGCGTAACAGTTGTGCGCCGATTTGATATTCAGCTTGCGGGCGCGTTATAAATTCGGCTAAAGCGGGAAAACCCGTCTTAGCGTGCGCTGAACGGGTTTTTTATTTGGAGGAGATTTTTTGCATGTCTGACGATTTGGAGCTGCAAACACTGGCGTTGCATACTGGTGTTCACCGCAGCCAATTCAATGAGCACTCGGAGGCGCTGTTTCTAACCTCAAGTTTTGTATTCGAAAGCGCCGCGCAAGCGGCCGCGCGCTTCTCCGGCGCGGAGCCGGGAAACATCTACTCGCGCTTTACCAATCCTACCGTTACGGCGTTCGAAGAGCGGCTCGCCGCCCTTGAGGGTGCCGAAGCCTGTGTCGCGACTTCTTCCGGCATGTCCGCGATTCTATCCTGCGTGATGGGCCTGCTGTCGGCGGGCGATCACATCGTCGCGTCGCGCAGCCTGTTTGGGTCCACGGTAAATCTGTTCAGTAATATTCTCACGCGTTTCAATATCGAGACCACGTTTGTTTCTGCTACTGACGTTGCGGCATGGGAGGCGGCGTTAAAGCCTGCCACAAAACTGCTGTTTGTGGAGACCCCATCAAACCCGCTTACTGAGATCTCCGACATCGCCGCGCTCTCGTCCGTGGCGAGGAAAGCCGGGGCGTTGCTCGCGGTCGATAACTGCTTCTGTTCTCCCGCGCTGCAACGGCCGTTGGAACTCGGTGCCGACCTCGTGATTCACTCGGCGACCAAATACCTGGAGGGGCAGGGCAGAGTCCTGGGCGGGGCAGTGCTGGGCAAACGCGACCTGGTCATGGGTGGGGTGTTCAGCTTCCTGCGCACCGCCGGTCCAAGCTTAAGCCCGTTTAATGCCTGGGTTATTCTGAAGGGAATGGAAACACTTAAATTAAGGATGGATGCGCACTCGGCAAATGCACTGGAAGTTGCCCGCTGGCTGGAAGCGCGACCCGGAGTCGCGCGAGTACATTACCCTGGCTTGCCGTCCCATCCGCAACATGAACTCGCCAAGCGTCAACAGAAGACCGGCGGCGGAATCGTTTCATTCGAGTTGAAAAATGGCAAGGAAGCGGCATGGCGGGTTGTCGACTCCGTACGCATGATTTCAATTACCGCCAACCTGGGCGACACAAAAAGCACATTGACTCATCCTGCCAGCACCACGCACTCTCGCATTAGCCAGGAGAGCCGGGATGCTGCGGGAATTACCGATGGATTGTTGCGAATTGCGGTTGGATTGGAAGCCTCGAAGGATATCCAGGACGATTTAGCCAGGGGACTGAGTGTGGCCTGAAGCGGGTATTCAGACCGTCATAGACCCAGTTGGTTGATGTCCATAACCGGCAACGGTAGCGCCGGAATATCACCAGCACGACTCCTCCCAATACGAAAATCATCGGGGACTCACGCCGTCAGGATCTTCCAGGCGCGCCTCAAGCGCTTGATTCACAAGCTGTGCGGCGCATTCAAACGTCTGCTCCAGTGTGCCACTCAGTATCTCGTTCGACATCAGATGGAGAGCAAGGGCTGCAATACTCACGTATTCCGCAACCCCCGGCCAGGCTGATGCCTTCGCCGCCCCGTTCTGGTTATCGTTAACAGCGTTTCGTATAACGGTATTTCCCAGTGCGCACGCGCTTGAGCCAGGCGCTGTGAAAAACAGAACGCGACCGGCGCTGGAATTTTAGCGACCGTGCTGGCGAAGCGGGAAGTGTTCCCCCGAGCAAAATCAATAGACTCAGCCAGGCTGTCAACAGTACGAGGGCATGCCAATGGTATTTGCCATTGTCAAGGCTCCTGGCGACGCGCACCGATACAAGCGGAGGGGCTGAGGCAGTGTTTTCTTCGCCTCTCTGCAGAGCTCGGTTCAATCATACGTAGGTCATCTAAAGTTGTCGCTGCGTGGCGACATTAAAAGAAGCTCATTCTCAACAGCTTAGATGAAGACTACGTCGAGCCTGTAGCCATCAAGCAACAAAATTCTGTTTTTTTTTATTTAACCCTTTATCTGAAAAGGAGATAAGGGGCTGGCATGAAACCTGCTTAACAAACCCAAGCTCATCAGTTTGACATGTGCTCAGAGCCTCGACTGAACTGATGTGTTCTCTGTATTGATAACCGCTCATTCAAGGTTCAGGAAAAGATCGAATCGCCGTTAAGAGGCTTTATGTTCTCCAATACCGAGAGCTACAGGATACAACTGTCTTTCACAACAAAAAAAAGGAATCGAAGTGAACATCAGCGAGATCAAATTGCGTGGCAATTTCAGGAGTGCGATCGTCACGTGCTGTTTAAAAAAATTCAGGAATGCGTTCCCGGCCCGGAGCAGCACGGGAGCAATGATTCTTGCCGTGTTCGCAGGATTGTTTTCGCTCGGGTCGATGGCCGGAGAGCCGGAGAGCAGGGTGCCGGGAGCTGGCCGTGGAGGGACTTGGGCGGAGGGCAGGATACTGGTGATGCCCAACGCTGGACTTTCTGAAAAGGAGCTTGCGAAGATCCTAGACGAGCATGGCGGCAAGGCGAGGAAGATCGGACAGAGCGATTTGTATATAGTGGATTTGACGGCACACGGCTCGGAAAGAGCGATTGCCGCAAGGCTGGCTCACCACCCGCATCTAAAATTTGCGGAACTTGACTATCTTGTGGAGCCTGATTTCGTACCGAATGATCCCCAATATGGCAATGCCTGGCACTTGCCCAAAATTGGCGCTTCATCTGCATGGGACCGCTCGCAGGGATCAGGCGTCACCATTGCCATTCTGGACTCGGGCGTGGACGGAGCCCATCCTGATCTTTCGTCCCGTATGGTTGCCGGCTGGAACTTCTACGATAACAACTCCATAACCTCTGACGTATTCGGTCATGGCACGAAGGTGGCGGGTACGGCGTCAGCAATTACGAATAATGCGGTCGGCATATCGGGTGTGGCGGGCCAGTCGAAGATCATGCCTGTTCGCGTTGCCGGCACTACAGGTTCGGCTTACATCAGCACGATCGCAAAGGGCTTGACCTGGGCCGCCGACAACAGGGCGCGTATTGCCAACGTGAGCTTTAATGGCGTTGCGGGAAGCGCCAGCATTCAGAATGCCTCCCAATACATGAAAAATAAGGGCGGCCTGGTGGTGGTCGCCGCCGGGAATAATGGAATTGATCAGAATTACACACCCACCACTACTCTGATTGCGGTATCTGCTACAGACGGCAATGACTTCAAAGCAAGCTGGTCGAGCTATGGAAGTTTTGTTGCCATGTCGGCGCCTGGCGCGGGCATCCTGACCACGACATGGGGCGGGGGTTACGGATGGGTTTCAGGCACGTCATTTGCCAGTCCGATAACGGCCGGGGTGGTTGCGTTGATGATGGCAGCCAATCCGGGCCTGCCGAATACGGACATAGAAAAGCGTCTCTTCTCGACCGCCATTGATCTTGGCGACAGGGGGCGTGACCCTTACTTCGGGTACGGCCGGGTAAGCGCCGCTGGGGCGGTGCAGGCTGTTATTTCTGTTACACCGGCCCTCGACATTCAGTCGCCGGTTATCTCGATCTCATCCCCCTATCCAGATGCGACGGTATCCGGACTGGTACCGGTTAACGTATCCGCTACGGACAATATTGAGGTAAGCAGGGTAGAACTCAGGGTAAATAACAATACTGTAGCTATCGATAACGCCGCCCCATTCGCCTTTACCTGGGACTCAGCCGGTTCACCAGACGGTATTGCAAGTCTCATTGCCTACGCGTACGACGCTGTGGGTAATGTTGACGCATCTGAGCCGGTAGCGGTAAACGTCGCCAATGGACCCGTGACCATTACCAAAGACACGACAGCACCCACGGTTAAGATCATCAATCCCGTGGCCGGCAATGTCTCGGGACGGGTGACGATTACCATCAACGCATCCGACAACGCCGGTGCGGCGGGAATCACGCTATATGTCTATGTGGATAGCGCAATGGTAGCTAGCGGGACGGGCAATACATTGAGTTACGCTTGGAATACGCGGCCGAAGGATGTTCCAGGTCAACTGCATACAATCCGGGCAGTAGCAAAGGATAGGGCCGGCAATACTTCGTCCGCATCAGTGAACGTGAACGTAGTGAAATAGTGCCGCGAACTTCTTAAACGCGCCGTGCAAAACTATGCAACTCACCTATGCAACTCACCTATGCAACTCACGTTAGAGTGCCATAGACATGGTAGGCAGTTCATCGTTTTTGTATGCCGAGCTTGCCCTTCCTCGCAACGGGTGTTATTTGCGGTGATGCGCAAGCTCAAGGAAATGAAGTGTAAAATTGCTCGACAGTAAGCAACTTAGTTCGAAGAAGGCGATGTCGATGCAGACGTTAACCAGAACAGTTGAAAAAAACCCCGCTTGAGCGGGGTTTTTTGTTCGCGTGTTAACTCCAGCGACGGCGGTTTGCGGCAATTCCAATCAGGCCAAGCCCAATGAGTGCTAGCGTGGCCGGTTCTGGTATTTGTGCTTGCGGAACGCTCTCGTCGCCGGCGATCCATACGCTATTACCATAACCCTGAACGTGGATAGCGCTGAGATACCCGCCGTTTCCCGCGTTGATTGGCGAAGATATCGAAATAGAATTGAAGGAATTGGCTGTGATACCCGGATCTGTAAGCGTATATACGGAAGAGAAGCCTTGTCCGAGACTCCCCGGATTACGGGTATTAAAATGGAAGGCGAAGTCGAAGTTCCCGCCGGTACCGTCGGCTTTAAAAGCATTCGTTCCATTGTCGATGTTTGGGGCCGCGACTCCGCTGGTAAAGCTGATGCCCGTAAGAGGGGCCGAGCCCACATTGAAATACCAGTCATTTACATAGGCCCCTGCAGACAGATTATTCAGGACCGTCATCGTCAGGGTTACTGAGCCCGAGCCGCCGTGATCATCGAAAATTGCCCTTGCAAAAACCGCGTTAGGATCGGACGGGAGCGTGGGTGACGTGCCCGAAAAGGCGCCCGCCTTGGTGAAGTCGATTTGGAGCAGGGCTCCCTGCGCGCTCCCCACCAGGGACATGAAACCCAAGGCGGCCAGTGCCGCAGCCATTTTTGTACTTCTGAAATACCGTGTCATGATTTTTCCTTTTTTATTAGTCTTAATCGCTTTAGCAACAGATGCTTCCATTTGCATACCATCATCTGTTTAATCCGTCAGAAAGCAATTTCCATGCCTAATAAAATACCTATGTTCTGTCAAAGACATATGGTATATGCAGGCCGGGGGGATATCGGGGTGTAAAGATTTCCGACGCAATTAGGTGCGGCGTTAATAGTTGATATTTCAGGGATTTGCTGCGGACTTTATCTTGGTCCAATATCCAATACCGCCAATCTATGTATAGTTAGATTGGCTGACAATTTCTCGGGCAGCAATGTGGCGATCAGCTTGAATGCGACGGACGATAGCGGGACGTGGGCACTACCCACATGCTTTATATCGATGGCGTGCCGAAGGCGACCGGAACCGGAAGCACCTTAGGCTACAACTGGAATATCCGCAATGTCGAGGCCGGGGCCCACCTGATCCAGGCGATGGTCAAAGATACGGCTGGCAACGCTTCATCCTCATCCGTGTACGAGGGTGGTCAAATAGGAAATCGGGTCAGGGACAAAAGAATCGAATAGCAGCGCTTAACTTCCAGGCAGGGCCAAGTACGACCAGCACGCACTTGGCCCGGTTCTCATTTTTTGATCAGTGCAGAAACCCATCACGGGTATAAGACCTTTCGAGGTTAAGTTCCGCGCCGCGCGGCTTCATAGAGCGGCATGACAACCGGTAATAGCGACTCGACCTGCTGAACCCTGGTTGAGTCTGCCGGGTGGCTGCTCAGAAATTCGGGCATTTGTCCGCCCTCCTTCGCATTCATCATTTTCTGCCATAGCGTGATACCCGCGCGTGGGTTGTATCCGGCGCGGGCGCTCAGCTCCAGACCGATACGATCAGCTTCTGCCTCATCGCTGCGGCTGAAATGGGTGGCGAGCAACGCTTGATAGCCGACAGCAGCGAGAGTGGCCGTATTCTGGCTGATGCCGAACGCAGCGGTTCCCAACCCGAGCGCGGTCTGCGCGGCGATTGCCTGCGATACCTGCTCGCGCGAGTGTTCGCGCAAGGCATGGGCAATTTCATGCCCCATCACTACGGCAATTTCCTCGTCGGTGAGTTTAAGCCTGTTGATCAGGCCGGAATAGAACATGATCTTGCCGCCGGGCATGCAAAACGCATTGAGTTCATCGCTATCGATTACATTCACTTCCCATTTCCAGCCGGGCGCGTCCTTGCGAAATACCGCCGTTTGAGGTTCGATGCGGCGGGCGATAGCCTGTACGCGTTGCAACAGCTTCTCATCCTTGTTCAATGCGCCTTTTTGTGACGCTTCTGACTTGAGCTTGGTATACCCGAGGGATGCAGTCTGCTCCAGTTGCTCGGACGATATAAGAAGCAATTGAGAACGGTTTGCGCCCACTGCGCCGCCGCTGGTGGTGGTGGCGCATCCGGCGAGCGCAAGTAGCCAGATACTGATCGATACCGATGCAACAACCCGGAAAGCAGACATAGTGTTCCCCTTGTGAAATATCTATCTTCGTGACGAGCGCTTTAGCTTTAACTGCTTACAACCAATTGAACCGTGGATCAAAAGCGGTTTGACCTTCCCCTGCTGGGAAGAAATCTTGATCGGTGACGATATTGCTACTCGATCACTTCCGCTTTCTCGAGCAACACATTCTCCACCGGCACGTTCTGATGCCCGGCCCGATTGCCGGTGTTCACCTTCGCGATCTTGTCGACCACGTCCATTCCTTCGATGACTTTACCAAATACGCAATAGCCGAATCCCTGAGAGTTCGGCGCACTGTAGTTGAGAAAATTATTGTTCGCGACGTTAATGAAGAACTGCGTGGTGGCGGAGTGGACGTCCGACGTGCGCGCCATGGCAACGGTGTACTTGTCATTTTTCAGGCCGTTCGCGGCCTCGTTCTGGATTGGGGCACGGGTTTGCTTCTGTACCATGCCCGGCTCAAACCCGCCGCCCTGAATCATGAAACCGTCAATAACGCGATGAAATATCGTGTTGTCATAGTTCCCGCTGTTCACGTAGTCCACGAAATTCTGGACGGTTAACGGGGCCTTTTCGCTGTCCAGCTCAAGGGTAATGTCGCCGTAATTGGTGTGCAGTTTTATCATGTTTTATACCTATTTCGTGGATGGGTTGGAGGGTTGAGGAGATCCGTCTGGGATCAGCCTGACTTCTTCTATGATGATATCCGACTTCGGTACGTCGCCCGGGAAGGGTCCGCGTGCCCCGGTCGGCGTTGCCGCGATCTTTTCGGCAACGTCCATCCCCTGGACGACTTTGCCGAACGCGGTATAGCCGTAACCCTGCGGGGTGGGCGAGGTATGGTTGAGGAAGGCGTTACTGGAGACGTTGATGAAAAATTGCGCCGTGGCTGAGTGGGAGTCCGAAGTGCGGGCCATCGCAATGGTCCCGGCATCGTTCCTCAGGCCATTTGCCGCCTCGTTCTCGACCGGTGTCCGGGTTGGCTTCTGAGAGAGGTTTTTATCGAAGCCGCCGCCTTGAATCATGAAGCCGGGTATGACGCGATGAAATACAGTGTTGCGGTAGTAGCCATCTTTCACGTAGCGAAGAAAATTATCCACCGTCTTGGGGGCCTTATCGGGATAGAGTTCAACCACGATATTGCCGAGATTGGTCTTTATCTCAACCTGAGGATTGGCCGCATAGCTGGTGATGCTGAAAGAAAGCGCAAGAGCAAGGGCGAGACGTCCAAAAATATGCATAATGGGAAGAATGGTTGGAAAAAATGGATAAGGTATTGGAAAAGTAGCGTCCTACTTGTGTGCTCGAGAACCTTTTTCTCAGCGACTTGTGCCGCAATCTCTTGTTCCTGATTCTATGCGGCGCTTTCGTAGATTATTTTCCACGGCCCCGTGTCGTTTTCTTTCATCCAATATTGGCGCTTTCTCATCTTATTCGACAGGTTATTGCTTGCGTACTCCTGATCGAAATCCACGACCGCCAAGTCTTCCCGCCCCGGGTAGAGAAACATGCCTATATTGCTGATTCCGACCTTGATCCAGCTTTTGCTGGCGTTCACCTGGCGTTTGTGTTGTGCCCATTCGGACCGGCCCTGATTCCCGCTGACGAAATCGCGCCCATAATTCTTCAGGTAAGCCTCGATATTGCCACTTTCCCAATCCCGCCGCCAGTTTTCCAGATGCCGGGCCAGCCTGTCGCGCAGGAGCACAGTGTCTTCAGGTTTTACCCAATCGATCCGGTCGCTGATGATAACGGGCGTGACCCCGACCTGCAATTTGGGGCTAAGCCGGTCCAAATCCTGATTGGAGAGCACCACGCAACCATCGCTGGCACGAGGCGGCCGGCTGAAGGTGTCGGAGGGCGTGCCGTGGAGCCAGATGCCATATCCACTACGGCCGTGCCGCTTATCCCATTCGTTCGGGTAGTTAATAGGAAATGCTTTTCCGCCATAAAAATCGGTCAGTTTTTCCCGGGGAACATTGGCTGTAATAAAGTAGACGCCAATGGGAGTTTTTTTGTCTCCTTCCTTTAATTTCTGCGATCCGTTTTTCCCACTGCTAATGTAATAATCGGCCACGTAGCGGACTTTACCGCCCACATTCTCAAATATATACATCCGGGATTTACTCGTATCGGCGATTGCGGCATATTTCTGTTCGGGTTGCATTTGCAGGAGGTACTTGGGCATCCTGTCGCCTGGAACCGGCTCAAGGTGGCGGCGCACTCGCGCTCTCGCTTCATCGCGAAGATCGGTAATTTGCTGTTGGCCGGTCCCGGCGGTCTCCCCCATCGCGCTGATGGGGCGGGTGCGAGCCAGCAACAGATCGCCTTTGATCAGATGAGCAAGCCGGAAGTTCGGGTTGGCGTGGAGGACTTGCTCAATTCCGGTCAAGGCGGAATCCATGCGGCTGTCCGCAATTTCCTGCAAGCTTTTGACGAGCATCGCTTCCGGCCCGGTTGCGGAAAGGCCCGCGGAGGCGGGACGATCACTGGCGAATGCGCTAGTCATGGCTGGACTCAATATCGTCATGGCAACCGCCAGCAGAGTGACAAGCAAGCTCCCTGCTGCAATGCCCGACGATGTCATCGCCCTACGTGTTCCTGATGGATGAGCCACTTGTCCCCTGTTTTGGTCATCTCAAGTGTTTTTAGCGTATTACTTTTGATGGCGTCCGAGTGGTAGGACTGCTTGAAAGTTACTCTGGCGTGGGTATCGTCGATGAGACTGATTTTGGGATTGACGATGGCTACCTGAATGGATTTTGCCTTGCCGATGCGTTCCCGACGGCTTTTCTCCCATGTGCCGCGAGATGCGCCGCCGGGAGCGCGGAAATCGGTCGCATAAAAGGCAAGGTAGGCGGGGACATCCTTTTCCGACCAGGCTTTCGCCCACGCGTTCACGATCTTGATCACCTCGGAGGAACTGTCGGATACCGCCTGAGCTTCAGGCGCAGTTTTTTCGGCGGTGGCTGTTTTCTCAGATTCGGATTTCTCCGGTTGCTCTGCTTTCGGGCCGGTCTTCTCCGTTGTTTTGACGGGAGTCTTGGGTAACGTTTCCGCCGCTGACTCGCCCGCCAGCGCAGACGTTGCAGGAGCTGCCGCTGCGGTTTGAATTTTTCCGGATCTGCTCGCGAAGAGGTCTTTGATCATCGCGAGCTTGGTCTGCGCGCCGGCATTACGATTGTCCAGCTGAAGAGCCTTGCCGTAAGCCTGGCTTGCCATCTTTGCGTAAATGTCGCCAAGATTTTCGTGCGCCGTGGAATAGCTCGGGTGAGTACGTATTGCCGCTTCTAGCGCGCCCTTGGCTTTGTCGTACTGTCCCTGGCTCGCGTATAACACCGCGAGGTTGTTGTATGGCTCGGGCAGATCCGGGTAATCCTCCGTCAGCGAAGAAAAAACCTGAATGGCTGCTATTGTTTTCTTTTGTTCGGTAAGGATCAGACCCTTGTGGAAGCGCATTTGGGGGTCCTTGGGCTTCCTGGCCAGATAGGCATCGGCTTGCTCCAGCGCCTTCCCCAGGCTGCCTTGTTGGTAGAGCTTCGCAACTTCCTCATTTTCATCGGCCAGTGCGGCAGAACTCATCCCCGTCAGCAAAACAGTAATACAAACAGTGATACAGGCCGCAATAGGGGCATTTATCCGGCGAAAATCGAGCCTTTTCATTATGCTATACTTCTCCGGTTCTTGTTGAGTTATCTTGGAATCCGCACGATTCTACCAAGAAGCCTGTTCAATTCACAATCTTGCCAGATGCTCAGAATCCACAATTCTCTCGCCAGGGAAAAGCAGGACTTTATTCCCATGCTGCCCGGCAAGGTCAAAATGTACGTTTGCGGCATGACGGTCTATGACTATTGCCATCTTGGCCACGCTCGAATGATGGTGGTTTTCGATTTGGTGCAACGCTGGTTGCGGGCGAGCGGGTTCAACGTGACATACGTGCGCAATATCACGGATATCGACGATAAAATCATCCGGCGGGCGCACGAGAATGGCGAGTCCTTCGAGGCGCTCACCGCTCGCTTCATCAAGGCCATGGAAGAAGACGCGGCCGCGCTTGGGGTGGAACCGGCGACGTTCGAGCCGCTTGCGACGCGCCATATCGACAGCATGATTGCGATGATAGACATGCTCGTGAAGAAAGGCCTGGGGTATGCCGCGGCCAACGGCGACGTATATTTCGCCGTGCACGAATTTCCCGGCTATGGAAAGCTCTCGGGGAAATCCCTTGACGACTTGCGCGCAGGGGAGCGGGTGGGTATCGATCCGCATAAAAAAGACCCGCTGGACTTTGTGTTGTGGAAGGCTGCAAAACCGGGTGAGCCGCAGTGGGATTCGCCTTGGGGGATGGGTCGCCCCGGCTGGCATATTGAATGCTCGGCTATGAGTGAACATTACCTGGGTGAACACTTCGATATACATGGCGGCGGACAGGATCTGCAGTTTCCGCATCATGAAAATGAAATTGCCCAAAGCGAGGGAGCGCATGATCATCCCTTCGTCAATTTCTGGATGCACAACGGTTTTGTGCGTGTCAATGACGAAAAGATGTCGAAATCACTGGGCAATTTTTTTACCGTGCGCGAAATTCTTGCCCGCTATCAGCCTGAGGTGGTGAGGTTCTTTATTCTGCGCGCACATTATCGCAGCCCGCTCAACTACTCCGACATGCATCTGGAAGACGCCAAGCGTGCGCTGGATCGTCTTTATACCGCGCTCAAAAGTTTTGACACGAGTCAAGTTCCGATGGAAATTGATTGGCATGACCCCCACGCCGCACGTTTCAAGGAGGCAATGGATGACGATTTCAATACGTCCGAGGCCATCGCGGTGCTGTTTGATCTCGCGAATGAGACCAACAAATCCGCATCGTCAAAGAGTATCGCATCGCTGAAAGCGCTGGGCAGCGTGCTCGGGCTACTGCAACAGGACCCGCAGCATTACTTCCAGGAAGCTGGAGCGGCGGGGGACTCGGGGTTTACACCCGAACACATCGAACAAATGATTCAAAAACGTCTTCTTGCCCGCGCGAACAAAGATTACGGCGAGGCTGACCGTATTCGCAAGGAGTTGATGAGCGCGAGCATTATTCTTGAAGATACAGCGAAGGGCACGACCTGGAGGCGTTGCTGAACCCCGCGTCATTGTCCCGAATTAGGGCGATCCTAACCTTAACGCTTCGCGAGTATGCAAGCAACATATGGCTGTGAGGGGCCTAAAACGCATCCGAAGGCCATTGCGGCCGTTTGGTGTAAGCCCCGTAGCCCGTTTGCGTAAACGAATTATCCTGGAACGCCTAACTGTTTAGTCGACTGCCGGGTTCCTGTTTGGTTGAGAGGGGAGTTGGGATGGAACTGCGTGTAAAAAGAACGGATTTTTCCGAAGAGAGCACGATAGGCGAACTGTTGGTGAATGACCAGTTTGAGTGCTATACCCTGGAAGACAAGGTAAGGCCGGTAAAGATCGCGGGTAAGACCGCGATACCGGCGGGGCGCTACGAGGTGGTCATCAGTTTCTCGCAGCGGTTTCAGCGCCCACTCCCGCTGCTTTTAAACGTGCCGAACTTTGAAGGGATAAGGATACATCCCGGAAACAAGGCCGCCAACACGGAGGGATGCATTCTGGTGGGCGAAACGAAGAGCGCGGATTTCGTTGGGCAGAGCAGGGTAGCGTTTGACAGGCTGTTCGAAAAATTGAAGGTGGCGGCGGTGACGGAAAAGATCTTCATGGAAATAGCGTGAAACCGGTAACAGCAACTCGGGTTCGACGCCCATGAGCAGCACGTTATGTCGGGCTTTTTAAAATGGGTGCTTCTCGGCTATTTTGCCGCGCCCTTATGTGTCTTTGCGCAAATCGAGGTGACAAGCCCGTTCGTGCATGAAAAAAGATATGTCCTGCCGTCCGGAAAAAAAGTCGAACTTACGTTGCAGGAGCGGCGCTGCAGAAACGGCGAGTGCCGCGAGGTGGATGCGGGCATGTGGGGCATGGACGGCGGAATCCCTCGATTTGTTACTGAGACCTTTCTCGTGCGTATTAACGGCAAACCGTTTCCGATTCCCGAGAAGCTCTATAAGGATCTCACCAATATGCACTCTGCGTCCGTTATTGAAGATAAAGAACGAATTATTCTGGAACTCAAAGGTGGAGACGGAGCCGGCGCGTATACGGCACGATTCGAGTTGGGTGGCATGTGCGGATTCGAGCGCAAGATCTGCGGTGAGGTGTGCGGCGAAATCTGGGAGCATACCACTTGGTACAATTCCTTTGCCTACGAAGGGGATCCGTTGTGCAAAAGCGGGATCCAGTGATCGCCTTCGAGGCATTTGTTGCTTTTCTGAACTATTGTGAAGCTTGAGCAGAGAATGCCTATTCCCTCTTACGAGTCTCATCGATAGCTCCGGGGTTTTCCTCGCCGACGCATTATTCCGGAAAGGAGCGTGCGTGACACCCGTATTCGAAGCACTTTCGCGCGCCTTTCGCGATATGTTCCAGTTTCAGGTCTTGTGGATCATTATCTGGCCCATTCTGGCGGCGGGCCTGCTGTGGTTGATTCTGGGCGTGGCCTTCTGGAATACTTTCTCGGTATGGATCGCGAGCGGTCTTACCGCAATTGGCATCCAAACCTGGCTTGAGGGTGTCGAACCGCGATGGATCGCGTACGGAATTCAAGGGATCGCGCATCTGATTCTGTTCGTGCCGCTGGTTTTCGTTACCGCGCTGGTCATTACCGCCTTATTTGCAATGCCTGCGCTGATCCGCCTGGTCGCGATCCGCGACTATCCCTCTCTTGCACGCAAAAACGGTGGCGGGTTTGCCGGCAGCGTGCTCAATGCCCTGCTCGCCCTCGCGATCTTTATAGCCATTTGGGTGGTCACGTTTCCCTTGTGGCTAATCGGCGTCGGTGTCATTATTCCCTTTGTCGCTACCGCCTATCTGAACCAGCGTCTATTCCGTTACGACGCCCTGGCGGAACATGCCAGCAGGGAAGAAATGCAAGCGATATTTTCCACGCAACGCCCCTCCTTGTGGGTCTTGGGGTTGCTGACGGGGTTGATGCAATTTATTCCGTTTATAAATCTGGTGGCCCCCGTATTGGCGGCGCTGGCTTTTATTCATTTTGGACTTTCCCGCCTGTCGGAGTTGCGTGGTCTGGAGGCGGGCCCGTGAACCGCGATTATCAGGAGGTGACATCGGTGAAGACCCATGGCGTGGATTTCATGACTGTTCGGTTGGCGGCAATCGCGGCCTGCGCTGCGGCCGTGTTCGCGCATAATGTCCTGGCTCACGAACCCGCTTCGGCTACCCGGGGTGCGAGCGGCGCGCATCAGCATCACGGACAGCCTGCCGGGGCAAACCTCCCAGGGCAGAGTGATGACGGCGCGCCGGAACTGTTGAATCTGGGCCCGCATACATTTCCGGTGAGCACGCGGAACAAGCTGGCGCAGCAGTTCATGAACCAGGGACTAAACCTTTCCTACGCATTTAATCATGCCGAGGCGGGCCGCGCATTCCGGGAAGCGGCAAGACTGGACACATCGCTTGCAATGGCTTATTGGGGTCAGGCGCTTGTGCTGGGGCCGAATATCAACGCCCCCATGGAGCCGAAGGACGAGATGCCGGCTCTCGAACTGGTGCGCAAGGCAGCCTCTCTGGGGGAGAAGGCATCACCGCGCGAGCGCGCGCTCATAGCGGCCCTTGAAAAGCGTTATAGCGGCAACTCGGAACGCCGCAAGGCGAACGATGAGGCCTACGCTGACGCGATGCGCGAGGTGCATCGCCGCTTCCTGGCTGATCCGGACATTGCCATGCTCTATGTCGAGTCGTCGATGGACCTGAACTCCTGGGGTTACTGGATGCGCGACGGGTATCCAATGAAAGATACAGCTGAAATTGTCGCCATCACCGAGGAAGTAATGCGTCGCCACCCAAAACACCCTGGCGCGCTGCACTTTTATATCCATCTGATAGAGCCTACCGCCACTCCCGAGCGAGCGGAAAAGGCAGCCGATACGCTGCTGACGCTGATGCCGGATGCGGGGCATATCGTACATATGCCTTCGCATATCTACCTGCGGGTCGGCAGGTATGCGGACGCAATCAAGAGCAATGAGCGCGCGGTTGCGGCGGACGAGGCTTACCTGGCGCGGAAACACGCGCAGGGGTTGTATTCCGTAGCGTACTTTCCGCACAACATCCATTTCCTCTGGGCAGTTGCCAGCGCGGGCGGTCAAAGCCGGGTTGCGATTGAGTCCGCGCGCAAAGTGGCCGGTACGGTGGACGACAGGATGCTGGAGGAGGTGCCACTAACGGCGGTGTTTCGCGTCGTCCCGTACTGGGCGTTGGCTCGGTTTGGGAAATGGAACGAGATTCTACAGGAGCCTGCCCCGTCCTCGACAAACGCATTTGTGAAGGGCGGCTGGCACTATGCGCGTGGGCTGGCTTTTGCGGCAACGCGGCAGTTGCAGCAGGCGGAACGGGAATTGGAAGTGCTGCGCGGTATCCTGCATGATGGGTCGCTGGAGCATCCGCTCATGTCGCTGAATACGGCGCGGTCCGTTCTGGCAATCGGTCCGGAGGTGTTGGCGGGAGAAATTGCCGCGGCGCGCGGTCAATCCGAGATAGCCATTTCTCATCTTGAACGGGCCGTCCGCCTTGAGGATGCGCTGGCTTACACCGAGCCGCCGGAATGGCAGTCGCCCCCCAGGCTGACATTGGGTGCCATGCTGCTTGAATCGGGGCGTCCGGCTGAAGCGGAAACAGTTTACTGGGAGGACTTGCGGCGAAATCGCAATACCGGCTGGGCGCTCTACGGTTTATTGCAGGCGTTGCGTGCGCAAAATAAAAAAGACCAGGCAGAACTGATCGAAGCCCGTTTTAAACAGGCCTGGGAGCGGTCAGACGTAAAACTCAACGCATCACGTTTCGGCTGCGTTGCAGCGCCGTCCGGGCCCTAGCGTCCGAGCGTGCATTTTAAGGGCATATCAGCTGCGTGGTTGGTGTTTGATTGTTCAATCCCTGTTCCCGGAAAGCATACGTCGTGGCGTCGTTAATGTGGTAGAAGTTCTACCGATGTTCAGTGCAGGGAGGAACCGAACGTATGGAGAAACACGACGCGCAGCGCGGGCCGCTTATATATACGATTGGACATTCAACACGCCCACTGAACCTGTTCATCGACATGCTGGCAGGGAATGAGATCGGCCTCGTTCTTGATGTGCGTACCATACCTCATTCCCGGCGGAACCCCCAGTACAGTCAGGAAACGCTGCCGCTAGCCCTGCGCGCATCAAACATTGGCTACCGCCACTTGCCGGGCCTCGGCGGGCTTAGACACGCGCGCAAGGACTCCATCAACAGGGGCTGGCGAAACGCATCTTTTCGCGGATATGCGGACTATATGCAAACGCCCGACTTCACCGATAACATTCGGACTGTCGTGGAGATTGCCGCATCCGGGCTATGTGCGTTGATGTGCGCGGAAGCCGTGCCATGGCGGTGCCACCGTTCGCTGATTGCCGACGCGCTTGTCTTGCGCGGCCTCCGCGTCGAACATATCATGGGTGTACAGGAGCGAAAACCGCATGTGATAACGCCCTGGGCACGAACCGATGGGCTGGAGATCGTATATCCCCCTGCCGATGAGAGCATAGTCGACAGGTGATCAACGATGGTTGGCTAACGATAGGTAGAACCCGGACTTTGCCCAAGTGTTGAGTGAAGCTATTCGAGATTATTGCAGCAACTTACCCTGAAATTCACTGGACCGAACAGCGAGAGGTGCCAATATCAACATGAAAATACGATGTAACAGATGGGCAGTGCTGGCCGTTGTGGCCATGTCAGTGTCACAAGCCGCGGCAAACGAAGGCAGCATGGGCGGATACCCGGAGGCCGGCGCGAGTCAAGCAAAGCCGCAAGCGCAGGACAATACCCCTTCAAAGCCGTGGGAAGCGAAACCCTGGGAGACGAAACCGTGGGAGGCGGCACAGGAGGAACTGCGCCCCGGGGGACGAAAAGCCCTGGAAGAGCGACGCAGGGCTGGCAGAAAAGCGCGAAAGGAGCGGCTTGAGAACCGAAATGAAAATATTCAGCCGGTGGGTGGTTCGGCCGGAGGTGTTGAGGAGCAGGTTCGGGACCGGCAGCAAAGCAAATGGCGCAGGCACCAGATGGATAGTCAGAGATATTACCCTGAAGGCATGAAATAAGCAGGAATTCGCCGGTATGCAGCAACCGGGCGGCAGGAGAAGATGGAAGACGCTTCAGGTCGAAACACGCGCCGTAGGCATTCTTATTCTCCGGTATACTTTCATGCATCATGTCCGAAATCCTGCTGATTACCGCTTCCGCTGCCGTGATGCTGATCACCATGGCTTTTCTCGTCATCAGGCTGGGCATACTCTCCACGATGGTACGCGAACTGCTTGGACAGCAAGCGAGGCTGCTGGAAGACAAGCACCGCGACATGCTCAAGGACTTGCACGAGGGGTTGATCAACCAGGGCGACCGGTTGTCTGAATCGCTCGGCAAAACATCCGAGCAATTGCGCGGAACGATCGAAACACGGTTGGACCAGATCAGTGGACATGTTGCTGAACGTCTCGATGAGGGATTCAAGAAAACCAACGAGACTTTTACGAGCGTAATGGAACGGCTGGCCACGATCGACGAAGCCCAGAAAAAAATAGACAGTCTTACCACCAACGTCGTGAGCCTTCAGGAACTGCTGGGGGACAAGCGTTCCCGCGGCGCCTTCGGGGAGGTACAACTGGAAGCTTTGGTGCGGAATGTCCTGCCAGCTTCCGCATATGCGATGCAGCATACGTTGTCAAACGGCAGCCGTGCGGACTGTGTTTTGCGCCTGCCTCCTCCCACCGGAATGGTGGCTATCGATTCGAAGTTTCCGCTGGAGAATTTTCATCGCATGTTCGACCGCAACGCCGATGAAGCGAGCAGGGCTGCCGCGCAGAAGCAATTCAAGGCTGACGTAAAACGACATGTCGATGATATCGCGGCCAAGTATATTGTTCCGCCGGAAACCTGCGACGGCGCAGTCATGTTTGTGCCGGCGGAGGCAGTTTTCGCGGAAATTCATGCTTATCAATCCGATGTCGTCGACTACGCCATGCAGAAGCAGGTGTGGATCGTTTCGCCGACGACGTTGATGGCGGTTCTGAACACCGCGCGCGCAGTGCTGAAGGATATCGAAACCCGCGAGCAGGTGCATATCATAAAAATTGAACTCTCCAAGCTCGGCAAGGATTTTGCGCGCTTCGACGAGCGCATGAAGAAGCTCGCGGAGCACATCCGCCAGGCCAACCAGGATGTTGAAGAAGTACATGTTTCCAGTCGCAAGATCAGCCAGCGCTTTGCCCGGATTGACGCGGTGGACCTCGATGCGCCTCAAGTGGAAAATCAGGCGCAGGGTTCCCGGGGTGACTGATTTCGAGATTGGGTAATGCCTTTGAATGTCAAAGCCTGGTATCGCGGCCGCGTACTCAAGAATGAATCCCTTCCCGATGATCTCTGGCAGCAAGCAGTAGGACGTCTGAGGTTCCTGCGCGGACTCAGCAGTTCCGAGGTTGAGCGGTTGCGGGAGTGCGCTACGCTTTTTCTTCACGCCAAGCAAATAAGCGGAGCGCATGGATTGATTGTCACCGGTGAAATGCGGGTGGCGATTGCGGCGCAGGCCTGCATTCTAATTCTGAATCTGGATTTGGACTATTATGATGGTTGGGTGGAAATTATTGTTTATCCGTGTGGGTTCGTCCGGGATTACGAATACATAGATGAAGATGGGGTGGCGCACCATGCGCGGGAGCCTGCGTCGGGCGAGTCATGGCTGGGGGGGCCGGTGATTGTTTCCTGGGAGGATGCGACGGTTGAGACTGACGAGGGTTATAACGTCGTAATACACGAATTCGCCCATAAGCTTGACATGCTGAACGGGGATGCGAACGGCTACCCCCCGTTGCACGCGGACATGAGCCGGGAAGCGTGGAGCGAGGCGTTTAGTAGTGCCTATGCGGATTTCTGCATGCGTGTGGATGCAGGCGAGGCGACGGCCCTGGATTCTTATGCGGCGGAAAATCCGGCGGAATTCTTTGCAGTGATGAGCGAGGCTTTTTTTCAAACCCCTCAGGCGGTCAGATCCTATTATCCGGCGGTCTACGAGCAACTGGCTTCATTTTATCGCCAGGACCCGGCACAACGATTGGGTGCGTGATGACGGATAATTTTGTCAGTGGTGACATCGGCGGAACCAAAACCCTGCTGCAGGCGACGGAGTGGCTGGCTGGCGACGCTCAAGTACGTTTTGAGCGGCGTTATTCAAATCGCGAGTACTCAAGCTTTTCCGATGTGCTTGGGGATTTTCTGGGTAACACCTCGGCACTTGGCATGAAGCCCCCCCTGAGCGCCTGTTTCGCGGTGGCAGGGCCAGTCACGGAACAGGGGATCAAGCTGACTAATTTGCCTTGGTTGATGAATGCCAGGGTGTTGGAGCGGGAATTTGGCATCCCCGCCGTCAAGCTCATCAATGATTTTGAAGCCGTAGCGCTGAGTGTCGAGGTCCTGGCGGTAGACGATCTCGTGACGCTGCAGAAGGGCCTGCCTTACGCGAACGGGCTGCGCGTGACTCTTGGGGCGGGAACCGGCATGGGCGTCGCGTGGCTGATATGGCAGGGCGGACGCTACATCCCCTTGCCTACTGAGGCCGGGCACATCGATTTTGCCCCTGTGGATGAGTTGCAGATGCGGCTGCTTGATTATTTACGCAAGCGCTTCGGGCGCGTATCGGTCGAGCGCGTATTGTCCGGTCCGGGACTCGTCAATATTTTCAATTTCCTGCTGGATGAATGGGGCGGTACGGAGAACCTGGCGCAGGCGCGCCTGGAGAGCGACGAGGCCCCGCAGGTATCTGATCTTGCCTTCAACCAGGGGTATCCCGTTGCGATGAAATCAATCGATCTGTTTGTGAAAATTTATGGCGCCTACGCCGGCAACCTTGCGCTGGCCGGATTGTGCCGTGACGGCGTGTACGTGGCGGGCGGGATTGCGCCCAGAATCATCGGCAAGTTGCAGGAGGGCGGGTTTATTAAAGCGTTTCGCGAAAAGGGCCGTTTTTCCTCATTAATGGAGGACATCCCTGTGCATGTGGTGATGAATCCAACCGCCGGGCTCATGGGCGCGGCCGAAGAGGCGAAGCGGATGCTGGTTGCGGGGCCAGGACGGGAATGAGCGAGGTTTATACGTGTCTTGCCGGCAAAGAAAGGTGCTCCACCGGATGAGCAGGATATGAGCAAGGCGTTTACCAAAGAAACCGAGCCGGATAACGATTTCGGGGAAGAGGAGGTAAACAGTCCCCTGCCGCCATTGCCTGCGGGGAGCAAAAACTACATCACCCCAGCAGGGCACCAACGCCTGATGGACGAGTTTCAATGGCTGATGAATAAGGAGCGCCCCCAGGTGACTGCAACCGTGGCGTGGGCGGCTGCAAACGGCGACCGCTCGGAGAATGCCGATTATATTTACGGTAAGAAACGTCTGCGTGAAATCGACCGTCGCATTCGTTTTCTTACCCGGCGACTGGACATCGCTGAAGTCGTCGACCCAGTCGCACCGCGTGACGATGAAACGCGGGTTTTCTTCGGCGCCACCGTGACGTTTGCCAATCAGAAAGGTGAAGCGAAAACCATTTCAATTGTCGGAGTCGATGAAATTGACACCTCTCGCGGATATATCAGCTGGGTTTCTCCCATGGCGCGAGCACTGATCAAGGCGCAAGAAGGCACCGTGGTGACCCTGCACGCACCGGGAGGAACTGAAGAGCTTGAAATCCTCCAAGTCAGATATCGTACGATTCCAATCGAGCCGTTTGGAAAAGCGAATGGGGATGCACAACCGTGAATGACTTTTCAGCAACTGGTGCTTCCTGTGCTGGAAACGCGATTTTTTGCCAGCATAGGTAGTATGAGAATCGGGAAACAGGTTTCGATGCACTTCCCTTAGTGCAGCCTGGGTACTACCCAGCGCGGTCTGCGCTGCCTCTTCGAGGCGGCGTCGTCTAATTCCCGCCTTTAGACAGTGTTTCAATTCCAGTTATCGGTCGCGCTCATTTATAACCCGCTGCCATTGCCACCAGAAACGTGAAACTCATTTCCTCGCGGGATAATGCTTTTTCCAAGCAGCTCGTTAAGCTGGCAGGGTCGGCGCATCAGCGCAGAGCAACAGGCTTAACGCTACTCGACGGCATTCATCTGATCCATGCGTACCGGCTTGCGCTGGGGCGGCCGAAAAACCTGATTGTGAGCGAGTCGAGCTACCGGAATAAGGAGATCAAACAGTTACTGGCGGAACAGGATGAAGAAGAGGCAAGTGTAATTGTGCTCAGCGACGCGTTGTTTCGCGCAGTCTCGCCGGTAAAGACACCTACCGGTGTCATCGCGCTGGTGGACATTCCCGCGCAAGGGGCGCTGCCCGAACGCGAGGAAGACAATTTTTGGGTACTGCTCGAAGCCATACAGGACCCGGGCAACCTTGGCTCGATACTGCGCTCCGCGGCCGCTGCGGGCGCAAGCAATATCTATCTTTCGGACGGCTGTGCCGATGTCTGGTCACCGAAAACGCTGCGTGCCGCAATGGGCGCGCATTTTCTGGTTCGGATACATGAGCAATCCGACCTGGCGAGCGTGGCGCGGACGTTCAGCGGCAAAGTGATCGCCACCTCGCTCAGGGCAAAGAACAGCCTCTACCGGACGTGTTTGACCGGACCGGTGGCGTTCGTATTCGGCAACGAAGGGATGGGCCTTTCTGATGCGTTGCTGCAAGCGGCCAGCGACCAGATCGTTATTCCCATGCGGGGCTGCACGGAGTCGCTGAACGCCGCGGCCGCCGCCGCGGTGTGTTTTTTTGAGAGGGTGAGGCAAATGAGCGAAGCGCCTACGGACACAACGGGACACAACGGCGGACAAGACGGATAGATGATTCGACTACCTTGCCCCGGCGTGGTCCAGCCAGTTCTCCAGGCCTTGCGCGTTCAACCTGACGTCCAGGTCCAGCAGGCTGCGAATTTCTTCCTCGGGCAACTTGCAGCCGTGATTGATGATGCGGTCAAGGAGCAATGCGCCAAGTTCCTCCGTCAGCGCTGCCAATCTTCCGGGGCCGTGGTCACGCAGTTTCAGGGCTAGCGTTACGTGCACATCGATCAGATCGTGCATTTCGGCGGCGTGGCGCGCCAGATGCCCGATGCGCCCGTAATGGGTCAGGAAAGCGTATGAGGGGTGATAACTCATGAGCCGCTCCAGCGATGCATGGGCGGCGGCGGGGTCAAACTGAACCGGGGTGGTGGTCGGAAAGACGAATTCTATACCGTCCACGTCGAATTCGCGATAAGAGATCCCGAACGTGTCGCCGGTAAAAAAGGACTGATATCGCTCATCGAGAATGCAGTAGTGATGACGCGCATGACCGGGTGTGTCGAGGAAAAGCAGCGGGCGGCCATTGAGGTCGAGGCGCAACCCATCGGGTGCTTCGATAATGCGGTTGGGATCCACGGGGCGAATAGTGCTGTATATGCGTCTAAATTCCGCTTCGCCGTACACGCTTGTGGCGCTTGCGATTAGCCTGGCGGGGTCGATCATATGCCGCGCGCCCCGGGGATGCACCACGAGTCTGGCGTTCGGAAATTGGTGCATGAATTCACCCGCGCCGCCAGCGTGATCGAGATGTATGTGGGTGAGGAACACGTAGGCGACATCCGCGGGAGTAAGATTTTTTTCCCGCAACGCGTTCATCACCCCCGCAACGGAAGAAGAGGTTCCGGTATCCACCAACGCCGCCTGACCGTTCTCCTGGATCAGGTGAATAGCGGCGAGTCCTCTGCGCAGATAGTCGGCATCAATGGCGCTGACACCATTCTCATAATCGGTGGTGTGGGGCACGGGGGGATGCGATGGAGGTGACGGATGTGACTTGGCGCCCATTTCCGCCCCTGCGGGCAAGTCGTTATTCATGACTGTATATTTGATTCAGCGGAAAAACACGCTTGCTACGCGATCGCGCGTTTCAGTTGTTCCAATATGGCGGGGTTCTCCAGGGTGGAGACGTCCTGGTTTATCTCCTCGCCTTTCGCCAGTGTGCGCAGCAAGCGACGCATAATCTTGCCGGACCGGGTTTTTGGCAGATTATCCCCGAAACGGATTTCATCCGGACGGGCAATCGGCCCGATTTCCTTTGCAACCCAGCTCCGCAACTCAGCCGCGATATCCTGCGCGGCCTTACCTTCGGGCCGCGCGCCTTTCAATACGACGAACGCCACGACGGCTTCGGTCTTTATATCGTCCGGCTTACCCACGACTGCCGCTTCTGCGACCAGCGGGTTTCCGACCAGCGCCGATTCGATCTCCATGGTGCCCAAACGGTGTCCAGAGACGTTTAGAACGTCGTCGATGCGCCCCATAATCCAGAAATATCCGTCAGAATCTCGATTCGCTGAATCCCCGGCCAGATAATATTTACCGCCCAGTTCCCCTGGAAAGTATGATTTCTTGAATCGCTCCGGGTCCTCCCATAATGTTCGTGCCTGTGAGGGAAAGGGGCGTTTGATGACAAGAAACCCGCCGCTGCCGTTGGGCACGTCGTGACCCGCCTCGTCCACAATCGCGGCCATGACGCCTGGCAGAGGCAAAGTGCAGGAGCCGGGCTTTAGCGGCACCGCGCCTGGGACCGGTGCAATCATGTGACAGCCCGTTTCCGTCTGCCACCATGTATCCACCACAGGGCAGCGGGATTGGCCCACGGTTGTGTAATACCACATCCATGCCTCCGGATTAATCGGCTCGCCCACCGAACCGAGCAGTCGGAGCGAGGAAAGATCATATTTGCCCGGCAGCTCGGGGCCAAGTTTTATCAGCGAGCGAATCGCGGTGGGCGCGGTATAAAACGTCGTGACTTTGTGGTCCTGTATCATCCGCCAGAAGCGCCCGGCATCGGGATAGGTGGGGACGCCTTCAAATATCACTTGCGTCGCGCCGACAGCCAGGGGGCCATAGGTGACGTAGCTGTGTCCGGTGACCCAGCCAACGTCCGCGGTGCACCAGAAAATGTCATTGGGCTTATAGTCGAATATCCAGTTCATGCTGACGATCGTGCCCAGCAGATACCCGGCGGAGGAATGCTGCACGCCTTTTGGCTTGCCCGTCGAACCAGAGGTGTAAAGTGTAAATAAAGGGTGTTCGGCATCGATCCATTCGGGTTCGCAGTCATCGCTCTGATTGCTGATCAGCTCGTGCCACCACACATCGCGAGAGAGTGCGGATAATACGTTGCCGCTGCCGCGCTTATACACGACGACTGTCTTCACCGCTTCGGCTCCACCCATTGCAAGCGCCTCATCCACGGCCGCTTTCAAATGGTTGATCTTGCCGCCCCGGTGTTGTTCATCAGCGGTGATGACCGCCACCGCGCCGGCATTGAGGATGCGTTCATTCAGGCTTTTGGCGGAGAAACCGCCAAATACGACTGAATGCGTCGCACCGATACGGGCGCAGGCCTGCATCGCCACCACGGCTTCAATGCTCATCGGCATGTAGATAATGACACGGTCGCCCTTGCGAATGCCCAGCGATTTGAGACCATTGGCCAGTCTGCAGACCCGCTGATAGAGTTCCCGGTACGTGCTACGGGTGACCGTGCCGTCATCCGCCTCGAAGATGATTGCGATTTTATCCGGCTGGGTAGATAAGTGACGGTCGAGACAATTGAACGAGACGTTTAATTCGCCATCGTCAAACCACTTGAAAAAAGGGTGATCGCTCTCATCTAGCACTCTGGTGAATGGTTTCCGCCAGGCGATGTGTTCGCGCGCGAGCCTCCCCCAGAATGCAGGCAGATCTCGTTCCGCTTCAGCGCAGAGAGCCTTGTAGCTTTCCATGCCGCTCAGATTAGCCTGACTTACAAACTCCGCACTGGGGGGGAATACCCGGGTTTCATGTAAAATGGATTTAATCGCTGACACGCCGCGCCTCCGGTGGTTTTTCTTTTCTGATGATCGTGAAAGGAAATTGTATCATCCACAGACGAAGGAATCTCTTATTGGGCCGGCACGGCTTCCAAGAAATAGCGTGATAGTGGGGCATGTATTACCCGGGTAGCAGGAAAGCAACAGGGATCTCGGCGCGAGGTGGGTATGAAGTTGTATTTCCCCGGCCGTAGGGTAAACTTCTTTGGTACCACGATGCTCTAACGGTTATAAGAAATCAGTATGAATACGACCTAGCAAGCGATTGAGGACTGGGATGGCGGACCGGCGCGGGACATAACTGTGGATAAGGTTTGCTCGATGTGCCTGTGAAAAAGTCTGCGCTACCGCAACAATTTATAAGCTTTCATTAATTGTAAATTTTTGCTAAAATGGCGCCGATTATGGGCTCTTTTCAGCCCATTTTTTGTTTGTATCGGTGCCATGGATTTGTATGAATTGCTCGAATCGACCTTGGCCGGCCTTGGGTATGAGTTGGTTGACTTGGAGCGATCGCTGCGCGGGAAACTGTTACGGGTCTTTATCGACAAGCCCAACGGTGTGAGCGTGGATGATTGCGTAGCGGTCAGCAATCACCTGAGCCGATTGCTTGCGGTTGAGAATATTGATTACGATCGGCTGGAAGTATCGTCGCCAGGTTTGGACCGGCCGCTAAGGAAGGCTTCTGACTTCATCCGCTTCTCGGGCGAGTCGGTTACGTTGCGGCTGCGCGTGGCATTGCAGGGGCGGAGGAATTTTGTCGGAGTTGTGCGCGAAGTAAAAGACGGGATACTAAAGCTGGAAATGGACGGAAAGACGCTTGATCTTGAGCTGAGCAATCTTGAAAAGGCTCGTCTGGTTCCGAAATTGTAATAATCGGAAAATGGGGTGGAGGGAACATGAGCCGCGAGGTTTTGCTATTGGTGGACGCGCTGGCGCGCGAAAAGAATGTCGAGAAAGACATTGTTTTTGTCGCACTTGAATTGGCGTTGGCATCCGCTACAAAAAAGCGTTTTCACGAGGACGCTGATGTGCGGGTGTCAATAGACCACCAGACTGGCGATTATCAGTCGTTGCGGCGCTGGCAGGTGGTGCCTGACGATGCGGTGGAAGACCCATCCCGTCAAATTGTGTTGAGCGAGGCAATACAGCGTGATCCGGAAATTAAACCGGACGAGTTCATCGAGGAGGTGCTGGAACCGGTCGAGTTTGGGCGCATCGGTGCGCAGGCGGCCAAGCAGGTAATATTTCAGAAAATACGTGATGCTGAACGTGAACAGATTCTGAACGATTTTCTTGAGCGCAAGGAATTCATGGTCACCGGGACCATCAAGCGCATGGAGCGCGGGAACGCGATTATCGAGTCCGGCAGAGTTGAGGCGGCTTTACCGCGCGATCAGATGATTCCGAAAGAAAACCTGAGAGTTGGGGATCGCGTGCGGGCCTATTTATACAAAATCGATCGCAACGCCCGGGGTCCGCAGTTGATACTATCCCGGACAGTGCCGGAATTCCTGATTAAGTTGTTCGAACTGGAAGTGCCGGAGATCGAGGAAGGTCTGCTTGAGATCAAGGTCGCGGCAAGGGATCCGGGTTCGCGGGCCAAGATTGCCGTCAAGTCCAACGACCCCCGAGTCGATCCCATCGGCACTTGCGTGGGGATGCGTGGTTCCAGGGTACAGGCGGTAACCGGCGAATTGGCTGGAGAAAGAGTGGACATCGTGTTGTGGGCCGACGATCCGGCGACGTTTGTGATAAATGCCCTGGCGCCAGCGGAAATCAGCAGCATTCTCGTGGATGAGGAAAAGCACAGCATGGATATCGTGGTGGACGAGGACAACCTTGCACAGGCTATTGGACGCGGGGGGCAGAACGTACGGCTCGCTTCCGAGTTGACCGGGTGGGAGCTCAACATCATGACGATGGAAGAGTCGCAGGCAAAAAATGAGGAAGAATTCTCGGTGCTGCGTCAGCTCTTCATGGAAAAACTTGATGTAGACGAGGAGGTGGCGGATATACTCGTGCAGGAAGGATTTACCACTCTGGAAGAGGTTGCATACGTGCCAATCAGTGAAATGCTGGAAATCGACGCGTTTGACGAGCAAACCGTTAACGAGTTGCGTAATCGCGCCCGTAATGCGCTCTTGACCGAGGCGATTGTCAGCGAGGAAAAAGTAGAGCACATCGCGGAAGATTTGCTAGCCTTGGAGGGCATGGACAGCCAGACGGCGCGCGAGCTGGCCGCCAAGGGAGTGAATACTCAGGAGGATCTGGCCGATCTGGCGGTGGATGATCTGGTGGAAATGGTGGAGATGGATGCCGAACGAGCCAGGCAATTGATCATGGCTGCGCGCGCCCCGTGGTTCGCCGATGCGGATAGGGCATAGGTTATAAAAGGTTATCAATGTCTCAAACGAATGTAGAACAATTTGCCAGCGAATTAGGCGTGCTTCCGACGGTACTGTTGGAGCAGCTCCGGGCTGCGGGCGTCAGCAAGAATCTGACAGAAGACAGTCTGACCGAGAAGGACAAAACGCAGCTCCTCGAATATTTGCGCAAAATTCACGGTACCCGAGAGGAGAAAAGCAGAATTTCGCTTCCCCGTCGGCAGACGTCCGAAATCAAGAAATCGGATAGCAGCGGCAAAGCCCGCAGCATCCAGGTCGAAGTGCGCAAGAAGCGCGTATTTGTTCAGGGCGATTTGGGCGAGAAGCCAGCCGTGGCGAGCAAGCCCGCCGAGGCGGCGGCGCCTTCAGCCCCCGCTATTGCCGTACCCGCTCCCACGCCGGTGATCGATGCAGCGCAGCAGGCGTTGAGGGAAGAAGAGGCGAGAAGACAGGCCGAATTAATCGCGCGGCAAACCGCGGAATTGAGGGAAAAGAAACTGCGGGAGAGACCTGCGGCAGTTCAAGTCAAGGAAGCAGAGCCAGTCGCTCCAGCTTCGGCCGCTCCCGTGACCGTGCCTGAGTCTGTCCCCGCGCCTGCCGCCACACCGGCAACGGCTCAGGCGGCTGAGACGCCTCAGCCGCAGGCTGCAACAACCGAAGGGACGCTGCATAAACCGGTAGTCAAACCCGAAGACAAGGCGAAGGCGGACAAGAAAAAGAAACAGGCGAAGCAGGTTGTCTGGAAAGATGAACGCCTCGAAAAACGAGGGCTCAAGACCCATGGCGATCTAGCCGCAAACAAGGGATGGCGGACGCGCAGGGACAAACACGGCAAGCATGTCTCCGACGACCAGGGTCCTCATGGTTTTTCCGCGCCTACAGAACCGCTCGTCCATGAGGTAATGGTTCCGGAGACAATTTCCGTCGGAGCGCTGGCGCAGAAAATGTCGATCAAGGCGGCTGAGGTGATCAAGGCCTTGATGAAGATGGGAAACATGGTCACGATCAATCAGATGCTGGATCAGGAAACTGCCATGATTGTGGTGGAGGAGTTGGGCCATATTGCCAAATATGCAACCCTGGATAGTCCTGAAGCGTTCCTGGCCGGCACCGAGGCACCGGCCACCGAGGTTAAAACAGAACCACGTGCGCCGGTGGTTACCGTGATGGGTCACGTGGATCACGGTAAAACATCGCTCCTGGATTACATACGGCGGACACGAGTCGCGAGCGGAGAGGCGGGCGGGATCACGCAGCATATTGGCGCATATCACGTCGAAACCGAACGCGGTATGGTTACGTTCCTGGACACGCCCGGTCACGAGGCTTTTACGGCGATGCGTGCTCGCGGCGCGAAGGTCACCGACCTTGTTGTATTAGTAGTGGCCGCCGATGACGGCGTGATGCCCCAGACCATCGAGGCGATCCACCATGCCAAGGCGGCCAAAGTGCCCCTCGTGGTGGCGGTAACCAAGGTGGACAAGCCGGACGCGAACCCGGAGCGCATCAGACAGGAACTGGTAACACAGGAAGTAGTGCCTGACGACTGGGGGGGAGACACGATGTTTGTCAATGTTTCCGCCAAGACTGGGGTGGGCATCGACGAACTTCTGGAAAGCGTATTGCTTCAGGCGGAAGTGCTGGAACTGCAAGCGCCGCAGGATGCCCCTGCAAAAGGTATCGTCATTGAATCGCGTCTGGACAAGGGACGCGGCCCGGTAGCGACAATACTGGTGCAATCCGGCACGCTGAGGCGTGGTGATGTATTGCTTGCCGGCGCGGTGTATGGCCGGGTACGGGCGATGCTCGACGAAAATGGGAAGCCGGTAGAACAGGCGGGACCCTCTCTTCCTGTTGAAATACAGGGTTTGTCGGAAGTGCCGGTAGCCGGCGAAGCCGTAGTGGCGCTGGCTGATGAGCGCAAAGCGCGAGAAATAGCACTTTTCCGTCAAGGCAAGTTTCGCGATGTGAAGCTTGCCAAACAGCACGCAGCCAAACTGGAAAACGTGTTCGAGCAGAAGGGCGAGGTCAAGGTGCTTGCGCTTATCATCAAGGCCGATGTCCAGGGCTCCTACGAGGCGCTAACGCATGCGCTGCAACGGCTTTCCACGGATGAGGTAAGGGTGAACATCATCCATAGCGGCGTGGGTGCAATTACGGAGTCGGATATTAATCTTGCGCTGGCATCCAAAGCGGTTGTGATTGGCTTCAATAGCCGCGCGGATACGGTGGCGCGCAAGCTCATCGGCTCCACTGGCGTGGATGTGCGTTATTACAGCATCATCTATGAGGCGGTGGATGAAATCAAGGCTGCGCTATCCGGCATGATGACGCCCGACCGAAAAGAGAATGTCACCGGGTTGCTCGAAGTTCGCAATGTCTTCCGCATTTCCAAGGTTGGTACAGTGGCGGGTTGCTACGTCCTGGAGGGCATCATCAAGCGGGGCTCGCTGGTGAGATTGATCCGTAACGGTGAGCTGGTTCATACGGGTGAGCTGGACTCCCTGAAGCGCTTCAAGGACGACGTGCGAGAGGTGAGGGCGGGTTTCGAGTGCGGACTTTCGCTGAAAAACTTCAACGATATCCAGCTTGGGGATCAACTGGAAACATACGAAATCGTCGAAGTTGCGCGCAGCCTGTAACGCGGGCTGCGCGGCCCGCGTGAAGCATTATGCCTAAAGATTATTCCCGCTCCTTGCGCATCGCCGACCAGATCCAGCGCGAACTGGCTGATCTGATTCGCAACGAGCTTAAAGATCCGCGCATCGGAATGCTCACTTTGACCGGCGTTGAGGTGAGTCACGATTATGCGCACGCCAAGGTTTTCTACACGACGCTGCGCAGCGAAAGCGACAACTTTCTCATTAGTAACGGACTGGAGCATGCGGCGGGATTTTTACGCAGCCAGTTATCCCATCGCCTGAAGCTCCGCGTGGTGCCCCAGCTTCATTTCGTCTATGACGAGTCGATCGAGCGCGGGGTGCGCCTATCGCAACTGATTGATGAGGCCGTGGCGCGTGAAGGATCCGCGAACAAGCCGGATGAGAGCTGACTTTCCGCATCACCGCCGGGTTCTGATTCATTTCGCATATTGAAAGCCGAAGTTGCGCGGCCAGTGCGAATCAAGCGCGAAATCAGCGGCGTCCTGCTGCTGGACAAACCCGGCGGCATATCCTCGAATCAGGCGCTTCAGATTGCCAAACGTTTCTTTTGCGCGCGCAAAGCCGGTCATACCGGCACGCTCGATCCTATGGCGACTGGCCTGTTGCCCATCTGCCTTGGTGATGCGACCAGATTCTCTTCCGCCTTGTTGGGAGCGGACAAGACTTATGAAGCGACGCTGAGACCTGGATATATCAGCACGACCGGGGATGCGGAGGGCAATATTTCAGTTGCGGGAGGGGTTCCGCCTCAGGGTTTGAAAAACGCACTGCCTCAAGTAAAGACCGTACTGGGCGGTTTCACCGGCTTGATCAACCAGGTGCCCCCGATGTACAGCGCCCTGAAGCATCGGGGTAAGCCCATGTATGCCTACGCCAGGGAAGGCATGGAGATCGAGCGGCAACCGCGCGAGGTGACTATTCATGAGTTGCGCCTGACGGCCATTGACGACAATGAAATCAGTATCATGGTCAGATGTGGTTCGGGTACGTATATTCGCACGCTGGCGGAGGACATTGGTAAAGCACTGGGCCTGGGGGGCGCCTATCTCACCGCCTTGCGCCGCACCATTCTCGATGATTTCGATTTGTCGCAGGCGTATACTCTGGATGCGCTTGAGGCCATGTCGATACCCGAGCGCGATTCTCGCCTGCTTCCGGTGGACGCGCTGCTGCGAGGTCTACCCGCCGTTATGCTGGAGGCTCCGGCAGCGGCATTCTTAAGACAGGGACGCAGCGTGGCAGGCGTTGGAAGAGCCAACGCGGAAGGGCAGAAGATTCGCCTATATGACGAGAAAAAGAATTTCCTGGGCCTTGGGGAAGTGACGGCGGGAGGAGATATTGCCCCAAAAAAAATCGTAGGGAACGTACAGAAATTATGAATGTTCCTTGGATCGCATGCTGTCCGTCACGTCTTTTCCTATCCCCCGATACCCGGTAAAGCGGCCTGAAGAGTCGAACATCGGTTCGCCGCTTACCATTAAATATTGTTGGGACCCGTCGGGTCGGGTACGGCTGTAAACAAAATCGATAAAAGGCCGGCGTGCCTCAATGTTTGCCTTGAAGACAGTGTACTCAGTCTCGTTCCAGCGCGCCCCCACGTTTTCTTTTGGTTCACCCAGCAAGTTGTCTACTGTGATCCCGAGCATATCCAGGACGGGACCATAAACTTTGATGAAATTCCCTTTCTCATCCTGTTCCCAGTACCAGTCGGAAGCCAGTTCCGTCAAGCGGCGGAAGCGTGCTTCGCTTTCGCGCAGCTCCGCAGTCCGCTCTGCCACGGTTTGCTCCAGCACCTTGTTGTAATTTTCCAGTTGCTTATACAAGAGGCGCACCTCGAGCATATTGTAAATACGAGTCTGGACTTCGATCAGGTCGAATGGCTTGCTGACGAAATCTTTCGCCCCCGCTTGCAGTGCTCGCAGCTTATGCCCCGGTTGGGCGGTGATCACGAGTACCGGCAGATAGCCATGCGTTTCGATTTTCTTCAGTTCTTCCAGTACCTGAAAGCCATCCATACCCGGCATCTGAAGATCAAGCAGAACCAGGTCATAACGGTTCTGCCGATAGAGTTCACCCACCTCTCGTGGATTCATTGTTGAAGAAATGTGGGTATAACCGCCATCACTCAGCATTTGCTCAAGCAACCGGACATTCGCCTCCTGATCATCAACGACCAGGATTTTCGCATTGAGAATTTCGGGTTTACTGATCATTATTGTCCCGTGCACTGCACTTTATCAACTCGGAAGGTTGTCTTCAGATGACACACCTTGTTCCGAAAAGTTATTATATAGCTGATCTGTATTATATTTGTGTTTCCACCAGAAACAATTGGACACAAGTACAACCCTTGGAAGGAAACAATGAATTAATGGCTCATCCGTGCGAAATACGATAAGTGTTCTTGTTGGCCTGCTTGGCTTCGAGCAGCGCGGTGTCTGCGTTTTTCAACAGGGTCTTCACTTCCTTCCCATTGTGAGGATAAAGACCAACCCCGGCGCTGGCCGTCAGTCTAACGTCATTGCCCTGGACACTATAGGGCTGTGATAGTGCTTTGATGATTTTTTCCGCGGCAAGAGCCACTCCATCAATGCTATTTACATAGGGCATTGCAATTACAAATTCATCACCGCCGAGACGCGCTACCGTATCCTCCTGCCGCACAGCCGCCACGAGGCGCGCTGCAACCAGTTTAAGCAGCAGGTCGCCGACATCATGACCCAACGTGTTGTTGATTTGCCTGAATCCGTCCAGGTCCAGATATACGACAGCCATGATGCTGCCGTTCCTTTTTGCATGAATAATCGCCTGCGAGACTCTTTCTACCAGAAGGCGGCGGTTTGCAAGCCCCGTGAGCGGGTCGTGCAGTGCCATGAATTCCTGGGTTTTTGCATAGCTGCGGGCCTGCTGATGCAATAGGCGTACTTCGAGCAAATTGTGCACCCGCGCGAGCACCTCCGCCATATCGAACGGCTTGCTGACAAAATCCTTGGCCCCGGATTGGAGTGCGCGAAGCTTGCAATCCGGATTGGCCGTAACGACCAGTACCGACAAATAGCCATCTGCCTCGATTTCCTTCAAAGCTTCCAGCACCTGAAATCCGTCCATCCCGGCCATTTTCAAATCAAGCAGAATCAGATCGTAATGATTCTGACGGTGCAATTCATAAACCTTGTATGGATCCGTCGTGAATGAAACAGAAGTATAGCTAGCGACTTCCAGTACGCGTCGTAACAGCAAAACGTTTGATTCCTGATCGTCAACAATCAGTATTTTTGCGTTATGAATCTCGGTTTCGCTGATCATATAACTATGTTTTCATCTCTACCTTGCTCATCTTATTAGACATTCAGGTGGTAATTCATGTCCCTGAGTTCATAAGGAGAGAACGGTCGGGCGAACTGGCCGCGGTCGGCAGGCCGCTATCGTATTGTTAATTCCTCACCACAGATTTACCCGTTTCTCATGCTTATTCTTAGCAAATCGCTATTTTGCCGTTATTTCAACCCCCCCTCTGTGCGTTATCTCTCATAACAGCACCATAAAAGTGATTTTGTTGTGCAGAGTTTGAGCAGCGCGCCGCTCGTTTGGCGAGACCGTGAACGCAATTTGCTCTTTTGAACTGGTCTGGTATAATGCTGGCGCGGGGTGGAGCAGTCTGGCAGCTCGTCGGGCTCATAACCCGAAGGTCGTAGGTTCAAATCCTGCCCCCGCAACCAACTTCCAAAACGCCGATTTTCATTCAGAGAATCACAACGGCGCCCTCCAGAGTATTAGCTCGCTGAACCGGATGGCTGACATACGTCCAGGAAATTTGCTCAATCAGGAGCAACTCCGCCCGGATACGAAAAATGAACGCCGCCCCTGTGCGCAATCTTACGTATAAGCAACCTTACCTCTGTAAGCAACATTAACGTAGGGCGGTATCAGCAATTCTTGCTCTGGCCACTACGTTCTATGCTCGTAAGGTTATCCTCGCCGGTATGCGTGTTACAATACCTTTCAATAGTATGAAGGTTGGAATTTATTAGTGTCGTACTTTCAGCTTTATATGGCGGGCCTCCCCGCATTGCATGGTAGTGAACCTGGTCAGGTCCGGAAGGAAGCAGCCACAGCTATTTTCTGCAAGTGCCGGGGGACAGGCTCGCCACCCATTTTGTTCGAGAAAATGGTCGGGGTGCAATAGAACCAGCAGAGCCGGCAGCGAGCCGGTTCTGCCCAACTTCAAGTTGTCAGCACAACAAATCCGCCCTTGCCCTCCGTCGACAATAACTGCCTCTTCTTTTATTCATCGTGTCCCAGACTCAAGTTCTTGCCAGAAAGTGGCGCCCAAAGAGCTTCTCCGAACTGACCGGACAAGACCATGTGGTCAAGGCGCTTACCAACGCCCTTGAACAACAGCGGCTGCATCATGCCTATCTTTTTACAGGTACCCGCGGGATCGGCAAGACCACCATCGCGCGCATTTTAGCCAAGGCTCTCAACTGTCGAACGGGAATTACCGCGTCACCGTGCGGCATATGTTCCGCCTGTACTGAAATTGACGAGGGGCGCTTCGTTGATTTGCTCGAGGTGGACGCCGCTTCCAATACACAAGTGGAAAAGATGCGGGAATTGCTGGAGAACGCGCTTTATGCGCCTACAACTGCGCGTTACAAGGTTTACATCATTGACGAAGTTCACATGCTCTCCAAATCGGCTTTCAATGCGATGCTGAAAACACTGGAGGAGCCGCCGGAGCATGTCAAGTTCATCCTTGCAACGACCGATCCACAGAAGATTCCCGTTACTGTTCTATCCCGGTGCCTGCAATTCAACCTGAAGCAGATTCCACCGGGCCTGATTGCCGCCCATCTCAAGTACGTGCTTGAACAGGAACAGATCAGCTGCGATGCGATTTCGCTGCAATTGCTCTCGCGCGCTGCGCAAGGCAGCATGCGTGATGCCCTGAGTATCCTGGACCAGGCCATCTCGTTTGGGGAGGGCAAGATCGAAGAAGCGGGTGTGCGCGACATGCTGGGCGCAATTGATCAGAGTTATCTTTATGATCTGCTTGACGGGTTGGCCCGCAAAGACGGTGCGTATATGCTGGCAATAGCCGACGCCATGGAAAGCCATAGCGTTTCATTCGATGCGGCGTTGCAGGATCTGGGATCACTTTTGCACCGCATTGCGCTCGCACAGATCGTGCCAGCGGCTATTGCTGAGGATACGCCGGAGCGAGAGCGCGTTTTTGCGCTGGCAAAAACATTCACCCCGGAAGACATTCAACTGTTCTATCAGATCTCCATCCATGGCCGCGGCGACTTGAGCAGGGCACCGGACGAATATGCGGGTTTCACGATGACGCTCATGCGCATGCTAGCCTTCATGCCGCAGGATTTCCCGCACACCCTATCCCCACCCCCGCCCGCGCCCGCTGTTAAAGCGGGCGCTAAGGGTTCCGATATCGAACGCGGGGTCGATGCAACAGATAAATCTTCACCGCCGCCGGAAATGGCAAAGCCAGTCACGACAGAGCCAGTCGCAGCAGCGGCAGCCGCGGAAACGCCAGTGGTGGAAATAGCCGCAGCGCAACCGGACGCTGACACAGACCTGTTCAGCGGTGACTGGATAGCGGTGGTGCAGGAGTTGAAGCTGAACGGCCTGGCGAAAATGCTAGCCCAGAACAGCGAAGTGAAGCGTGTAGCGTCGAACGAAATCGAGGTTTGCGTGCCCGAGACGCATAAGCACCTGCTGAACAAAGACTATCAGGAAAGGGTGCAGACTGCGCTGAGGGCGTATCTGGGAAAGCCCATCCGGTTAAAGTTCTCAGTTGGGGTGGTGACAGGGATGACCCCAGCGGAACTGGAGAATCGTGAGAAACAGGAGAGGCAATCTCAGGCCATCACAGCCGTCGAGTCAGACCCGTTTGTGCGCGAACTGGTGGAGCAATTTGACGCAAAAATAATCGTTTCTTCGATCAAACCCATTCAATAGTGGAGGTATAAGATGATGAAAGGCGGCTTGGGCAATCTGATGAAACAGGCTCAGCAGATGCAGGAGAACATGAAAGCCATGCAGGAAAAGCTGGCCTCGGTGGAAGTCGAGGGGCAGTCTGGTGCGGGGATGGTGAAAGTGGTAATGACATGCCGTTATGATGTGAAGCGCGTCAGCATCGATAACAGCCTCCTGGGCGATGATAAGGAAATGCTGGAAGATCTGATAGCAGCCGCGGTAAACGATGCGGTACGGCGAGTCGAATCGACTACCCAGGAAAAGATGGCCGGGTTCACTTCGGGTTTGAATCTGCCACCCGGAATGAAACTGCCGTTTTGATCTTGCCGCTTGATCTCGCGCTACGACAGGAGTGCATCAAGCAGTTCCCGTATACTTATGGCCTCAATTGATTGAAAACGCCCCATAGCCTGGATGAGTTGATCGATGCGCTGCGCTGTTTGCCCGGCGTCGGTCCCAGGTCCGCGCAGCGTATGGCGTATCACCTCCTGCAGCGCGATCACGCTGGTGCTCGGCGACTCGCCAGTTCGCTTGATTATGTGCTGGAGCACATCAGGCACTGCGAGAAGTGCAATAATTTCACCGAAGAGGTCGTCTGCGAATTATGCCGTTCGCACCATCGGGACGCGACCCTGTTATGCGTCGTCGAAATGCCGGCCGACTTGCTGATGATGGAGCAGGCGCATTGCTATAAAGGCATGTATTTCGTATTGATGGGCAGGCTTTCGCCATTGGACGGCGTCGGCCCGCGGGAAATCCACCTCGACCGTCTATTGAAGCGGGCGCAGGACGGCATGGTGAAGGAAGTTGTGCTTGCGACCAATTTTACGGTTGAAGGCGAGGCCACTGCGCACTATATTGGCGAGCTGCTGCACCACAAGGGCGTGAAAGTCACGCGCATTGCACGCGGGTTGCCGGTCGGCGGTGAACTGGAACACGTGGATAGCGGTACGCTCGCGCAGGCAGTGATCGAGCGGCGAGAGGTTTAGCACCGGGTTGAGGACCGGGTTCAGTAACTTAATGATCGTGCGGAGAGAACGACGTCAAACCTTGTCGTGCTCGACCGCGAACTCAATTGACCTCAACGATTCATGCTGCATGCACCTTGATGTTGCTTCCGTAACCATAGCGTTATACTTCTGCCTCGCGGCTCGAAGAGCTCGTAAAGAGGCCACAATGAAAGCCAAGTCTCCAAAATTAACCAAGACCGCAACACCTTCCGGACGCCCCAGGTCGGCTAAGTCGACCAGGCCGGCAAGATCGCCCCGATCTCCCCTACGGCCAGCGCTGGGGCGGTCCGAATCGCCCCGATCTCGCCCGTCGCCCCCATTGCCTCAATCTCCTCAATCTCCTCAATCACCGAGCCAAGCCGAATCGCTTAGATCGAGCAGAAAAAACACGTCTGCAAGCGCCGATCTAAAGGCTCGCCCGGAGTCACTCCCCGTAACGCAGAAATTACAAAAGTTGCTGGCGCAGGCAGGGCTGGGCTCCCGGCGGGAAATGGAAGAACTGATTAGTGCCGGGCAGGCGACCATCAACGGAAAGGTCGCACACATTGGTGATCGTGTCGGGGCCGAAGATGTAGTGCGAGTGGGAAAGCGCGTGATCCATTCCAAATCCGGCAAACGCCCCCCGCGGGTCATGCTTTATCACAAGCCGGAGGGCGAGATCGTGAGCCGGGATGATCCGCAGGGTCGCCCATCCGTATTCGACAAACTGCCGCAGATGCAGTCGTCGAAATGGATAGCGATCGGCAGGCTGGATTACAACACCAGCGGCTTGCTTATATTCACTACCGATGGAGAATTGGCTAACCGGTTGATGCATCCCCGCTTCGAGGTAGAGCGCGAATATGCGGTGCGAATTATTGGACGCTTAACGCCGGAGCAGACGGAACTGCTGACCACCGGGGTTAAACTGGAAGATGGCCTGGCAAAATTCGATTATTTGTCGGACGAAGGCGGTGAAGGTTCCAATCACTGGTACCGCGTGATACTGAAAGAAGGCAAGAACCGCGAGGTACGCCGTATGTTCGAAGCGGTGGGATTGACGGTAAGCCGGCTTATGCGGGTGCGCTTCGGTCCCATCAATCTGCCGCCGCGTCTGAAGCGCGGAAGGTGCCTGGAGTTAAACGAGACCGAGATACGCCGACTGCTGGGGCTGGTCGCCTAGTTACCCCTGCAATGTCAGGGAGAGGAAACAATCAGGGGAGCTGGTCTCGTTGCAGCAGGAACACAAACTCGTCCCCAGCACTTGTTTCCAGCCAGGTGAAAGGCACCTCCGGGTAGGCCCGTTCCAGGCTTTCTCGATTATGGCCGATCTCAACGATTAATACCCCCCGATGGGTTAAATGACCGGCTGCCTCGTTGAGTATTGTCCGCATAGCTTCCAGCCCGTCCACCCCGCTTGCCAGCGCGTTTTCGGGTTCATGGCGGTATTCCTCCGGCAGCGCCGCCATCGCCTCCGCGCTGACGTAAGGCGGATTGCTGATGATGAGATCATACGTGCGCCCCCCTAATTCCGCAAAAAGATCCGACTGGATCAGATTCACTTGATGCTCCAGGTTGTAATCCGCCACGTTCCTTTGGGCGACTTCCAACGCCCCCGGTGAAATGTCAGCCGCATCTATGGTGGCGTTGGGGAACGCGTATGCGAGCAGTATGGCAAGGCAACCGGAACCGGTGCACAGATCCAATGCGGAGCGGATTGCACCGGGGTTTTCTATCCACGGCGCAAGTTGTTCCCGCAGCAACTCGGCAATGAAGGAGCGTGGTACGATCACGCGCTCATCGACGAAAAAGCTGAGATTTCCCAGCCATGCCTCGTTGGTGAGATATGCCGCAGGGATTTTTTCCGACACGCGGCGCTCGATCACCCCCAGCACCTGCTCCAGCTCAGCCGTGGCAAGCCGGGCGTCGAGAAACGGCTCCAGCCGGTCGAGCGGGAGATGGAGCGTGTGGAGAATGAGATAAGCCGCTTCATCATAGGCCGAGGCGGAGCCATGGCCGAAAAAGAGGCCGGCTTCGTTAAAGCAGCTTACCGCAAAGCGGAGCAGGTCGCGGATAGTTTGGAGTTGAGTTCTGGCTTCTCGGTACACGTTGATCGCCATCATAGGGGATTAAACCGGGCGCTGAGCAGTATTCTGTAATACCTCAAATGAGCTTGATTAACTGCTACGTGGCTGGCTGCATGGAATGGTGAAGCTCGACCCTTACCACCAGTCCGGGTTATTGCGCATGCTTGTGCAGAAATATCTACTGTATTTGCGGCGGCTGGCGCTGCGTTTCAAAGATGTGCGAGCCATGGTAGCAGGGGGGTGAACGCTCAGAAAAGGAGTTATCTCAGCAATAGGCTCTCCAGCGTCAACCGGTAGATATGTGGTAAGTGTTGCAGATCCTCTACTTCGACATATTCGTTGAGCTTGTGGATGGTGGCATTGCGGGGTCCCATCTCTACCACCTGGGGGCAGATGTCGGCAATGAAACGGCCGTCGGACGTTCCGCCGGATGTGGAAAGTGCTGGCTCGATTCCCGTTACGGTTGAGATAGCGTGGCTTATCGCATCCACCAGGCTGCCCCTGGGTGTCAGATAGGGTTTGCCTGAAAACTCCCATCGCAGATCGTAGTCAAGGCCGTGGCGGTCGAGGATTTCATGCACTCTCTGTTGCAGCGATTCGACCGTGCTCGCGGTGGAGAAGCGGAAATTGAAAAGCATCGTCACTTCACCCGGGATGACGTTGGTCGCGCCCGTGCCCCCATAGATATTGGAAATCTGCCAGGTGGTGGGCGGAAAATATTCGTTGCCCTCGTCCCATCTTGCTTGCGCCAGTTCGGCAATGGCGGGAGCGGCCAGGTGGATAGGATTTTTTGCCAGATGAGGGTAGGCGATATGGCCTTGTATGCCTTTCACGGTCAATGTCCCGGAGAGCGAGCCGCGCCGGCCGTTCTTGATCGTGTCCCCGAGTCTGTCCACGCAGGTGGGTTCGCCCACGATACAGTAGTCGATCAGTTCGTTACGCGCTTTAAGGGTTTCCACCACACGGACCGTTCCGTCGACGGCAATGCCTTCCTCATCCGAGGTGATCAGCAGCCCAATGGAGCCGCCGTGGGTGGGGTGTGCAGCGACAAACGCTTCAATTGCGGTAATGAACGCCGCGAGCGAGCCTTTCATATCTGCGGCTCCCCGGCCGTAGAGGCTGTCATTCCGGATTACCGGAACGAAGGGATCGCTGTCCCATTTGTCGACCGGGCCTGTCGGCACCACATCGGTGTGTCCGGCGAAACACAGCAGCGGGGCGGTCGTTCCGCGCCGGGCCCATAAATTATCCACCTCGCCGCAGCGAACTCTTTCGATGCTGAAGCCGATTTTTTCCAGGCGGCTGATCAGGATTTCCTGACAGCCGTTATCGAAGGGCGTGAGCGAACGACAGGCGATCAGCGCTTGTGCGAGAGCCAGCGTTTCATTTTGCATGACGGATTTTCCAAAAGGGTGGGACAGGGAAAGGCACGGAGCAGGATGTGGTCATAATGTTCTGCTAAATGCCGCGCAGAAGCTCGTTTATACCGGTCTTGGCCCGTGTTTTGGCGTCCACCTGTTTCACGATAACCGCGCAATAAAGGCTGTATTTGCCATCCGCTGAGGGAAGGTTGCCCGAGACAACGACTGATCCGGGCGGAATGCGCCCATAGCTGACTTCACCCGTTTCACGATTGTAAATCTTGGTACTCTGGCCGATGTATACCCCCATGGAAATCACCGAGTTCTCGCCGACAATGACGCCCTCGACAATTTCCGAGCGCGCGCCGATAAAGCAGTTGTCCTCGATTATCGTTGGATTCGCTTGAACGGGTTCGAGCACGCCGCCTATTCCCACACCGCCTGAGAGATGCACATTCTTGCCAACCTGAGCGCATGACCCGACCGTGGCCCAGGTATCGACCATTGCGCCTTCATCGACATACGCACCGATGTTGACGTACGACGGCATTAGTACCACATTGCTGGCAATGAACGCGCCTTTTCGCACCGCTGCCGGGGGCACGACGCGGAAGCCGCCATTACGGAAATCCTTGGAACTGTAATCCGCGAATTTGGACGGAACCTTATCGAAATAGTTGGAAAAACCGCCCTTGATGAAAGTATTGTCCTCTATGCGAAAGGAAAGCAGCACGGCTTTTTTGATCCATTGATACGTGTTCCATTCACCGTTTATTTTTTCCGCCACTCGCAGTTTACCGTTGTCGAGCATTTCCAGCACCTGCGCTACGGATTCCTTGAGTTTTGCATCCACATTTCGTGGCGTGATCTCGGCACGGCGTTCGAATGCTTCTTCAATGGTACTTTGCAGCTGATCCATGGTTTTCCTTTGGTTGTTTTGTTGTCCAGGTTTATCGCCGGGTCAGGCGGATACTAGCATTTTTATCCGTTGGACCGCTTCCACGCACTCCGCCAACGGCGCGACGAGGGCGATGCGGATGAAGTTTTCGCCAGGGTTGATTCCATTGGCATGCCGCGCAAGGTAGCTTCCCGGCAAAACGGTAACATTATAATTGCGATAGAGCTCACGGGTGAACTGTACGTCGCTACCAGGTGTCCTTACCCACAGATAAAACGCCGCGTCGGGCATTGACACCTGCAGGCTTTCCTGCAGCGATTTCGTAACGGCCTGAAATTTCTCCCGGTATAGGCGCCGGTTTTCGACGACGTGATCCTCGTCGTCCCACGCTGATTTGCTCGCCGCCTGGACCGCCGGGTTCATGGCGCTGCCATGGTAGGTACGGTAGAGCAGAAATTTCTTGAGTATCGACGCGTCGCCTGCGGCAAACCCTGACCGCATGCCCGGCACATTTGATCTTTTGGACAGGCTGCTGAATACCACCAGCCTGGGAAAGCCGCTACGGCCCAGACGATGAGCGGCTTCGAGGGCGCCAAGCGGGGGTGCGTCCTCGTCGAAATAAATCTCGGCGTAGCACTCGTCGGAAGCAATGACAAAACCATAACGATCGGATAATTCGAACAGATATCTCCACTCGTCCATGCTCATTACCCTGCCTGTGGGGTTGCCGGGAGAGCAAACGTAGACCAACTGACAACGCGACCAGGTATCCTCGGGCAGTTGTCCATAGTCGAGCGCAAAGTCGTTCTCTGGCATCGTGTTCAGGAAATGGGGAGTAGCACCCGCCAACAAGGCCGCACCTTCATATATCTGATAAAAAGGATTCGGACACACTACAATTGCCTCTGCCCGGGACGGATCAATCACTGCCTGAGCAAAGGAAAACAGGGCTTCACGACTTCCGTTGACCGGAATGACCTGTGTTTCGGGATCAATTTCCGGTAGCCGGTAGCGTCGGGTCAACCACGCGGCAATGCTGGTTCGTAGCGATCGGGCGCCCAGCGTGGTCGGGTAAACCGCCATGCCGGCAAGATTCTCCGTCACAGCCTGGCGGATGAAATCGGGCGTGGCGTGTTTAGGCTCGCCGATGTGGAGGCTGATGGGCGAATAGGCCTGCTCCGGCGCCGCCCCCTCAAACAGCTTGTTGAGCTTCTGGAAGGGATAGGGCTGCAGGCGGTCGAGATTGGGATTCAATTTTATGGTTTGGCCTGACTCTTGAAGGAGAATTGCCTAAAAGACGGGGTCCATTGATCGTAGCGGGATTATAAAGTGGCAAGCGTTTTGCTACCAGACAAAATGACTAATCAAAACCAGCAAAATGTGTATCCCGTGTTGGCCCTGCTCGGGGGGGCGGCTATTTGGGGTCTGCTATGGTATCCCTACCGGCTGCTGGAAGAAGCGGAGGTGAGCGGTCCTATCGCTACCGCGCTCACTTATGTTATCGCATTATTGCTGGGCTTGGCCCTGTTCGGGAGAAACCTGCGAACGTCCCGAATTCTATGCGGTAAGCCCCAATTATTGCTCTGGATCGGATTGTGCGCCGGGTGGACTAATCTTGCATACGTGCTCGGCGTGATTCACGGCGAAATCATGCGAGTTATGCTCTTGTTTTATCTCGCACCGCTTTGGACGATCGTGTTTTCGCGCCTGCTGCTGACCGAAGTGCTCAGTCTGCACGGATACCTGGTTATTGCGTTGTCTCTGGCTGGGGCGATTGTCATGCTATGGCAACCCCAACAGGGCTTTTCAATGCCTTCGTCTTATGGCGACTGGATGGGATTGTCTGCCGGCTTCATGTTCGCCCTCTCAAACGTGATAAGCCGCATGGATCAGGCGCACACCATACAATTGAAGTCGCTTGCGGTGTGGATGGGGGTTACGGTGATTGCCTTCGGCTACAGCCTTTTTTTGTCGCCGCCATCGCTGGGCAGTGTTCCTGCCGAGATTTATCTGCTCATCCTGGGCGTGGGGGTGGTGGTGTTCGGGCTGAGCGTGGCGGTGCAATATGGCCTGACGCATGTTTCCGCAAATCGCGCGATTGTCATTATGCTGTTCGAACTGGTCATTGCTGCGCTGGGGGCTTACTTTCTCGCGGGCGAGGCCATGACAGCGAGAGAATGGATTGGCGGCGCAATGATTATTTCCGCCAGCCTGTTTTCCTCGCGGATGAATCGGGCGTAACATAAACCTTTGCCCGCTGCCCATACGATCCATGCCCCTGCCCTTAGGTGCCGTTATTGACCTTGTTGGTGTTGCCGCCCTTGACGTCCATGCCGGTAACATCGCAATGGTGCCAACTTGCGTGCTTCGCATTTTATCTCCGGAATAATGAGCCAGTACGTGGTTTTTCTGGAGCGGGACTCTCTGAAGGCGCAGGTGCGCCGGCCGATTTTCGAGCATAGGTACGAGGAATACGCGCATACGGCCAACGATCAAGTCGTGTCGCGGCTGCAACAAGCGACCGTGGCCATTATTAACAAGGTACGGCTGAACGACGAGATTCTCGCGCAATTACCCAGCCTGAAACTGATCGCAATGTGCGCGACGGGATATGACGGCATCGATCTTGCCGCCTGCCGCCGCCGGGGTATCGCGGTGACGAATATTCGCAACTACGCCATCCACACCGTGCCCGAGCACGTGTTTGCGCTGCTGCTTGCGTTACGCCGGAATCTGCTGGCCTATCGGCAGGAGATCGAGCAGGGAGCATGGCAAAAATCGGAGCAATTTTGCCTCTTCACGCATGATATTGGTGAGCTGTTCGGCTCCACCATGGGGATCATCGGCGAAGGCGCCATTGGACAGGCGACAGCTGCCATTGCTCGTGGCTTCGGCATGCGGGTGCTGTTTGCATATCATCCATCGTCTAGGAAAAAAGATCTGGCGTTCACGCCTCTGGATCAGGTGCTTGCCGAGTCCGACGTGCTTTCGCTGCATTGTCCCTTATTGCCGGCCACGCGTAACCTGATTGGTATCGAGGAGCTGCGCAAGATGAAGCGCAGTGCGTTTCTCATCAATACCGCGCGTGGCGGATTGGTGGACGAGCCGGCGCTGGTTCGGGCGCTGGATGAGAAGCTGATCGCTGGCGCTGGCTTCGACGTGCTCACCGAAGAGCCACCGGTGAACGGCAATCCGTTGCTCGAGTTACGACGTCCCAACTTTATCCTTACACCTCATGTTGCATGGGCTTCGGCCGAAGCAATGCAGACGCTGGCCGACCAGTTGATCGATAATATCGAGGCGTGGGTAGCCGCCAAGCCACAAAATCTCGTCACTTGACAGATGCCTGAGCAGTTCCCCTTGCGTCCTACATAGCAATTCGCGGGCCACCGCTCGGAGGCAACAGGACAGTGGTTAGCGCACCAATGGATGAGCGAGCTTGAGTTGAAATAACCGCTGGAGAAAGGCTGGAGGGGCGAGTACCTCGAGCGAATGGCGGGCGCCCGCAAGCGCAAGCCCGGCTGTTGACAAGCCAGGTTCCCTCCGATAGTCTTTTATGGTTAAGCTTGACCTGATATTACTGGTATCGGTCGGGCTGATTTAATTCATGCGATTCAGCATGCCAACCGGCTTCAAACACCCAATCAGTTTGGTAACTGCCAACTATAACAGGAGGGAACTATGGAACTCAAAGGATCGAAAACTGAAGGAAACCTGAAAGCGGCTTTTGCCGGTGAGTCTCAGGCCAATCGCCGTTATCTCTACTTCGCAGCCAAAGCGGATGTGGAGGGACAGAACGACGTGGCAGCGGTATTCCGTTCAACGGCAGAGGGCGAAACCGGCCATGCCCATGGTCATCTGGAATATCTCGAAGGCTGCGGCGATCCGGCTACCGGTCTGCCCTTCGGCTCATCCCGTGCGAATCTGCAAACAGCCATAGCGGGAGAGACGCACGAATATAGCGACATGTACCCCGGCATGGCCAAATCTGCGCGCGAAGAAGGTTTTGATGAAATAGCCGATTGGTTCGAGACGCTAGCCAAGGCGGAACGCTCTCATGCCAACCGTTTTCAGAAAGCTTTGGACAGCCTGACAGAGTGAGCGGCACCAGTAATACTATGGACTGGATCGAGCGACGAGCTCGATCCAGTCGGCGTTGTTTTTTCTGCCTCAGTTCAATCGCCATAATTCCTTATTTTCCTCATTTCCTTATTTAATTTTCCTATGTCATGACCACTCGAGAAGGCAGTCTGGAGCCACCCAAGCGTCATCCGCTCGATTGGGAAAATCCCGAATTCTATGACGAACCGAAACTGTTCAACGAGATGGAACGCGTCTTCGATATATGTCATGGCTGCCGTCGGTGCGTCAATCTGTGCACGGCCTTTCCGCGGTTATTCGATCTGATAGACGAGGGCTCCACAGCCGAGCTCGATGGGGTGGAGAAGCAGAAATATTGGGAGGTGGCGGATCAATGCTACCTCTGCGACATGTGCTTCATGACGAAATGCCCCTATGTTCCGCCGCATCCATGGAACGTCGATTTTCCACACCTGATGCTGCGCGCCAAGGCGGTAAAATATGAAAAGGGCGAGACCGGTTTTCGTGACAAACTGCTTTCCAGCACCGATCTCGTGGGCAAGGTGGCCAGTGTTCCAGGAGTCGCACAGACGGTAAACGCCGTTAACAAGAACCCGGCCGCCCGAAAGCTGATGGATAATCTGCTCGGTATTCACGCCGAGCGGAAACTTCCCGATTATGATAGTAGAAAATTTCGTGCCAACGCCCGGATCAATACCGCTCATGAGGTTCGTGCCGGTGCAAAAACGCCGGGAAAAGTAGCGATATATGCGACCTGTTACGTGAACTACAACGAGCCCGGTATCGGGCACGATTTATTGAAGATTCTGGATCACAATGAAATTCCTGCTTGCCTGGTAGAAAAAGAAGCGTGCTGTGGGATGCCAAAGCTGGAATTGGGCGACCTTGCAGCGGTGAAGGAACTTAAGGAAAAAAACATACCTCCGCTCGCCCGACTCGCGCGGGAAGGATATGCCATCCTTACCGCGGTGCCTTCCTGTACGCTTATGTACAAACAGGAGCTGCCGCTCATGTTCCAGGTGGATGATGATGTGCAAGCGGTAGCGGACGCGATGTTCGATCCGTTCGAATATTTGACATTGCGGAAGCGGGATGGCCTGCTGAAGACCGATTTCAAGCAGCCCTTGGGTAAGGTCTCCTACCACATTCCGTGCCATTTGCGGGTTCAGAACCTGGGGCAGAAGACCAGGGAAATGCTGCAATCGATTCCCGGCACTCAGGTAACGGTAGTGGAGCGTTGCTCCGGCCATGACGGTACCTGGGGCGTAAAAACCGAGTATTTCGCCAATTCCATGAAAATCGGAAAACCGGTATTCAGGCAGATGGCCGCCCCGGGCCCTGATTACATCAGCTCAGATTGCGCCATTGCCGCCCGACACATCGAGCAGGGCATGGGGGAAACAAAAGCGCAGAAGCAGCACCCGTTGACGCTTATGCGTATCGCGTATGGGATTGGCTGAACAATTTGTACGGAAATTCTATTGACCTCTCTTAGATTTACCCTGAACATGCGCCGTATAACCTCTGATAGCCTCATGACCCTGGAAGCGTATGCCAAAGCACGGCAAGAATTCCGTGCCCAAATGATCGCGCATAAAAAAAACCGCAAGGTGCATCTCGGCGAGCACGTTACGCTCATGTTCGAGGATGAGTTGACGGTACGGTACCAGATTCAGGAAATGCTGCGGGTCGAGAAGATTTTCGAAGAAGCAGGCGTACTCGAGGAACTGGAAGCGTACGGAGCGCTGCTGCCTGACGGAGGTAATTGGAAAGCGACCATGATGATTGAATTTTCTGATCCGGTTGAGCGTACCGCTCAGCTGAAGGAATTGATCGGGATAGCGGATCGGGTGTACGTAAAAGTGGATAATCATGACCCGGTACACGCCATCGCCGACGAAGACCTCGACCGTGAAACGGAAGAGAAAACTGCTGCAGTGCATTTTTTGCGGTTTGAGCTGGCTAGCGACGTGGTCGCGGCATTAAGGGACGGCGCCCCCTTGAGCATGGGTATAGATCATGCGGCCTATTCAGTGCCAGCCACGCCGGTCGACACGGGAGTGCGCAATTCCCTGGTAAGCGATCTGGATACGGACGCTACTTCGTAATGAGGCGACTGCTTATATTGTTGTGCCTTCTTTCGGTGGCCGCGCCGGCTACGGCTTTTTTCGGCCCCAAAAAAAGCTCGGATTACGAGTACGAAAATGAAAAGCCCTGGGTCGAAATACAGGCGCAACTGCCGAGCTATCCGAAATCGGAGAACCTGTTAGAGTTCGACGCTGGTCCCGCGAGCACAAATCTTCATTTCGTCGATGGCTCGTCCATTAGTGTGGGGGAGGATGGCGTGGTGCGCTACAGCCTAGTGGTCAAATCGCCAGCGGGGGCGATGAACGTGAGCTACGAAGGCATACGTTGCCAGACCAACGAAAGGAAAGTTTATGCTTACGGCCGGGCCAAAGATGAGTCGTGGGCACCGACAAGAATGGGCAAATGGTCGGACCTGGAAAATATCAAGCAGAACTATGCGCAACGCGCCCTCTATCGATATTATTTCTGTCCGCTCGGGATAGGCATGGTGAAAGACGCGGACGAGGCAGTTCAGGCATTGAAAGCGGGAGGCCACCCGAAGGCAGTCCGGTATTAACGGATCAGCCTGGGCTCTGATAGACTAGCCTTGAGGACTTTGGGTCATGCGCCGGCAATAGTTTTGCAAATTGTCGGGCAGATCGTCCGGGCAAACGCCGCACAGGCAGTTGCCTTGCATGGCATAATCAATGAATTTCGGAGGCTCCAGCTTGAGGTTCGCCATGATGTCCTTGAACTCTTCAAGGGCGCGGTTGTTCCCGAGCCGGGAATTGCGCGTTTTTTCCTGCGCTATCGAGGAAACCCGCCGGCTGTTGTAGTCGTGGGCGGGGTAAACCAGGCAGTCATCCGGTAGGGAAAACAATTTTTCGGTAACGCTCCTGAATAGCGTCTCCGCATTGCCGTTCTGGAAGTCCGTCCGTCCGCACCCGTCAATCAATAGCGCATCCCCGGTGAATACCCTGTCGTCGCACAGGTATGCAAAATGCCCGTCTGTATGACCCGGCGTATGGAGTGGTTGCAACGCAACGCTGCCAATGCGCAGGGGTGTTCCTTCTTCAATGCCAAACTCCGTGCAGGGGAGGCGGTCGAAGGCGGGCCCGGCGATTTTGCTGCCCGAGATCCGTTTCAATTCAAGCGCGGCAGTAATATGGTCCGCGTGGATATGCGTCTCCACGCTGTAGGCAAGAGTCACTCCGAGCTTTTTGATTTCGTCAAGATCCCGCTCCAGCGCCGTTATCACCGGATCGATCAGTACGGCCTCTCCGGTTTCCTCGCAGCCGAGGAGATAGGTATACGTGCTGGACAAAGGCTCAAACAGCTGACGAAAGATCATGACGTCCCTTATGATCTCGCCCTGGGGGATCTGGGGCGAGCTGGCCCGCCGGACTCAGGCGGTAGCGTTTGCTCTCTGATAAAGCGTTTTAGCTCGCATCCCCAGACGGCAATAGCCCAGAACGGGCCCCGGGAGCGTTTCCATGGCTGTCTTGAATTCGGACACATGCTCATCGGTTATTTGCCCAGGCACGACCGGCAAATAAAAAAACTCAAGACCGAGCGTCCTTGCTGTAGATTCGAGCAGCGCATGGTCGGCATGGGCGCCCCCGTCCTCGTCATCCGGCCGGTTGCAGATGACACTTTTAAAACCAGCTGCTTTAATCTCCGCCAGGTCATCAACATCAATTTGCGGGCTGGACGAAAAGTGATCGTCAATTGGGGTAAGCGGTTTCATTGAATCTCCTCAGGCAATGTCGTTTCGAGATATTGTATGTGAGTCCCGGAACCTTTGAATAATTCCCACGCGCTCCGGGGAGGATTTGTTGAGAGGTTCGTCAAAAGTTCACTAGAGCAAAACCAGATTATCCCGGTGTATGAGTTCCGGTTCAACTACGTAACCCAGGAGGGCTTCGATATCGCTGCTGGAGCGCCGAAGGATCTTCCTCGTTTCGGCAGCGCTGTAATTGACGAGTCCGCGGGCAACTTCCTTTCCGTCCGTATCAAGGCACCCGATTGCTTCGCCGCGCTCGAAGTTGCCGCTGACATCCATGACGCCTATGGGCAACAGGCTCTTTCCGCCGGCGGCAAGCGCGTTAACCGCTCCCTCATCCAGGGTCACATTGCCGCGCAGTTGCAAATGGTCGGCCAGCCATTGTTTCCGGGCCGCCAGCGTCATGGTATCCGCCAACAGCTGGGTTCCGATCAGCTGGCCTTGCGCGAGGGAAATCAGAACGTCTGTTTCATGACCGGATGCAATCACCGTGTGGGCGCCGCTGCGCGCAGCCCGCTTTGCCGCCAGCACTTTTGTCAGCATGCCCCCGCGCCCGATCTCGCTGCCGGCGCCGCCTGCCATGGCTTCAATGGCAGGGTCGCCGGCCTTCGCGTGTTCCACCAGCGTGGCTTGCGTATCCTTGCGCGGGTCCGCTGTGAATAATCCTCCCTGATCGGTGAGAATCACCAGCACGTCGGCTTCGATCAGGTTGGTGACCAGCGCCGCTAGGGTGTCGTTATCGCCGAAGCGGATCTCGTCGGTCGCGACCGTATCATTTTCATTGATTACCGGAATGACATTGAGGCTTAGCAGGGTGGTCAGGGTTGAACGTGCATTCAGGTAGCGTTTGCGGTCAGCCAGGTCCTCATGCGTAAGGAGCACCTGCGCCGCATGCAATTCGTGGCTGCGGAAGCAGGATTCGTAAGCCTGTACGACCCCCATTTGTCCGACGGCGGCCGCGGCCTGCAGTTCGTGTAAGGCATGCGGACGTTTTTTCCAGCCCAACCGTTGCATGCCTTCCGCAATTGCGCCGGAAGAAACCAGCACGACCTCCTTGCCCATTGCCTTGAGTTTGGCGATTTGCTCCGCCCAGCGCGCAAGTGCCGCGTGATCCAGTCCTTGTCCCTGGTTTGTTACCAGACTGCTGCCCACTTTAACGACGATGCGCCGGGCGCTTTTCAAGATGGATTGCATGATGTTTTACGCTGAGTTTTACGCTGAGACAGTGTGATGATGCGTGGTAGCGCAAATTCTGTGGCGAATGTACGTGGGGTGGATTCCGGCGAGGGCCGCGCTCAAATGAAAGGCCTGAGTAGTATAATCGTTGTGCTTCTGTTTATGAACAGCCTATGGCGATGGGTTCTGCAGATATTCGCCCGATGGTGCATGTTCCTCATTTGCGCCTGCTGATTCCTGCTCCAGATATTCCATGATTGCATAAGTCAGTTCCCTGCAACCTTCCCCCGTTACCGCCGAAATGAGGAAGCTTTTGCCTTTCCACAGGAGTTCGCGGAGGAATTTCTTGCCAGCCTTATCCCGCTCTTGCTCATTCAACAGATCAGCTTTATTGAGGACCAGCCAGCGCGGTTTGCGATAAAGCGATTCGTCATACTTCTTCAGTTCCTTGACGATGGCTTTGGCTTCGCGCACCGGATCGACATTTTCATCCAGCGGCGCGATATCAACGACATGCAACAGCAGACGCGTGCGGGCAAGATGCTTTAGGAAGCGGTGTCCCAGCCCTGCGCCTTCTGCCGCGCCTTCGATCAGACCGGGGATATCGGCCATCACGAAGCTCCGATTCTGGTCTACGCGCACCACGCCCAGATTCGGATGCATGGTGGTAAAGGGGTAATCGGCCACTTTTGGGCGCGCAGCGGAGACAGCACGAATAAGGGTCGATTTACCCGCGTTTGGCATTCCGAGGAGCCCTACATCCGCCAAAACCTTGAGTTCGAGTTTAAGATCGAATTCCTCTCCGGGTTCACCAAGGGTAAATTGACGTGGCGTACGGTTAATGCTGGACTTGAAATGCAGGTTGCCAAGGCCGCCTGTGCCACCCTTGGCCAGCAAAACCGTTTGTTCATGCCCCGCCAGATCGGCAATCACTTCCCCCGTAGCCGCGTTTGAGATTACGGTGCCTACTGGCATCCGCAAGACGATGTCTTCGGCCCCCTTGCCGTAGCAGTCCGAGCCGCGCCCGTTCTCGCCCTTTTTTGCCCGATGTTCGCGGGCGAAGCGGTAATCTACCAGCGTATTGATATTGCGATCGGCAATGGCAAAAATGCTTCCGCCGCGCCCGCCATCGCCCCCGGAGGGGCCGCCTTTGGGGATGTACTTTTCGCGCCGGAAACTGGCGACGCCATCTCCGCCTTTGCCGGCGGTGACATGGATCAGTGCTTCATCTATGTATTTCATCGCATCTTGTCCCGCTTATCAGGCTGAAAACAAAAAAGCCCTATCAGATCGACAGGGCTCTTTCGCGGTGGTTCCTGGAAAAACTATATCTGGACAAGAACAAGTACTGGGGCTGCGGGGAACGATTCAGAGCGTGCTTGACTCGACCGGGTGGATACTGACTATTTTACGCTGCTGCGCACCTTTCATCCCAAAATTTACTGTACCGGTGACCTTGGCGAACAAAGTATGATCCTTGCCCATGCCAACATTTTCTCCGGCATGGACCTTGGTTCCGCGCTGGCGGATGATAATGCTTCCAGCGGAGATGAGTTCTCCACCGTAGCTTTTCACGCCCAGGCGTTTCGAATTTGAATCACGTCCGTTCCGTGAACTGCCGCCTGCTTTTTTGTGTGCCATGCTAAGCTCTCCCTATGCCGAAATATCTTTGATCTCAATTTCGGTGTAATTCTGCCGGTGTCCTTGATGTTTCTGATAGTGTTTGCGCCGCCGCATTTTGAAAATGCGTATCTTGTCGTGCCTGCCCTGTTTCAGCACGGTGGCGGTCACCGAGGCGCCGCTCAACACAGGCTTGCCCATTGAAATATTGTCGCCATCCGAGATCAATAACACCTGGTCGATCACAACTTCGCTACCTATATCTGCAGGTATCTGTTCAATCTTGAGCTTTAGCCCGTTCTCGACGCGGTATTGCTTGCCGCCCGTTTTTATAATTGCATACATTTGAATTCTTTCTCTTACGTAAGTGGCCAAAGTACCTGGAAAAAAGTACCTGAAAAAGGTAAACGACAATTATACATTACCCCCTTGATTAGGTCAAAGTTCTGTTGCGAATGAGTTTTGTGTCACAATAGCGGGTTACTCCAGTTAGCGGCTTGACATACTGGCGGTGACGTTTCTACCATGGCACCTTTTTTGCGGGAACCTCTGTGTCGATTGAACGTATCAGAAGCCTTATCGCCCAGGATATGGTCGCGGTGGATACTGTTATCCGCGAGAAACTCTACTCCGATGTGGCGCTCATCCGCCAGGTAAGCGAATACATTATCAATAGCGGGGGAAAACGCCTGCGGCCCGCGCTGGTAATTCTCTCGGCCGGTGCATTCAACTACGCTGGCAAGCATCACTACAATCTTGCCGCCATCGTCGAATTCATCCATACCGCCACGTTGCTGCACGACGACGTCGTCGACGCGTCCGAATTGCGGCGCAGCAAGGCGACGGCAAATGCCCTGTTCGGCAATTCCGCCAGTGTGCTGGTCGGAGATTTTTTATATTCACGCGCATTCCAGATGATGGTCGAGGTGGACAGCATGCGCGTCATGCGGGTGCTGGCCGATGCCACGAATACGATCGCGGAGGGCGAGGTATTGCAGTTGCTCAACTGCCGCGACCCTGACGTGGATGAGGAGAACTATCTGCGCGTGATCCGTTATAAAACCGCGAAACTGTTCGAGGCGGCAACCCGTCTGGGGGCAATCCTGGGCAACGCCACCATGGCGGAGGAGGAGGCGATTGCCGCTTACGGGATGCATCTCGGCACAGCATTTCAGTTGACGGATGACATGCTGGACTACTCGGGGGATTATCAGGAAACGGGCAAGAATCTGGGCGATGACCTGGCCGAAGGCAAGCCCACCCTGCCGCTCATCTATGCCATGAAAGCGGGATCGAGCGCCCAGGCTGCAATAATACGCAACGCGATAGAGAAGGGCGGCGAGGGAGGCTTTCAGCCCATCCTGGACGTCATCCAGCAGACCGGCGCACTGGATTACGCCCGGCAGCGGGCGCAATCCGAATCCGAAACTGCATCCAGAACGATCGCGTCATTGCCCGATTCCGATTACAAGGAATGCCTGTTACAGCTCAGCACTTTTGCAGTAGCAAGAAATTATTAGCCGCTCAGCAAATAGGGACGGAGAATGGTTGAACTCACAAACGTTTCCCGCGGCCCGGAAGGAAATTTGAATTGCCCGGAAATCCCTTCCTGCGTACAATTGCTGCCCACGCGCAGGAAGCGATTATCTCGGGCGCATGTAAACAGCACGGTCAATTCGGGGTGTAGCTCAGCCTGGTAGAGTACTGCGTTCGGGACGCAGGAGTCGGAGGTTCGAATCCTCTCACCCCGACCATGTTTCATAGGGATCACTTTCAAGCAGGTTTTTCCCGGGCATGCCGGGATTCCGGGATTCGATTGCGGAAAACCGGAGGACGTGGCAGCGGTTACCCACAGGTTCCGGGAGCCATGGCCGGGCCGCAGCGCCGGTTCCGAAAGCGTCATGTTATTTCAGCCTTACCCCGTTCCCGGAAGATCCGTCCGTTATGACTTGCACCGTTCTGCGCAGTCGGTAGAATGCAAAGTCTTCTGCTTAGCAGTAGGTGCGCCCAATTCTGATGCGGCAACGGAAACAATACCGTGGGTAGAATTCTTTTCTTCGCTCTTATTATCGTCGTTGTTTTCTGGATAATAAGAAGCTACCGACGGTCGCTCAAAAAGCGTGAAGAAGCGCATGAGGAGCCGCGCTCCCTGGAGGGAGAGGATATGGTTCGGTGCGTCCACTGTGGCGTACATCTGCCGAGGAGTGAAAGCATCACATCCGAAGGGGAATTTTTTTGTAGCGATGAGCATCGCCGCCTGCACCTGAAGTTATAAAAAACCTGGAGTGTCGATAGGTGGGTGGAATGCAACGGCAAGCCGATCAAAATGCAGGTTGATCAAATGCAGACTGATCCAGCGATTTGCCCGAGCAACGTCCGCTTTATTCCTTCTCCCAATTTTGATGAGCGCCCGCCCGGGTGTGAAATAAACCTGCTGGTCATCCACAACATCAGCCTCCCGCCGGATGAGTTTGGCGGCGATGGGGTGATTGATCTCTTCACCAACCGGATCGAGCCCGACACGCATCCCTATTATCGGTCCATATGCGGACTCAAGGTTTCAGCTCACTTTTTCATACGCCGGAATGGCGAAACCATTCAGTTCGTTCCGTGCGAGAAGCGCGCGTGGCATGCAGGTGAATCCTGCTGGCAGGGCAGGAGCCGGTGCAACGATTATTCGATCGGTATAGAGCTGGAGGGGAGCGACAGCGTTCCGTTTACCGACATTCAGTACGCTTCGCTGGCGGCGCTGACCCGTGCGCTACAACAGCGCTATCCTATTGTGGAGATAGCCGGGCACTCAGATGTCGCGCCGGGGCGCAAGACCGACCCCGGCCCCTGTTTCGACTGGGGGCGTTACCGCGCGCTGCTCTCGGACCGTTGATCTCACTTCAAGTCCCCTCTATTCCCTGGATTTCGTTTCCGCGGTCTTCTCCTTTTTTGCAGAGCGCGTGATTATCTTGACGACATGCGCGCCTTTTCCTTTGGCGCCTGATTTCCGCTATTAAAGCCGGAACCGGACACGACGCCCTGGCCACCCAGATAGTCTTCGTAGTTACCCTTGAAGTCCGTGATTCCATCCGATGTCATTTCAACAATACGCGACGCGAGCGAAGAAACGAATTCCCGATCATGGGAAACAAAGATCAACGTGCCCGTGTATTTCTCCAGCGCCGCATTGAGCGACTCGATCGATTCCATATCGAGATGGTTCGTGGGCTCATCCATCAGCAGCACATTGTTTCTTTTCAGCATGAGCTTGCCAAACAACATTCGTCCTTCCTCGCCCCCGGATATGACTTTCACCGATTTTTTTACTTCGTCGCCGGAAAACAGCAGTCTCCCAAGAACGCTGCGCACAGCCTGATCATCGTCCCCTGCACCCCGCCATTGCGTCATCCAGTCAGTGAGCGACATGTCTTCCTCGAAATCGTCCGCGTGGTCTTGCCCAAAATAGCCGGGGCGAGCCTTTTCCGCCCACTTCACCTCGCCTGCGTCCGGCGCGATATCCGCAGCGATAGTGCGCAGCAGGGTGGTCTTGCCGATGCCGTTGGGGCCGATAATCGCGATCTTCTCCCCTGCTTCCACATTGAGACTGAACTTGTGGAACAGCGGTTTTTCCATACCCGGAAACTGCTTGCTGATGCTTTGCACGGATACCGCCAGGCGGTGCAATTTTTCGCGCTCATCCATCTCGAACCGGATGTATGGGTACTGGCGGCTGGAAGGCTTGATATCCTCCAGCTTTATCTTCTCGATCTGCCGTGCCCGACTGGTGGCCTGCCGTGCCTTGGAGGCATTGGCGGAAAACCGGCTGACGAACGATTGCAGCTCCGCGATCTGCGTTTTCTTCTTGGCATTGTCAGCCACCATGCGTTCGCGCACCTGAGTGGAAGCGATCATGTAGTCGTCGTAATTTCCGGGGTAGATGCGGATCTCGCCGTAATCCAGATCCGCCATATGCGTGCAGACGCTATTAAGAAAATGTCGGTCATGGGAAATGATAACGATTGTGCTCCTGCTCGCGTTGATAACATCTTCCAGCCAGCGAATGGTGTTGATATCAAGGTTGTTCGTCGGTTCATCCAGCAGCAGAATCTCGGGATCGGCAAACAACGCTTGTGCCAGCAATATGCGCAGCTTGAAGCCGGGTGCGATTGCGCTCATCAAGCCCTGGTGTTGTGAAAGCGGGATACCCACTCCCAACAGCAGTTCACCTGCGCGCGCCTCGGCGGAGTAACCGTCCAGCTCGGCGAAGTGCGCCTCCAGATCGGCGGCGTGCATGTAGTCGGCTTCGGTGGCATCGGGGTTCGCATAGATCGCGTCCCGCTCCTCTTTCACCCGCCACAACTCGGCGTGCCCCATCATTACGGTGTCGATCACCAAGCAGTGCTCGAAGGCGAACTGATCCTGGCGCAACTTGCCCACACGTTCGCCGGCGTCAACGCTGACATTGCCCGAGGTCGGGTCCAGGTCGCCTCCCAGTATTTTCATGAAGGTCGACTTGCCGCAGCCATTGGCGCCGATCAATCCGTAACGGTTGCTGTCACCGAATTTGACCGAAACATTTTCGAACAGGGGTCGTGCCCCGAATTGCATCGTGACGTTAGCGGTAGTAATCAAAGGTCTGTCCGGAAATGGGTAAAACCCTAAATTTTACCCGATTAATGTGTAATACGGAACCATCCGGGCCGTGAATCCATCGCACCGCGGGTACGGTAAAGCGGTATTTCGGTGCGGAAGTTTATCTCCAATCCAAAGGCCGGCCTGCCGGCTTCCCTTCTCGGATTTCTACAGGCGACAGCTCAGTTCCAGTCGAAAATAATCGAGATGTATTGATATGGGTACCACGTGGAGACGTGTCAGAAAGAAGCATGGCATCGTTTCGCGCGTGTTCCGAAATACGCTACACCTCCCGTTCTTTCGGCGTTGGGGCCCGTCAGCCCGACGTTCCCGTACGCCATCCTCCCACCCGTTCTGCCACTGAACCGCGCCTGATCATTCGTGCGATAGGCCGGCATTCATGTATCATTGCGTTTTCGAATTACATCCGTGTTGCATGAAAATCACCTTTCTGGATTTCGAGCAGCCTGTCGCTGAGCTTGAGGCAAAAATCGAGGAATTGCGCTTCGCCCAGGAAGATTCAGCGGTGGATATTTCAGCTGAAATTTCGCGTTTACAGAAGAAAAGCCAGTCACTTACCACCGGCATATACGCCAAGCTCACACCCTGGCAGATCTCGCAGGTTGCGCGACATCCCCAGCGGCCTTACACGCTTGACTACATCCGGCACCTGTTTACCGACTTCGAAGAGCTTCATGGCGATCGGAGTTTTGCCGATGACCATGCCATCGTCGGTGGGTTGGCGCGATTCCTGGGTCAAACGGTAATGGTCATTGGTCACCAGAAAGGCCGGGATACCAAGGAAAAGATCCATCGCAATTTTGGCATGCCCAAACCTGAAGGCTACCGGAAGGCGCTGCGCCTGATGCGCCTGGCTGAGAAGTTCTCCATCCCCTTGTTCACGTTCATCGATACCCCGGGAGCCTACCCGGGCATTGGCGCGGAGGAGCGCGGCCAATCGGAAGCGATCGGCCGGAACCTCTATGTTCTCGCGGAGCTTAAGGTTCCGGTCATTTGCACCATCATCGGAGAAGGCGGGTCTGGCGGAGCATTGGCAATTGCCGTAGGCGATAGGGTGCAGATGCTTCAATACGCCACATACTCCGTTATTTCTCCCGAGGGCTGCGCCTCTATCCTGTGGAAAAGCGCTGACAAGGCGCCCGAAGCTGCCGAAATCATGGGTATCACGGCTCATCGCCTCAAGACCATGGGATTGATCGACAAAATCATCAGCGAGCCCGCCGGCGGGGCCCATCGCGACTACATTGCGACGATGCATGACGTAAAGATGGCGCTCGAGGAATCGCTCAAGCACCTGCAAGGCCATTCCCCGGAGGCGTTGCTGGAGAGACGCTTCACCCGGTTGATGGGATATGGCAAGTTCAAGGAAGTTAAAATCAAATAACATTTCCCGCAAAGCCGAAAACGTGCTGCGTGAACAGGTCCGGCGAGGAAACCGGCTGTTCGTGGGGTTGAGCGGGGGCGTGGATTCGGTCGTGCTGCTGGATCTGCTCGTACCGCTATCTGTTCAACTTCCGTTTGAGCTTTCTGCCATTCACGTCAATCATGGCATCAGCCCGCGTGCCGACGAGTGGAGCCGCTTCTGCCATCATCTGTGCCGTTCGCGCGGCGTCCCGCTCGAAACCGCCAGGCTCAAAATCAACAGGGAACCCGGCGTCAGCCTTGAAGCCGCGGCGCGGGAAGAACGCTATCGCATATTTGCCACACTGAAGGCAGATTATGTGGTCCTGGCTCAGCATCTGGATGACCAGGCTGAAACCCTCATGCTGCAGTTGTTACGCGGCGCGGGCGTGAAAGGGCTGAGCGCCATGCCCGTCGTCAGGGCAACGCGTGTGGCGATGAAGGATACATGGCAACCGAACAGCGGGAGCGCGTCCCCCGCCCGAACCTCGCCCTACCCGCTGATTTTGCGGCCGCTGCTGGAAGTATCGCGCCGGGAGATCGAGGATTATGCTCAACGACATGCGTTGCAGTGGATAACCGATGAAAGCAACGATGATACGGCTTTTGATCGCAACTTCTTGCGCCACGAATTCTTTCCCATGCTGGAGAAACGTTTCCCTTCCTATCGCAAGGCTTTCCTTCGCGCAAGCGGGCATTTCGCGGAGGCATCCGCCCTACTGGATGAATTGGCCGAGGTCGATAGCAGGGAATGCGCCCGTACGGGAAGCATCGAGATCGAATGTTTGCGCAAGTTGAGTTTTCTTCGCGCCAAGAACCTGCTGCGCTACATGTTTGCCCGCAGGGGCGCGATACTGCCGAGCGCCGCAAAGCTGGAGGATATCCTGCGGCAACTGCTGTTTTCCGGGGCTGATGCGAAACTGCATGTGAGGTTCGGAAATAATGAAATACGCACATTCAGAGGCTTGCTACATATACGCGAAACAAGCGCATTTCCCCCCATCCACTGGTGCATGGGCTGGCACGGAGAGAAACAACTTGTTCTTGCCGAGTTGTGCGGGGCCTTGAAATTCACGGCTGCTGAAGGAGTGGGGATCAGCCTGCGTAAACTTACCGAATATCCCGTGACAGTTCGGTTGCGCAGAGGCGGGGAGGGCTTGCGACCGGATTGCAAACGGCCGCGCCGCAGTCTCAAGAACCTCTTGCAGGAGGCGGCGATGCCGCCATGGGAGCGAAAAACGCTTCCGCTGTTATTCATCGGGGAACAACTCGCCTGCGTGCCAGGGCTCGGGGTGGATTGCAACTTCCAGGCCGCGCCAGGGGAGCAGGCATTGGTCGTTGCCTGGTGCCCGGGCGTAGCCGTGACCGGACAGTAGCTCCGGCAGACAATTTTCAGTCGCTCAAGCCGAGCATGAGCGACTATCAGATGGTAGTTGTGCCGCAATTACCCGCCAGTTATCCCGCTTGTACGTTATCACGCAGCCGCTGCTTCTTCGCTTCTGCCGTCTACGCGAGCTCGAAAACCAGCACCTCCGCGTTTCGGCCCTGGTCAAGAACCGCGCGCTCTTCGCCTGCGAGCATGGCGCCATCACCAGTCTGCAGAGAGACACCATTCAGCGATACCTCGCCGCGCGCGACCTGCACGTAGACATACCTGTCTGGTGCGTTGGAATGCTCAACCCGTTCGTTGCCATCCAGCAGGCCGGCAAACATTTTCGCATCCGCATGGATTGTCACGGAACCATCAGAGCCGTCTGGTGACGCGATCAGGCGCAGCCTGCCGCGTTTTTCCTCGTCCCTGAAATACTTTTCCTCATAGCTGGGGGTAATGCCTGCCGCATTGGGCAGAAACCATATTTGCAGGAAATGAACTTGCTCGGTTTGTGATGGGTTGAATTCGCTATGCAGTACACCTGTGCCGGCGCTCATCCGCTGCACATTACCTGGACGAATAACGGAACCGTTGCCCATGTTGTCCTTGTGTGCAAGTGCGCCGTCCAGTACATAGCTGACGATTTCCATATCGCGGTGTCCGTGGGTGCCGAAACCGCGGCCCGGTTCCACGGTGTCGTCATTAATGACGCGTAGCGCGCGAAACTGAACATGTTTGGGATCTTGATAATCCGCGAAGGAAAAGCTGTGCCAGGAATTCAGCCAGCCATGGTCGGCATGACCGCGATCCTGCGCGCGTCGTAATTCCAACATATCTATTCTCCTTTAATAGACGGCTATGCAAAGGCGTGGCATATCGGGTGCTTACTCTAGCAGAAGAAAAAAAGCCGCGGAAGATCTGACTGGGGGCGCGAACGGAAGAGCCATCATGGGGCGGTTTCCATTGAGCCATCGGTAAACGCTTTGGGCGCGCCCCCGATAAAATGTGAAACCCTGGGGGCGGCGCTACCAATATGAAAACGGTGAATGATTTCCTGGACGCGCTGGTCTTCGCGCGTGACCCGAGCGTGCTGACGCAAATGGTCGAGCCATGAGTCTTGCTGAAACAGCTCGATATACCGCCCCGGTACGGTGATATCCTCAAACACACCCCAGCTGAATGCACCGTCCCGCCGCCGCATCGTGCCAAGTTGCTGCATCGCATCCAGGAAGGCCTCACGCTGCTCGAGTTCAATCTCGTATTCGATAGTGACCAGGACGGGACCGCGATCCTTATCCAGCTCGCTTGCCGCAGGGGGATGTGGCCAATGGAAAGACGGCGACAGGTCAGGCGTCTCCGGACCACCGAGGCTGAATCCGCGCACGGCCAGCGCTGCAAGCATCGCACCCGCAGCCGACCCCAGCAGCGCGGCGGAGATGCCTGCGTGCGCCGCGACCCAACCCCAAAGCAGGCTGCCGAGCGTAAGCCCGGCGGAAAAGACCATGATGTACAACGACAGGGCACGGCCTCGTACCCATGCCGGCACCGAGACCTGTGCCGCGACTTGCAGCGATGACAGGGCCGTGACCCAAGCTGCGCCGGCAATGATCATCACTCCATACAACACGGCTTCGTTGCGCACCGTTCCCAACGCCACCATGGTCAGCGCGTAGACCACGCTCGCGATAAGCACCAGGCGGTCACGGGAAATGCGGGCCTGTAGCCGCGGTAAAATCATGACTGCGGCTACGGCGCCGATTCCGACGAAGGTCAGGAGAAATCCGTAGGTCGCGGGGCCGCCGGCGAGTTCGTTGCGTGCAATCAGCGGGAGCAATGCCCATGCGGAGATGGTGAAAAGAATAAAAGCGATGGTACGGATCAGCACGGCACGGAACGGCGAAGCGCGGTGCGCGTAGCGCAAACCGGCACGCAGCGCCTGAAAGAAGCGCTCGGGCGGCAGCGATCGCTCCTCCGGCTGCCTTTTCCATGACCAGAGCATCACCATCATGCCGATGAATGAGACTGCGTTAAGGCTATATGCAGCCCATGCGCCAAGCTGCGATAGAAGCAGACCGGCGATGGCCGGGCCGATGGAACGCGAGAGGTTCATCGACAGCGAACCCAGGGCAACAGCTTGCGGCAGCATATTTCTGGGAACGAGTTCCGGCGCCGTGACGCTGAGCGCCGGTTGCGCCATCGACGCGCCAATTCCGAGCGCGAACGTCAGAATCAACAGGTTCCAGGGATCGAGCTGATCGACCGCGGCCAGGAAAGTCAGCATTGCCGCGCAAACCGCCATCCATAGCTGGGTGGCTATCAAATAACGCCGCCGATCCACAATATCGGTAAGCGCCCCCGCAACCAGCGCGAACAGTACCATCGGCAAGGATGCGGCTGCCTGCACCAGCGATACCATTACCGGCGAATGAGACAGATCGGTCATCACCCAGCCCGATGCCACCCCATTGATCCAGGTGCCAATGTTAGAACCGAGCGCGGTCAGCCAGAATGCCCGAAACACAGGCACGCCCAAAGGGCCCCAGGCGCTGGCGTCCGTGGTAGGCGAGGCGGTATGTTCGTCCGACTTATTCACACCAGTCACTCGTTTTCATCGCCGCAGCGCACCGCTTGCTCCTTGTCTTTGTATCGCAACGTAGTTACATCCCGAGATCAGCCCGCTCCGGGCCAATGCGCAACGTTGGCTCATCTGCGCGCGTCGCTAACGACCGTGATGATCTGCCAACACGGTGGGCTGATACCGGCTACGATTCGCTCATTCTGCAGGGTAACGGATGTGGGCGTACAGACCTTGCGCTGGACCCATCGGGTCTGACTTGTTCCTTCCCCGGTGATGCGCGTTGCCCGATAATTGTCTATAGCATATAGAAATAGAACACGCTTGTTCTCACAGGTTCGTAGTAACTTTCCACAGTAAATACATCGGCGGTCTGTCCGGTTTCAAAACAATCGCGGAGGCTTGATGAAAACTGAAAAGGACAAAATGCTGAGTGGGTACCTCTACAATCCGCACGACCCACAACTATCCGATGAGCGCCGCCATGCCCGGCTTCTTGTTAAAAAACTCAACGATACCCGGGCCGATCAAATTAGCGAGCGTGCGTGCCTCGTTAAAGAACTCATACCCGCTGCAGGAGAGGGTGTCTGGATCGAGCCGCCTTTCTATTGCGACTATGGGAGCAATATTACATTAGGCGACAAGGTCTTCTTCAATTTCAATTGTGTTGTCCTCGATGTCGCTCCCATCCGTATAGGGTCGCGCGTGTTATTCGGGCCGGCTGTCCAGGTCTACGCAGCGACACACCCCTTGCGCGCTGGTGATCGCATGACCGGACTCGAACTCGGAAGGGATATTCAGATAGACGATGACGTATGGATAGGAGGTGCTGCCATCATATGCCCCGGTGTCCGGATCGGTGCAAGGTCTGTGGTAGGAGCGGGCAGTGTGGTGACAAAAGATATACCGGAAGGGGTATTTGCCGCTGGCAACCTATGCCGCATTTTGCGGGAAATCGAAGGATGACCAGGAAACGGTCAAGACCACCACGGGCCGATCGTAATGTGTTTCTTTCCTGTTGCGCACGAGAAGGCGAACCGTGTTAACGGTTAAGAGTTAGCGGGTGAGGGGAGGAGCGAGCGCGGTATTCCGAACAGGGTACAATAGTCCTTTCGCACCAGTTCGTGCTTATCCGCGTGTTGGCGTCTGTCTCCGGCGCTAGCTCCTAAGCGGGCAACCGACTCTCCAGACAATGGCTAAAAGCAAATCCACGTACACCTGTATCGAATGCGGCGGTCAGACTCTCAAATGGCAGGGTCAGTGCCCGCATTGTCAGGCATGGAACACGCTGGTTGAGGCAGTTGCCGAGAGAGTTGCCCCGCGCTTCGCGCCGGTGTCGGAAACTGGGCAGGTACAGAACTTGAGCGAGGTAGATGCGGGAGAAGAGGCGCGTTATTCCACAAGCATAGCCGAGTTTGATCGCGTGCTGGGAGGCGGCCTGGTCGAGGGTGGGGTGGTATTGCTGGGAGGAGACCCCGGAATTGGCAAATCCACGCTGTTGCTGCAAGCGCTATGTCATATGTCCCATATGTCTCCCGCACGAGAGGCGTTGTATGTCAGCGGCGAAGAATCGGCTCGCCAAGTGGCGCTACGGGCAAGGCGCATGGCGCTGGATGCGGAAGCGATACACCTGTTGGCGGAGATCCGGTTGGAGCGTATTCAGGCAGTGCTGACCGAACGCAGACCCGGCATCGCGGTGATTGATTCGATACAGACGATTTATTCCGATGCGTTGCAATCCGCGCCCGGTTCCGTTGCTCAGGTCCGGGAATGTGCCGCCCAGTTGACGAGGCTGGCCAAGGCCAGCGGCACGTGCATGATTCTGGTTGGCCACGTCACCAAGGAAGGGTCACTGGCCGGCCCCCGGGTTCTCGAGCACATGGTGGACACCGTGCTATATTTCGAAGGGGACACCCACTCCAGTTTCCGCATGATTCGGGCTTTCAAGAACCGGTTTGGCGCGGTGAACGAGTTGGGCGTATTCGCCATGACGGACAAGGGCTTGCGTGAAGTCAGCAATCCTTCGGCTCTATTCCTTTCTCACCACGGCGGACAAGTCGCCGGTTCCTGTGTGATGGTAACCCAGGAAGGTACGCGTCCCCTGCTGGTGGAGATTCAGGCGCTGGTGGATGAGGCCCATGCGCCCAATCCAAGACGGCTGAGCGTTGGGCTGGAACAGAACCGTCTGGCAATGTTGCTGGCTGTGCTGCACCGCCACGCGGGCATTGCCTGCTTTGATCAGGATGTCTTCGTCAATGCGGTAGGAGGCGTAAAAATTACCGAGCCAGGGGTCGATCTAGCGGTATTGCTTGCGATTGTTTCGTCGCTTAAGAACAAGCCCTTGCCGGAGAAAACGGTGGTGTTTGGGGAAGTCGGCCTGGCGGGGGAAGTACGCCCGGTGCAGCGCGGCCAGGAACGACTGAAGGAAGCGGCTAAACTCGGGTTCGTGCGTGCGATCGTACCTAAAGCCAACCTATCTAAACACGCCATCCCAGGTATCGAGATTATTGCAGTGGAACGGGTGGAGGAAGCCGTGGCAAAAATGCGCTGAGGCGATACGATGGCGATGGCAATGAGAGGAGGGCGCTTTATCTTTATTGGTGAAGAAAATATGAGTCGCCGTATGCGCTCCGGGCTGTGGCTGCTGGGAGCACTTTCAATAGCAATGCTTCTTATCGCCGGACTTGCTCCTCCAGTTCACCAGCCGGCGGAATATCACCAGTTCGCCGATCAGCGGGAGTTTTTCGGCATTCCGAATTTCTTCAATGTGACCTCCAACGTTGGGTTTCTGCTGGTGGGGGTGGGGGGTATGCTTTTTGTAACGCGTTCAGGCAATGCCCGTGCAAATACAGTTTTTGTCGAGCCACGTGAGCGCTGGCCATACCTCGTGCTCATTGCGAGCGTGGCGCTGACCGGGATAGGTTCCGCCTATTATCATTTGGCGCCGGACAATGACCGGCTGATGTGGGACCGCCTGCCCATGGCGGTTGCGATTATGGCGCTGGTAGCCGCAACCCTGGCCGAGCGCGTGAGCGTCCGGGCGGGATTGCAGTTGCTGCCTCTGCTGGTCGTTCTCGGTGCGGGAAGCGTGCTGCACTGGCACTGGAGCGAAAAGCAGGGTGCAGGGAATCTGAACTTTTACATCGTGGTGCAATTCTACTCGATTCTGGTGATTGTTCTTCTGGCAAAGTTTTTTCCGTCCCGGTATACCCGTGGAGAAGATATATATGCGGTAGTAGCGTGGTATGCGCTCGCGAAAGCAGGCGAAATTGCGGATCAGAAAATTTATGACCTGGGTAATCTCGTAAGCGGACATACGGTAAAGCATCTGGTCGCGGCTGCCGCGGCATACTGGATATTGCGCATGCTGCGACGACGAACGCCGCAGCGGGAACAGGGAGCCGGGCAGCGTTTTGGATCGGTTACAGTAAGTTAAAACGGAGAGGATGAAGTGCACCTAATAGAAGCATACGAAGTCATGGGCGGCGAAACCGCAGTGCGGCGTCTGGTGGATCGCTTTTACGATCTGATGGACGAGGACCCGGACTATTACGGCATACGCAAGCTTCACCCGCAGGATCTGGCCAGTTCCCGGCAGAAGCTATTCATGTTCCTATGCGGTTTCATGGGCGGACCATCCCTGTACACGGAGAAATTTGGCGAGCCGCGCATGCGCACGCGCCACCTGCCGTTTACCATTGGTATTTCCGAGCGCGACCAGTGGCTGTCGTGCATGAGCCGTGCCATGGAAGATGTCGGATTGGAACAGGAGGTATGCAAGAGCCTGGGAAAGGCGTTTTACCAGACCGCGGATTTCATGCGCAATCAGCCGGAATAGAAGATAACTGTACCGCTGTACACGGCGCCATATCCATATGCGGGATTGTTATTGATGAAGATTTTTCCCGCTGCCGGCAGGGGGCCTGTTCAGGCAAAAAAATGGTCCGGGACTTAGTCCCGGACCATCAGGATATTATAACGCTTACTTGGGCCTGGAATAAGGGCTTGGCACGCCGCTGTTTCTGAAGGTATTGGCGGTGGTGCTGCTACGCGTCTTATCCCGGTTATCGCTTAAGGAACGGCCACGGCCATTCTCCCAGCTTCCGCTGCCGGCTGCAGGTCGTCCGCTATCGTTTGACCAGGTACGGTTGCGTTTATGGGCAACACTGGGCGCGCCTCGCGACGCGCTGGCGGCGCCGGTGCCGGCACCAGCACCGGGACGAGGCTTGAATCTCGGCTCCAGTCCTGGTACGACATGCGAATCGATCCGCTGCCCGGTAAAGCGTTCTATTTTTTTCAGACTGATGCCATCCTTCACCGAAGCGAACGATACCGCGATTCCAGAAGCGCCGGCCCGGCCGGTCCTTCCTATGCGGTGAACATAGTCTTCAGCAAACTTCGGCAAGTCGAAATTAATGACGTGAGTAATGCCGGCCACGTCAATTCCCCGCGCGGCCACGTCGGTTGCCACCAGCACTCTCAGCCCGCCGTGGCGCAGCTTTGTCAGCGTACGAGTGCGGTCGCGCTGATTCATATCCCCGTGCAGCGCGGCGGCTTCATGGCCTTGGGCAGAGAGATTGTCAGCCAGCGTGTCGGCGTCGCGTTTGGTGGCAGTAAAAACGATGGCCTGTTTCATGGTTATATCGCGCAGGAGGTGATCCAGCAGCCGGTTTTTATGAGACATGTCGTCCACGTAATGCAGTCGCTGCTCGATGTTATCAAGCTTTGCCTGTTGCGTTGCCACCTGGATGCGCTGGGGCGCTTTGAGGAGCCGCGCGGCCACCTTGTCGATCGCGCCGTCAAGCGTCGCCGAGAACAGCAGGGTCTGCCGGCTTGCGGGCGTGGCCGAGGCGATGGTTTCCACGTCATCAATGAAGCCCATATCGAGCATGCGATCCGCTTCGTCCAGCACCAGCATTTCGAGGCGCGAAAACTGGATGCGTCCGCGCTGGATATGATCGATCAAACGGCCCGGCGTCGCGACGAGGATATCGACCGGCTGCGAAAGCAATTTATTCTGCAGCGGATAAGGCATGCCGCCGAGTATGCTTATGACTTTGACACGGGGCAGGTGCTTGCCGTACTTTGCCGCCGCTTCCGACACCTGAAGCGCAAGTTCCCGCGTAGGGGTGAGTACCAATACCCGGGGGCCTCGACCGGGTATCCTGGATGGCTCTGCGAGACGGTGCAGCGCCGGGAGCATGAAGGCGGCTGTCTTGCCCGTGCCGGTCTGGGCCGAGGCCATCACGTCTTGACCAGCGAGAAGCGCCGGGATAGCCTGTTCCTGAATGGGTGTGGGGGTCGTATAGCCCGCGTCGTTAATCGCTTTAAGGATGAGTGGATGCAGATTGAGATTTTCGAAAGACACTTTTTTTTCCTATAAATGGAATGCATGATGCATCGTATTTTTCCGGATTCCAGTGCTGCATTGCTGCATCAGGCTTTGACGCCGCAATGTAAATGACCATGGGCCGCTTCTTTTGAGCGCCGGATTGCTAACCGCGTATTGGTCGCCCGTGTGTGCTGGACTTGGGATTATTGATGCGCTAACGCGCGCGAGCAGGACGTTACTGCCGTAGAACTGATGGGCATGGCACCGCTGGCGCACAACAAGGAGTTTTCCAGGCGCCCCGATTAAGGGATGCTATTCGAGAAAACCCTAAACATCGCCGCTAAGCGTGCCGCACAATTTCCTGGGAACTGGAAAATCGAAGAGAGATCGGAAACGGTCAGGAACGATGAACCGAAGAAAAGAGAAGAGATGCACGTTGATACGTTCGTTCCCTTTCCATCGCTTCGCGTAGTATACGTGAAACCCGGGATAAATTATAGTTATTTAAAAAGCTTCTCAATAAGTCCTCTCGCCCGTGATAATGGGCTTCCCGGGATGGGATGCGCGAAAGGCGGTGACGCGAATGGCCGAGCAATGATCGATGCCGACCCGGGAGCACGACAAAGCAGACTGTCCACAGCCACATCTCTTCGGGTTGCGACAAATCATGCCCCATCGGCTTTGCGCGTTGAACGCGTTTGCGCCGCCGACCAAGAGTTGCAGCCACGTCCTGCGCTGGCGTTGTGCTCACTCCGAATTTGCCGGGAACGCGCTCCACGCAGGACTTGTTAAGAGGTTCATCAAGCTGAAGCGCTTGACGGTTGCCCGCTCAGGCCGCGAGGGCTTCGCCCCGCCGGATTTCCCTTTTCAGGGCTTCTATCTGGGGGGGGTTAAGCGTTTCGCTCTTGAGCAGTTCTTCCGCCGTGCGGTCCAGCAAGCTTCGGTTCGTCTTCAGGATCGCGATGGCGCGCTCCAATGCACGTTCAACCATTGTACGTACCGTGTTATCTATGGCTTTCGCCGTTTCTTCACTGTATTCGCGGCTCTGTGGCAGGGGAAAATCCGGTTGCAGGTAGGCTGAGCGCTCCCGGTCATAGGCCACGTTCCCCAGGGCGCTGCTCATGCCATAGCGCAGCACCATGGCTCGAGCAAGGTCGGTAGCACGCACCAGATCGTCCGTCGCGCCGGTGGATATCTCGTTAAACACCACCTGCTCGGCCGCGCGTCCTCCCATCAGCACAGCCATTTTATTATCGAGTTCCGTTTTTTTCATCAGGAACCGGTCCTCCGTCGGTCGCTGGATGGTATAGCCGAGCGCGCCGACTCCGCGAGGAATGATCGAGATCTTATGAACCTCGTCAGTTCCTGGCAGGGCAAGCGCGACCATGGCGTGCCCTAATTCGTGAAAAGCGACCACGCGCCGCTCGACCGGGTTGAGCAGGCGGTTGCGTTTCTCAAGTCCGGCCACCACGCGCTCGATGGCGTTGTTGAAGTCATTCATCGTCACTGCCGAGCCGTTTCGCCGGGTGGCGAGCAGCGCCGCTTCGTTGACCAGATTTGCAAGATCCGCTCCCGTGAAGCCAGGCGTTAGAGCGGCGATCTGTTCCGGCTTTACATCGGGATCAAGTTTTACCTTCGTTAAATGCACTGCCAGAATCTGCTCGCGGCCCAGCTTGTCCGGCCGATCCACCAGGACCTGGCGATCGAACCGGCCGGCGCGAAGCAGCGCCGGATCGAGGATTTCGGGACGGTTCGTCGCCCCCAGCAGCACCACTCCGCTTTTCGGATCAAAACCGTCGAGTTCAGCCAAGAGCTGATTCAGCGTTTGCTCCTTCTCGTCGTGCCCGCCTAACCCGTAGGCGCCCCGGGCTCTCCCCAGCGAATCCAGCTCATCAATGAAAATGATTGCTGGCGCGATTTGACGAGCCTGCTCGAACAGGTCGCGCACGCGCGCGGCACCAACCCCGACGAACATCTCGACGAATTCCGAGCCGGAAATCGAGAAGAACGGCACACCCGCTTCACCGGCGACGGCGCGGGCCAGCAGCGTTTTGCCCGAGCCCGGCGGTCCAACCAGCAGGATACCCTTGGGCGCGCGCCCGCCGAGGCGGCTATACCCTTGCGTATCCTTCAAAAAATTGACGATTTCCTTGAGTTCATCCTTTGCCTCGTCGACACCGGCCACGTCGTCGAAGGTAACTTTCGTCTCTTTCTCCACGAATACCTTTGCGCGGCTCTTGCCGATCGCCATCAGCCCCCCGCTGATCCCGCCAGGGTTCATGCGACGGATAAGAAACAGCCAGATTCCTATAAACACCGCCATAGGCACGATCCAGGACAACAGGTCGCGCAGCCAGGTACTTTGAACGACGCCAGTGTAGATTACGTTGTGCTTGTCCAGTTGATCGGCCAGATCGGATTCAACGCGCGTCGTAACGAACTCCTTCAGCCCATTGGCGCCCTTCTCCTTCAGCGTGCCGTAGATGCGATCCTGGGTTATGGCGATCTCCGCGATCTTGCCCTGATCCAGTAATTCGTGAAAGCGGCTGTAAGGAATGGGTTCGACCTTGGTATATTGAGAATACAGGTCTTGTATCAGCAAAATGCCGAATATCGCGATAATGATGTACCAGAAATTGATTTGCGCTTTCTTGTCCATTTATCCTTCCTCAATGTCCAATTGCTCGCTCTAGACAATTTCGTCCAGTTCCAGCATAGCAGATGGGGGGCTCAGCCGCCGAATAGAACCATGCCGGGGTGGGCTAGGGCGATTAAAAGCTGGTAAAAGTCGAGAAGCTCGACTAAAACTCGAAGTGAGTTCTACTTTGAGAAGGGTTTCGACCCCCTGAGTCGAGTTGACAAACATTTGATGTCCTCGTCGGACATGTCCTTCAGGTGACGTGATGGGACCCTCCAAAATCGGCCACGGTTACTGCTCATGCAAGAAATACCGTATTTGATGGCTTGTGAACATTGCGATGCGATTCACAGCCGGCCAGCGTTGGAGCCAGGCGAGATCGCGCATTGCAGTCGGTGCGGCGGCGAGCTGGAACGGGACATGCGGGCCCATCGAAGGCGCATTCTGCCGCTGACTATTGCAACTCTGATCATGTACATTGTCGCAAACGGGTTTCCGATTATGGAGATCGAACTTCATGGTCGTTCCAATCAAATGACGCTCATCGGCTCGGTGTTGTCCATGAATGCTGCAGGGATGCCCCTGATAGCATTTCTGGTGTTCGCAACGACCATTGCGTTCCCCCTCGTTAAACTCTTTACTCTATTCTATCTGCTTGTATGCATAAACTGGCTGGTAAATCCACTAGGGTTCAATTTATTGGTGCGAATGATTCAATTGTTGCGGCCCTGGATAATGGTGGAGATTCTCCTGCTCGGCGCGATCGTTTCATTCGTCAAAATGACGAGCATGGCAACGGTCGTGCCGGGAATCTCGCTGTGGGCATTGGGCGGGCTCGCGTTGCTTCTCGCATCAGTGCTCTCATTCGATCCGCAATGTATGTGGCACATGTCCCTGCTCAACAATGATGACGATAAAGCGATGCCGGCAAACAGAACCGGAACCGGTGGATCAATCGAAAAAGCCGTAAAGGACAAAGCATCGTGAAAACGGCGGCCAGCCTGAACATGGTTGCCTGTGCTCATTGCGCGAAGCTCTGGGAAGCCGTTGAAGCGGGCGAACGTTGCGAGTGTTGCGGAGCAAAGCTGCATATGAGGAAACCTAACAGCTTGCGTCGAACCTGGGCCTTCGTGATTGCGGCCTGCATACTGTATCTGCCCGCAAACATGCTTCCTGTAATGATTACCTCATCCTTTCCGGGTGAGCAGCAGCACGACACTATCATGAGCGGTATTATCTATTTCTGGGTTTCAGGCTCATGGGCGGTGGCAGCTGTCATTTTTATCGCCAGCTTTGTGGTGCCGCTGTTCAAGCTGGCGGTCATGATATTGCTTTTGATAACGGTGCAACGGCGTATTCGCTGGCAACTTCTGCAGCGGGCAAAGCTTTATCGCGTGGTCGAAGTAATCGGTCGATGGTCAATGCTGGACGTTTTCGTCGTGTCCCTGGTGACCGGCCTCGTACAGATCCCCGGCTTTGTCGAGGTTCACCCCGGTCCCGGAATCGCGGCATTCGCGGCAGTGGTGATACTAACCATGCTTGCTTCAATGAGCTTTGATCCTCGTTTACTGTGGGATGCCGCTGAACAAGATTCCGGGGCACCGGCGTGAACGGGAACAGGCCCAATGAGGCAGGGAACACAGGGGATACGGGGGAAACCACCCACTTGGACGAACCAATACCCGTACCTCAAAAGGTGCGCCAAAAAGATTGGGTTCCTTCATTAATCTGGTTCATTCCCATACTTGCCGCCATTATTGGGATTTCGCTCGCGGTTAATACCATAATCCAGCGCGGCCCGGAGATTACGATAATGTTTAGTTCCGGAGAGGGGTTGGAAGCGGGCAAGACCAAGGTTAAGTATAAAGAAGTTGAAATTGGCCTCGTGCAATCCGTCACCCTTAGTGAGGACCGCTCTTATGTTCTGGTGCGGGTGCAGTTAAAAAAAGAAGCCAAGAGCTTTACCGCAGCCGATAGCCGATTCTGGGTTGTTCGCCCCCGGGTGGCGCTATCGGGGGTATCGGAACTGAGCACCCTGCTATTCGGACCGTATATAGGCGCCGAGGCGGGTGTTGCAAGTGAAAAAAAAGCTACGTTTGCGGGACTGGAGTCGCCGCCGGTCGTTACGCGCGACGCCTCCGGCAAACAATATGTCTTGCATACCGCCGATATCGGCTCACTGGATATCGGCGCGCCCGTTTATTACCGCCGCATAAAGGTGGGACAGGTCATTGCGTATCATCTCGATGACGATGGCAAAGGCATTACCGTACGTATATTCGTTAATACCCCTTATGACAGGCTTGTCGGTGTCAATACGCGCTTCTGGCACGCCAGCGGCATTGAAATGCAACTAAGTCCCGCTGGTTTCTCGCTTCAAACCCAATCGCTCGCTTCCATTGTGCTCGGGGGTCTCTCGTTCCAGGCGCCAGACGGAGGCTCTGGTCCTAAAGCCGCGGAAAATACTGCGTTCACCTTGGCGGCAAACCACGCTGAAGCGTTGACAGAAAAAGATGGAGAGCCCAGGATGGTATTGCTCAATTTCAAGCAATCGGTGCGCGGGTTGACGCCTGGCGCGGAGATAAGCTTTCGCGGCGTCGTCCTCGGGAAGGTCAAATCGGTTGGAATCGAATATGACAGCAGCCAAAAAGAATTCGTCATGCCGGTGCTGGGAGAAGTCTATCCTGCACGTCTAAGCGGAACGGTCGCTGTTGATGAGGGAAAGCAGCCAGCCCATACGCCGCAGCAACGTCTGCAATCGATGTTGGACCGTGGTCTGGTCGCGCAACTACGAACGGCTAATCTTCTGACCGGCCACGCGTTTATTGCCCTGGATTTTTTTCCTAAAGGGTTTCCATCGAAGGTTGCAAAAAAAGCAGGGCCGCCCGGTGCGGATGTGAGCGCTCCCGGTACACTTATCGAGTTGCCGACCATCCCTGGTGGTTCCGATGAAATTCAGGCGCAGATTGCGGAAATAACGCGCAAGGTCAGTAAAGTCCCGTTCGATCAAATAGGGGACGACTTGCAGCAATCTTTACGTGCGTTCAAGCAAACGCTGGACAGGGCGGGACAACTGACGGCACAGTTGAATAACGATGTTGCACCAGAAATTGCCGGCGCGATGAAGGACGTGCGTAAATCGCTGGGTGCGGTGGAACGGACCCTGGCGGAAGATGCCCCGTGGCAGCAGGATTTGCGCGAGACTTTACAGGAACTGGCGCGTGCCGCTGCTTCGTTGAGAGTTCTGACAGACTATCTGGAGCGTCATCCGGAAGCGATAATCCGGGGTAAGCGGGAGGACAAGCCTTGAAATTCTCGCCCGGTTCAATCTCAATCTGTTTACTGGCTGCGTTGGCCCTGGCCGCCGGTTGTGCCTCGGTAGGGGAAAAAACGAGATTTTATACGTTATCGGTGCCATCTGATATACGGGAGAAGGACCCATATCCAGGATATTCGGCTACGCCGATTTTTATTGAGGTAATGCCGGTCAGCATACCGGAGCGGCTTGCCCGTCCGCAGCTTGTCGTCAGTATCAAGGGTCAGGAAGGTGAACTCCTGGTTCTTGAACAGGCCCGGTGGTCTTCCCCTTTTAATCACGAACTGCGGGATGCTCTTGCCGCGGCCATCGCGGGAAAAATTGGCGCGATAAAAGTGATCCGGGGTGGCCGGCTACCCGGTCAACCGGTCTATCGTATTGCGGTTGAACTTAGCCAATTCAATGCAACGATCGGCGGCAGGGTTAACGCGAGGTTTGACTGGACAATCACGAGTTCGACTCAGGGACGTAGCGCGGCCTGTTATTCGGCGATATCGGAGGCAGCGGGCCGCGATGTCGAAAGCCTGGTCAAAGGTATTCAAGATGTGGTTGCCACTGCCGCGGGAAGAATAGCGGAGAATCTCGGGGAGCTGAATGGCGGTGGAGCGGCAACCTGCGGCCCACAAAAAATAATGGATGATAATGCCGGAGGCTAACGGCAAAGCGAAATCAGGTATCCAGCCGCCTTTTTAATACTGTTCCGACTTATCCGATTGGCGGCCCCGATATCTTCCGCCGGAATACTCGCGGACAGCGATTTGCACTGTACCGCTTGGCGTGGCCCTCATGCTGACGATCCAGCGTTGGCGCAGGAACACGGGTTTCTGCTGTTCTCTTCGGTTGCAGCGACAGGTGCGGCTAGGTATTATCAACAGTTCCAGCAGCTGTGCCACTTCTACTCGAGCACAACACCCATCTTTGCAAGCCCTGGTTTGGCGTACCGCTGAATCGGCAATTTAGCAACTCGACGACCATGCGGCGAGGGGGACTCGAAATGATTGCGGTCGGAAATGCCCTTAAATCCTGCTATCAGGGTCTTCCGCCGCGTGGTCTCATTGAGCCATGTTTATCACCCCCTACTTTCCCCGTTTTCGCTCAGCGCCCATCTCGATACCGGTACTCATGCCGGTATTGCTTTGTCTGACGCTAGCGCTAACGATCGGAACGGCTGAGGCGCAACTGTTCTGGAAAAAGAAACCCGCTCCCTCCATCACTATAAACGCGCCTGAACCGGTCAAAAGTTTGCTGCAGACGCACTTCCAGGCTCCGGCTGCGCCACTTACGGATGAATTCGCGCGTGCCGCTTTCGAGCGGCGGGCTCATCGCGAGATCAGGGAGCTTCTCGCGACCGAAGGCTATTTCAACCCGACGATAGCGGTTCTTCCGGCTCCGCCTGACAAGCCGCCAGTACTTGAGGTCATTCCGGGCCCTCAAACCCTGGTTGCCGTAATCAGTATCGAAGTCAAGGGTGACCTGGCAATCAAAGAACCGGGGCGGCTTGCGCGGATTGAGAAACTGCGCGCTGCCTGGCCGTTGCGAACCGGCCAGCCGTTTCGGTCGCTTATGTGGGACGAAGCCAAAGCGCTACTGTTATCCAGCATCACCAGCGAAGAATATCCCGCAGCAAAGATTGAGGAAAGCAGGGCGGAAGTCGATGCCGCCTCGTCCCAGGCCCGTCTATGGGTCACGGTGAATTCAGGACCGGCGGTTCGCTATGGACCGCTGATCATAAAAGGACTTAGCCGTTATGATGAATCGTTAATAAGAGGCTTGGCGCCGTTTAAGACAGGCGATCCTTATAAGCGGGATGAGTTGCTCGCCTTTCAGACGAAGCTGCAGAATATGCCCCAATTCAGTTCGGCCGTCGTCCATATCGAGACGGACCCGGTCGTGCACCAGGCAGCGCCGGTGGAAGTCGTTTTATCGGAGGCGCAAACGCAGCGCGTTTCCATTGGCGCCGGCTACAGCTCGAATACCGGCGCACGCGGCGAGATCAATTACACCAACAACAACCTTCTGGATGACGCTGTGCGCTTCAACAGCGTCTTGCGCCTGGAGCAGAAGCGCCAGACGCTGGCAGCCACCCTCGACAGTGTGCCCAACCAGGCGGGCCGCTGGTTTTCGTTGGGGGGGACCGCAGAAAGAACGTCCATCCAGAACCTTGACACCATCCGGGAAAAAGTAGGCATGGGCCGTAATCAGCTATCCGGCAATACCGAAACGCGGCTTGCAATAAACTGGCAACGGGAAGACCGCGACCCCAAAGGGGGGGTGCACTCGGTCAATCAAACATTGGCGCTGGATGGGCTGTTGCGCTACCGTTCCGTGGATAATCCCCTCTTTCCGCGCGATGGCAGCGTGACCGAATTGCGGGTGGCGGGCGGCAGCAAACAGGTCCTCTCCGATCAGGACTTTGTGCGTACTTACGCGCGGCATCAGTTCTGGTATCCGGTTGGGGACCGGCATGTCCTGTTCCTGCGGGGAGAGCTCGGCTATACGTTCGCTCCCTCGCGCTTCGGCATACCGCAGGAATACCTGTTCCGGGCTGGCGGCATCCAGTCGGTGAGAGGCTATCCCTTCCAGAGCCTGGGTGTGCAGGAGGGCAGTGCCGTGGTCGGGGGACGCGTCCTTGCCACCGCAACCATCGAATACAACCACTGGGTTACCCAGAACTGGGGTGCTGCCATATTTACCGATATCGGGGATGCGGCCGATACCTGGCATCGGCTGGATCCTGTTGTCGGCTATGGCGGCGGAATTCGCTGGCGCAGCCCGGTAGGCCCGCTCGCGCTGGATCTCGCCCGAGGTCATCGCGACGGCAAACTGCGGATGCACTTTTCCATTGCCGTGGCGTTCTAACCGGCCTGACTGATGAGGCGGATATGGAACCTTCAATAACGGAAAACCGGTCCCCGAAGTCTGTCATGCAGCGATGGCGGCGAGCTGGGCTGCTGGTGTTGATCCTTGTTGCGATGGTTGCAGGCTTCGGTGTCTGGCTGACGGCAAGCACATCCGGTCTGCGATGGGCCGGGTCGACGGTGTCGCATCTTAGCAACGGCCAGGTATCCATCGAGGGACTGGATGGCACCCTCATGCGATCGGTCACCGCGCGTACCGTGCGCCTAGCCTCGGGCGACCTGCTTGTCGTCGGCCAGGCCGTAACATTGAATTGGCAGCCGGGTTCCCTGAAGTCGGGGCTGCTGGAGATTACATACCTGGCGATGGAAGACCTCGAGATCATCTCTCCGCCTTCTTCGGAGCCTCGGTCTCTTCCCCAAACCCTTGAGTTGCCTGTTGGCGTCAGGTTACACAAGCTTGATATCGGCGCCTTGCGCGTATTGCCCGCGGAAGGCGGGAAGCCGGATTTCGCCGCAACTCAACTCGCTGCGAGCTTCTTTAGCGACGGCAGCCATCATCGGGTGCCCCAACTGCGCGTCCGGCTGGATTTTGGCGCCTTGGCCGCCTCGGGCGAGATCGCGGGGACCGAACCCTTCAGCTTGAGCGCACGCATGGAGCTGGAGGGTTTGGCTTTACCGGGTGCGACGCAAGCGCAACAAAGCCGTATCTCCGCCATTGTCCGCGGCAGCCTTGGACAGCTGGACGTGAGGGCAGGCGGAGAAGGTGGCGGGCTGACGGGTGAAGCCCAGGCGCAGCTGCGGCCGTACGACCCGCTCAAGATTGCACGTCTACGCATGGCGGTGAATGGCCTTGATCCTCATGCTTTCTCGCCGGCGGCACCCGAAGCCAGGCTCGACCTGGAAGCCGATCTGCGAGAAAACACTGCCGGTGAGCTTGAAGGACGCCTCAGCGGTAAGAACCGCGGGGCGAGGCCACTCGATCAGGGTGGCCTGCCGCTACTCGAAATGGATGCGGATGCTCTGATTTCCGCAGAGTTGTTGCAGCTTGACGACCTGCTGCTGGCACTACCGAACGGGGGGAAGATCACAGGCAATGTATCCTGGCGGCACAAGCGCGGCTCTGCTTCCGGGAATCTGCGGGTGATTGGCCTGGATCCAGCGCGACTTGATACCCGTCTGCGTACCGGGGGCATTAACGGGACAATGAAGCTGAGCGGTAATGCAAAAAGGCAAGAGGGTATTCTGGCGCTCACGGACAAAAACCTGAAACTGGATGTGACTCTCGCGAAGGACGCGGAAACGCTCAGCCTGGAAAAGCTGCATCTCAGGCATGGCCGGGCGGCGGTCCTGACAGGCAGCGGGAAGCTCGGCTTGGACGTGCCCCGGTCTTTCAATTTCGAAGGCAGCCTTCAACACTTCGATGTTTCCGCCTTCTTGCAGGTCCCCCGGACAAGTCTCAACGCAACGTTGAAGGTTGCCGGCGAGCTCGAGTCTCCTTCTGCAGCGGGACCGGCAGCTAAGGTTGACTTCAGGATGGGGAATAGCCAGATAGCGGAACACGCCGTCACGGGCGATGGCCGCATCGAATTTTCAGGCCGCGATCTGGCGACGGCGCGGGGCTCGGGAGAAGTCGAGTTGCGGTTGGGTCTGAACCAGTTGGTGGCGCGGGGCGGGATCGGCCATAAGGGCGACCAGCTACTACTGAGCCTTGTCGCCCCCAAGCTTGCGCAAATCGGGTTGGGGCTGCGCGGGTCTCTCGATGCCGAGGTGGTAATGCAAACCGGGGTTACCGATTTCGGGCGCCGCGGTCAGAAATTGCCCGATATACGCTTTAGCGCCGAAGGGAAAAGTCTATCCTTTCGCGGAGATCACAAGCTCGCCGCCTTCTCCGCAAATGGGTCGCTGCGGGGTGAGGAGATCGCCTTGACAGCGTCACTCAAGGATTATGGGACCGCTCAAAAAACTGTCTTGCAAACTCTTGAGCTGGAGATGAGGGGGCTCAGCCGGGAGCACGAGCTGGTGTCTACAGCCCGGCTGGGCGAAAACCAGAACCTGGACCTGAAAATCAGCGGAGGGCTGCATGAATCGCCGCAGAAACTGCAGGGGTGGCGGGATGTCCGGTGGACAGGCAAGCTGGCCGAGCTGTCGGGCAACGGTCAATTCACGTTCCGGATGAAAGATAGCGCTCCTCTGGAAGTGGCTGCCAATCACCTTTCGCTGGGCACAACAAGCATTGCCATCGCAGGCGGTAATATAAACATCAACCGCATTGTATGGACGCCGCAGACTTGGAACAGCAAGGGCGATTTTAGTCGCATCGGATTGCGTCCGAGGACCAGCCAAATGGAACGCGGAGGCGGAGGTGAGGCGGAAGCGGCCGAGGAACGTGAGCAGATGCTTCGGCTGGGGGGCGAATGGGATATCTCCTCCGCTGCGCAACTGAGCGGTGCGGTGCGCGTGGCGCGCGAAAGTGGCGACTGGGTATTGCCGGGAGAACCTCCATTTTCTCTTGGGCTGCAAACGCTTGAGATGTCCGCGCGTGCCGGTGATAGGAAAGTGGCGGGCGAATTAAAAGCGCAGGGAAAGCGCCTGGGCCTGGTGAGTGCAAGCGTTGCGGTTCCTATAACGCGATCGGATGATAGCGTCCTCAAGTGGACAGTAGTGCCTGAAGCGCCGCTCAGCGGCAGCATATTGGTCAACATGGAGGATATCTCCTGGGCAGGGGCAGCATTCGGAAACGACAATAACCTCAGGACCGGCGGCCAACTGGCATTGCAGTCCGATGTGGTGGGCACGCTGCACCAGCCGCGCCTTCAAGGCCGCATACGCGGCGACAATCTGGCGGTGGCTCTGTTGGACCAGGGCGTATGGCTCGAGCATGGAACGCTGGCGGCGCATTTCGATCAGGAATCAGTGCATATGGACGCCCTGCACTTCAGCGCTCCGCATCAGCCCATGCCCAAGGACTCCTTGCTCAAAAATGTGAAGCTGGAAAAAGGTCCCGGCACCTTGCGCGCAGCCGGTGACATCGACCTGACGGGCCAGCGCGGTAATCTGGAAATCACCGCCAGCCTGTTGCCGCTGGCGCAACGTCCCGATCGCTGGATTATTGCTTCCGGGAACGGTCGCGCAACGCTGGAAAACAACATGCTCACCTTACGGGGCGCGCTCGCTGCCGACGCCGGTCTTCTCACCCAGCCTACTGCTGGACGCCCGCATTTGCCGGATGATGTCGTCGTTATCGGGAAGGATACGAATGGGGCGGCGCAACCCGATCGTAAGGGGCTGCGGATCGATGTGGAGGCCCGTCTCGATCTTGGTGAGCGCTTCTATATACGCGCTTCTGGTCTTCAGGGGCGGCTGGACGGGGAGTTGCAGCTGCGGGGAGAGCCGGGGCGACCCCTGCGCGCCACGGGAACCATAGCCGCGCGCGATACAAAGTTTGAGGCCTACGGTCAAAATCTCGTGGTCGAGCGCGGGATCGTAAATTTCCAGGGTCCAATCGACGATCCCGCCTTGAACGTGCTTGCCCTGCGCAAGGGACTGCCGGTGGAAGCGGGCGTGGAGGTTACCGGCACCGTGCGTCTACCTAAAGTACGGCTCGTTTCGACGCCTAACGTGCCTGATATGGAAAAGCTGTCCTGGATCGCGCTGGGCCGCGCCCCCGGAGGAAAGACGGATGCGTCGCTGTTGCTCGCGGCCGCGAGCTCCATCATGGGGGGGCAGGCCGGGGGTGTGATGGAGAAAATCAGCCGGACAATCGGGGTGGATGAGCTCTCGATCCGCCAGTCAGGAATCGACCCGCTAATGGGGCAGGTTGGCGTGATAGGCAAGCGCCTGTCGGACCGGGCCTATATCACCTATGAGCAGGGATTGATGGCGGTGGCAGGGGTGACGAAACTGACGTATAACCTGACGCCCAAGATCACTGTAGTAACGCGAGCCGGCCTCGACAACGCAATAGACCTACTCTACACGCTGCGTTTCGATTGAACGCAGCATTGCCTTGGTTGCGGGAAATACAATCGGGAGGCACATCCAATTCCCCTGTTAAGGAGGCGCCGGATCGATAGCGATTGCGTATTCCATAAAGAGACGCCTGTTTCTCAGTTACCCCTGCCGATAAGCTCTATTGGTCCGGGTATCGAACTCTTAGGTAACGTATTCGTCTTGTTACTCCCCTTCGGTTACTTTTTAGTGAGGCGATTTACGGTGACGAAACTGAACCTGAACCTGAACCTGAACCTGAACCTGAACCTGAACCTGAACCTGAACCTGAACCTATAACCTGACCCCAAGATCACGTGGCAACGAGAGCGCCCTCAACAACGCAATAGATGTGCTATATATGCTGCGTTTAGATTGACCTGGAGCGCGGGTCGAGCCGCGGCATCCCGTCTCGCCACATCCGCACGCGCCAATGAGCCCGAGGGTGCGTGGCATTAAGCCATAAGCCAGAGGTTCAGGGTTGCGGCCCTGCGTTGATGACATAAAGCTGGCCGCCCTGGACGAGTTCACCGGGAATGCCGTAGTGTGCCTGCGCGTTGGCGAGGAAGTAACGCCGTCCGTCGTTCCGCCCCAGGATGGAGGTAATCTCGATAATGCCGGAGCTTTCCTCATCGTGGTTGAATGGCGCTGCCGGCGCAAGAAACCGCGCCCGGTCCGATTCAAGAATTTGTTTCCATGAGTTCGAGGCGGGATCGAACATCCAGGTCTTGGAGATATAGGCGCTGTCACCCGGATCTTCCTGGATGTACACTTTGCCGTCTTCCCCGACAGTCATGTTGTCAAACTTCCGGGCACCCTTGCCGTCAGTTCCGATCAGCGTGTCGCTGTCCTTCACCATGGTAATCGACCCACTGCCGTAATCGACCTCACCCCTTGCCTCATCGAACACCAACTTATACAGGCGGGACGTTTGCATCCCGACAGAGCCGAGACCATCGGGATCGGCCCCGGTTGTAACAAAGTAGAAGGTTTTTGCATCCCCCCAGGCGCCATCCTCAGGGCGCGCAAACTCGGTAATGCCTGCGGCCCGGCTGTTCGCCTGTTGCGTTGCGCCATCGACGGCGGTATCCACCGCAACGGTGGAGAACGTGCCATTGATCTGCCCGGATTCCAAGTTGCCGGTAATTGCCGGATTTGGTGCAACCTTGACCCCCGCGAGGGTGCCGTTAGTCAGGCCGGCTTTGTCGATTTCAAGACCACTATCAGTCTTCGCGCCTCGATAAATGTAGACCTGACCCGGCGTGGAGTCGTCGGTGCCGATCACAATGGTGTCGTCACCCGAGTAGGGATTGGCAACGCTGTTTTCCCATGAGAATTTGCCCAGCTTAGGCAGTTCATACGCCTTGCCCTTGTTTGTTCCCGACACAATGAACGCATAAGCGCGCCCCTCGCTGCCGGCTTCCTCACCGGTCATGAAGAGGCGCGTTGTGGTGCCTTTGCCGCTTGCCTTATCATAAAAGGCAGAGGTGGCGGGCAGATCGGCAGAGCAAAGACGGTTAAAGCTGTTGACTGCCCCGGTTGCGGCCTCATAGCGATTGGCGGAACGGTTCCACAGGTAGTGGGTCGTGGCTAGATCCGCCCCCCTGATCACCTTGAAATCAGCCTTGTTGATCACCCACTCGGACACAAAGGCGCCGGTGGCTCCATGGGCGCGCGCAATACCGGCGCTTGGAGCGAGTTCATGGTTCATCAACACGGTGAAGGTGCCGTTGCCGTTGTCGTAAGCACCCAGGCCATCCGGGAAGCCGACCATCCTGTAGCCATTGGCGGCGGCGTCGCCTACAGAAATGATAGAAGTCACATGCCAGCCCGCTGCAGTGGGGGTGACATAAGGCGTCTGCGAACTTCCTGGGCCTTGGGTGCCCGCCGCGAATCCGGCACTGATCGTCAAAGTGGTGGCAATCGCGAGCGCAATGCGTTGCATGCCTGCCATCGTGTTGGCTCCCTAAGATGGATAGTTCGAATTACTTATTGAATAATGTTTCCGAACCCCCCGCTGAATAGAGGCGAGGGGCGAGCCCTGCTACCCGAAGGGCGAAGCTCATTTTAGAGATTCAATGTTTCAGAATTAAGTTGCGCCACCCCGGCATTGGATCCAACCAAGCAGCCTCTGGGTCCAAAGTGCTCGCCAACCTGTTCCAGGCGCGTGCCCAGCCCCCGAAACTCTTCCTCGTGCAGGAAACCTCGGAGACGTCCGAGGTGGAGATGGAGAGGCGATTGACATCCATTAAAACCGCACTATTCCTGCTGACTTCATCACTGGTTCTGCCCATGATCTATTATTTGATAGGGTAATTCATTAAAACTTGCCGGGGGCTGCCCGAGCGGCGGTCGCTGAATATGGACTTAAGCGGGGGAGGGTATGAGCCAAGCAGAAGGTCACTATTATGTACCGCCGCCGTCGACTTGGCCTATCACGGGGTCTATGGCGCTGTTATTCATGGGGTTCGGCGCGGCATTTTCGGTCAACAAGATGTCGTTGGGCTATGGCCTGCTGGCAATTGGTTTTGCCATACTCTTCTATATGATATACGGCTGGTTCGCGACGGTCGCGCGGGAAAGCGAAGGGGGGGCGTATAACAAGCTGGTGGACAAGTCGTTCCGCTGGGGGATGACATGGTTCATCTTCTCCGAGGTGATGTTCTTTGCCGCCTTCTTCGGCGCCTTGTTTTATCTGCGCGTCTACTCGATTCCGGATCTGGCGGGCCTGAACGGCAGAATGCTTTGGCCGGACTTCAGCGCGGACTGGCCTACCTCGGGGCCCGGGATCAGCGAGAAGTTCATGCCCATGGGCCCATGGGGACTTCCGGCAATCAACACCGTGATACTGCTGACATCGGGCATCACGGTCACCTGGGCGCATTGGGCACTGAAGCTGGACAAACGCGGACAGCTCAAGCTGGGACTGTTCCTAACCTTCGCACTGGGGTTTCTGTTCGTGGGGCTGCAGGCATATGAATATGGTCATGCCTATTCGGATCTCAATCTCAAGCTGACCACTGGGGTCTATGGGGCAACGTTTTTCATGCTGACCGGCTTCCACGGCTTCCACGTCACGTTGGGCTCCATCATGCTGCTGGTCATCTGGTTCCGGGTGCTGGCGGGGCACTTCACGCCCGTGCACCATTTTGGCTTCGAGGGTGTCGCCTGGTATTGGCACTTTGTTGATGTGGTCTGGCTGGGCCTGTTTATTTTTGTTTACTGGCTCATCTAACTATTCTGGTCATTTTCGATGATGCCTGGATGATCTTGTCCTGCACGACACAATAAGCGAGACAGGTTATCGATATCGCCACGCAACCGAAAGAAGTGGTGGTGCTGAATCGGTTACGGTTGGTACCATCGGCCATTGACATCTCAAGGGCACACTATGACCGGGAAGGACGCTTCTCAACCCACTTTTTTGAAGGCGACCAGCCCTCAGAAAGCCTTGTGATGGCCAGCGGCAAAATATCCCAGGCTCCGGTGGTGGGGGAAGCGCCGGCGTAGAACTGGCCTTCTAGCGATTGCCCAGAGGCCCAGAGCGCGACATAAGCACATGACGAGCACCAGCAGGCTTTGTGGCTCAACGATAAACAAAGCGCAGAGCTCTGGTGCTGAGAATCTCCCCCAATAAAGAAAGCGTCACCCCTTGGCCAGCAGTGGCGGGGCAATGCGTCAGGCAGCGTGTGAAATAACTGCTACGCTGATATTGACCTGCTGAAAAACAGATAAAAGTTCTGCGTATAGCGGCTTGATGTAGCCGCGATCCCCATGCATTGACCCATCTTCATAACTTGACGTACAAAACGGGGAGTTTACTCTGACTCGAATGCTCACCACCGCTAGCTTGACAATGCTCGGCTTGGTGATAGCGGTCGCCGGCTGCTGGGGCGTTCTCGCCCTTGCTTTTTCGGGCCCACAGAGTGAAACGGTGCGTAGCAGCCTGGCGGTATTATTTGGGGTCGTATCACTTATGGCAATAATTGGACTTGGCTTTCCCCACGTGCGGTGGGGCGCCCTTGCCGCTTACTTCGCACTGTTTGCGCTGCTGATGGTTTGGTGGCGGGGCATCGAGCCGTCCAACGAGCGCGACTGGCAGCCCGATGTGGCAGTACTGCCTTATGCGGAGATTGAAGGCGACATTGTCACCGTGCACAACATCCGCAATTTCGATTATCGCAGCGAGACGGACTACACTCCCGCCTACTATGACAAGCGCTTCAACCTGCGGAAGCTGGAGGGCGTCGATCTGGTGGCTGTCTACTGGATGGGACCGGCCATCGCACACATCTTCGCCAGTTTCGCCTTCGCCGGAGGGGACCACCTGGCGGTTTCCATCGAGACGCGCAAGGAGAAGGGAGAGGGCTATTCCACCCTCAAGGGCTTCTTCCGGCAGTATGAACTCTACTATGTGGTCGCCGACGAACGCGATGTCATCCGCCTGCGGACCAACTATCGCAACGACCCACCTGAAGACGTTTACGTATACCGGGTGCAGGGCCCACTTGTAAACGTGCGGCGGGTCTTTCTGGAGTACATGAGTAAAATTAATAAACTACGGGACCATCCTGAATTCTATAACACCCTTACGACGAATTGTACAACTGGTATCTGGATGCACACGCTCGTCAATCCCGAGCATCTCCCATTCAGCTGGAAGATTTTGGCAAGTGGCTATGTTCCAGAATACACGTATGAAGCAGGGCGACTTGACACAAGTTTGCCATTCTCCGAGCTTCAGCGACGCGCCCACATAAATGCGCGGGCACACACGGCCGACGGTGCAGCCGATTTTTCGCGCCTCATCCGCGAGATACCAGAGATAGCGGCAACGGACCCGCCTCAAGCCGCGCCGTGAAGAGAAGAGGTTCGCGGGTGTCGCCCTTCCTGGTCATTGGGTGCGCGCAAAGTTCAACGAGTCTCATTTCAGCAACTTTCAACTAGGCTGCTATGCTTAGATTGTTGGTCGATTCGATAGCTGAGGAAGGCGCCTGCTCTTCTGGTCACACCCTTAAGTAAAATAAAACGTTCGGCATAAAGCTCAACCTGTTACCCGTTACCTTTTGATGGAGGCAAAAATGATAAGAAATTATTCGTGGGACATGCTGCGGGCTATTCTTCTGATCCTGGCTGCGACGTTGGCCCTGCCGGCGTTTAGCGCTGAGGACACCCCGGCAGGTGCCAGTGATATGGAAATATTGCGCGACAAGGTGCGCGCGGACAAGAAGTTTATTGTTGCGGAGAATATGGACCTGAGCGAGGAGGAGGCAAAGGGTTTCTGGCCGGTATACGAGGCCTATCAGGCGGATCTGCACAAGCTCAACGAGCGCATGGCCAAGGTAATCAATGAATACGCCCTGGCCTACAACAAGGGTGCGCTAATGGACAAAACGGCACGCAAACTTATTGATGAAGCAATCGAGATCGATGTGGACGAAGCCAAGTTGAAGAAGTCTTATGTGCCCAAGCTCAGCAAGGTTCTCCCTGGAGTAAAGGTGGCACGCTACCTTCAGATCGAGAACAAGCTTCGCGCCATCGTACGCTACGAACTCGCTTCTGCAATTCCGTTGGTGTATTGAGCCAGATAAGCCGCTGTGCTATCTCAAGGTGGACGGAGTTTTATAAATAGACGAGGAGGGCAAGAAAATGATTTTGAAATCGATAATATCAGTGGCGGTGCTGGCCGCGCTCGCCAGCGCTCCGGCGGTTGCGCAGCAGGTTATTGTTCCCGCGAAGGGTCAGTCGGCGGAGCAGCAGCAGAAGGATGAGGCCGAGTGTTTCGCATCGGCCAAGAAGCAGACGGGCTATGATCCGGCGCAGGCCACCCAGTACGCAGCGCCGCCACCACCGCAACATGAAGGCGAGCGGGTAAGAGGTGCGGCACGCGGCGCAGCAGGCGGAGCGGCGATTGGCGCCATTGCTGGTGACGCCGGCAAGGGCGCTGCCATTGGCGCGGTGGCGGGAACCATGGGCGGCGGCGCAAGGCAACGCCGTAAACAGGACAATTATGAACAGGCTGCGGGACAACAGCAGCAGGCCGCGGCACAGCAGCAACAGCAATTCCAGCGTGCATACGGAGCGTGCTTTGAAGCCAAGGGCTACACGGTGAGGTGAATATAACTAACCGTGGCGTTGCCGGGTTGAGGGTCTGATCGTAACCACTTATCGCAACCATACGGCAACGCCGCGGAGAGTGAGCCAGAAAAAAGATCACGTCAGTAATCCACTATGCAGGATTACTACGTTGAACACAACAACAACCGGAACAATAAACATGCTGACCCTTGCTTATTATTTCCCCAGGAAAATTATCTGGTTGAGCTCTCTCATGACTGTCATTGCATTGTCCGGTTGCGTTAGCATGAGTAAGGGCGTGACGCTGGCACTCCTGGAAAAATCCGAGGAGCCGGATACCCGGAAATGTGAAGCGTGGGGCAAACCTTTTGAAGGTATCGAACCAAGACTGGCTAAAGAACAGGGGAAAACAAAAATCCTCATGGTTCATGGAGTAGCCGATCACATCCCCGGATACACGACTCAATTTCAGGGAAAAATGGCGAAGGAGTTGGGCCTCAACGTCCGTTCGGCCAAGTCAAAAAATATCGAGCTGGAAAGCGTTTTATTTCCGGGCCAGGGACTTGGCAATTTGCGCGTCTCGCGCCTTATGAATGCTGAAAATGGCAAGGAGGTTCTATTTTATGAGCTAACCTGGTCTGAAATTACACGGGGAGAAAAAGAGCTTCTTGCTTACGATACTTCGGGAGAATTCGATTATCGAAGGGCCGCGTTAAACAGCATCATGAAGAAATTCAGCAATGATGCTATTGCCGATCCACTTGTTTATAGCGGAAACAAAAGAGAACCTATACAGGCGGCATTTTCGCAATCATTCTGCTGGATGGTAAAAGACGAGTGGAGCGATCTTCCTGAAAAGGGCAGACAGCCTTGTTCCAGCTTGAGCGATACTGCTCTCGAGAAGATGATCCAGGACGATTATATTTTTGTTTCCCATAGCCTGGGTAGTCGCATCACTATTGATGGGCTGCAGCGCATCGCGGGAATACTGCCACGCCGCGAAGAACTCTTGCGGGAGAAGCAGGCAGACGCAAAAATGAGCATACCCCTAAAAGTGGTTGAGGCATTACGGCTCAAACACATACCTATTTTTATGCTATCCAATCAACTCCCGTTGCTGCAACTAGGGAGAGAATTACCCGAAGTAACAGGACAGTATGCGGATTATTGTAAACCTGAAGGCCGTTATTACGACCAGCGCACGGTCAGCGAAACGTCCATAATCGCCTTCAGTGATCCCAATGACCTGTTAAGTTATGGGATACCTCCCGGGTATCAGGAAAAGTATATAGACTCCAGGTTATGTGCGGATATCACTAACATCAGTATCAATGTGTCTCCAGTTATCAAGGTCTTCGGCATGAGCGGTGTCCGTCCGGGTCCAGCGCATATGGGTTACGACCAGGATGACCGCGTGATTGCACTAATTGCTAACGGGATCGGCACCCCCAACGCATCACCGCTCGTCAAGGAAAGGTGTGAATACACACCTACCGTCGATTAATTTGGTTATTCCCGCGGGCGGACGGTAAATGAGCAGCTTGCGTTAACCCAGGGGCGGCTGTGGGTGATAGAGCGCACAGCCGTTTCCATCGTGATGTAGATCAGGTTATTGAGGAAACCGCTGCAAGTCATGAAACCGATGTACATCCGTTCTTAGCGGCTAGATAGCTGAATTGAAACAAACAGGCGTTTAGCGGATTGGGCGACAATAACAATAGAGAACCAATTATGAACAAGCGGACTTATCTTGCCCGGATCAGCTATCCAACACGCGCCAAATCTCACTGGTTCTTTCTTGTATTGCTGCTGTTGTCATCCGTTACCACGTTTGCGGCCCCAGTACCCACTGTCAAGGACATCATTGCCTCGCTGGGGCTCAAGCAGGATCAGGTGGCCAACCTCGAGCGGGGCGAGATTGTTGCACTGGAACTCGGTGAAGCAACCGAAAAAGAACTGGCGATGGGTCTGGGCATTTACCTGCCATCGCCACCTGCGAAACTCGTGGCTTACTTCAAGAGCGGCGCACTGGCGTCGATCGACCCGAATACCATAGCGCAGGGCGATGTGCAGCCAAAATCAGACGCGGATGCCTTCAAAAGTTTTGATTTTAAATTCAAGCAGAGCGATGAGGCCAAAGGTTTATTGAATGCCGCGGCGAACGACCGATTTAATTTGTCCACTGATGAAATCCAGAGCTTTGCACCCCTTAAAAAAAAGCTTGCCGCTGCTGATAACACCGCTTTGATTGCGGGCGTGACGCAACATTATCGGGAGATTTTATTGCAGCGCTGGCAAACTTACCGCAAAGGCGGTTTGTCAGGAATTGCACCCTACGCACGACGTGGACCAGAGGCTAGTCCTGCAAAGGAACTACGCACTGCTACCATTAGCAGCAAGTTGTTGTCACGCTACTACCCCGATCTGTATCAGGCCTGGCTGAATTATCCCGCTACATTGCCGGCTGGCGCCGAGGAGCAATTTTATTGGCTCAACCGGAAAGTGGAAGACCGGCCCACTGCTATTCTTGGTCATCGCGTCCTGCAAACCTCCGATGCGGGGTCGGTGATACTCGCAAGACAATTCTTTGTAGGCCACTCCTACAACTCCAGCCAGTTGATACTCGGCTGCCTGCCGTACCGGAATGGCTCCGTAGTATTTTATGCGCATCGAACTTCCACTGATCAGGTCGCCGGAATGGGCAGCAGCTTGAAGCATAGCATCGGCCGCGAGCAGATGAAGGACCAGATGGTCAAGAACCTGGAGCGGCTCCGCTCCGCGAGTCGATCCTTCTAAGCCGGATCATTATGACAAGACCGAAATCACGCGAAGGTAATTGCTAGCCGGCGCCGACAGTTTGGGCGTGGGAAATGCGTGGTGGGTCGGCGCCGATGAGCCCTTGGGGAGAAAGCCGATATCGAGCAGTATCCATCTTACAGTTGATTGAAAGATAAGCGCTGGCAAATTATTACAAGATTCAAAAAAACACATCACGCGCTCACCCCACTCGCAGCCATCGGGTCAGGACATGATACCTCCACGGTGGAAGATCCACGTACAATCCCTGAGCGCACATTTCATCCCCGCTCCGTTCATACTCTTTTTCGGTAAAGAGGTCGGTCATCTGCCATCGCCTGCCTTTGAGTTCATCCCATGGCGGCAGTACCAGCCCTTGCGCACTCGAGGCCGAGAAATTCACGATGATCAGGTGATGCTCCTCATCGCTGCGCCAGCACCACGCAACGAGATTCTGGTAACTTGCATTATCCGGCCAACCGGTTCGATCACAGTGCTGCCAGTGACCCTTCCGCAGTCGGTCTGAAGACGCGGCTCTTAGAAGCATGCAGTAGAAAGCCCGGAGCTCTGGGTCTTCAGGCTCAGCAGGGCGGCGACCGAGGAAGACGGGAAGTCTGACCTTTCTTCCCTCCAACTGCCCTTCGTGAAAAAGTTTTGCTCCCGGGATCGTCGCAGTGATTACGGCAGCGGCGCGCTCCTTTTCGGGAGAAAAGACCGACCGGGCGCGAGGCTCATCGTGATTTTCGATAAAGCGGACCAGTTTTCCCTGGTAGTCAAGGTCAGCGCAAAGATGGAGCCGCACACTCTCCGCGGTGTCGTGTTCCAGACGGTCGTAGAGGCGCTTGTCGTAACAGTAATCGAACCCCTGATGCTGAAGTTCCCACTCGAGGTTCCAATAAACCTCTGCCATAAAAAGGAAATCCGGATGCGCTTTTTTTAGGGTGGTAATGACTTCAACCCAATACTCTGTTGCGGGCCATGGACCCGCGCGGTTGCCCCAGGTGCGTCCGAAGATAGCGTCGATGACAAGCATCGCCATGTCGCAGCGCACACCATCGCACTGGTCGGCGATGTCCGAAAGGGTCTCGAGCACCGCCTTCCGGAGTCCCGGGTGAAAGGCGTTCAGTTGCAGCACGTCCGGCCAAGCCGGAAAGTAGGGGCCCCGGCCACGTGCAAACACATTTCCTGACGTCTCAACGAATGATGCCGGATCGTTCCTAGCATCATCGGTGTTCCCATGAACGAAGTATTCAGGATGATGGTTAACCCATGGATGATCCGGCGCCATGTGATTCGGGACGAAATCGAGGATAAGCTTAAGCCCCCGCCTGGCCAGTTCTGTTCGGGCAACCGCGAGGCCTGAGGGACCTCCGAGGTGTTCGTCAACCACGTATTGACGAACACAATAGGGAGATCCGACGTTATCCTCCGAGCAATAATCGGGAAGAGCCTGCCGGAAATCTTCAATAAGACCCTTGTTCTGGTTCGCGATGGCGATCCCTTCGGGACTTCGTTCCCAGACACCCAACAACCAGATGGCATCGACCTTCAAATCTGCGATGGAATCCCACTCCTCGCCGGGAACTGTCGCCAACGTCACATGCGTTTTGCATGTCTGACACAGTTCCCGGAGCCAAACCCAGGTATTTATTTCATAGACTACGGGATATTTTGACCACGATTTCATTTATGCGCTTCCTCACGCTGGGCCGAGCGGACCTGCCCCTGCCGTTCGCTTAGGGTAAGGACTCCACACTTTCCCCGAGGCATCCTCCCGTGCGCCGACAACGCGACTTTTCTTGGCATTCTTTTGCGTGTCGGTTATCTTTTAAGACTTCTTACGGCCATAAGGTGACGGAACTCAGGGCCGCCACGCTGCTCCGTCAGCTACCCAGGCGTTCTTACTGGTGCATTGCCATTGCATGAATGGGATTTCTTTACTCATGCGGAATCCTGTGTTCGCAGAGCGCTCCGGGCTACACCCATTGACGTGTCTCGGCGCGTCGGGCGAGCCAGTGGGCTGCCAGAAACGACGCGATTGTTTGCATGGGAATTCCGATTGGGATGACCTTCGTAAGCAAGTACGCCAGGGCTGGACATAGTACAAAACCGCACAGCACGCTCAGTAGCGCGAAGCGCACGTTTCGCAGCGCCCCAAGGGCTTCCTGGAAATTAAGCCTGAGCCCATGTCCAGGAGGTTGCCAACCATGAAGATCACGATTCGAGAGTTTTAACAGGATTGGAAGTATTTCAACCAAGAGTCCCATCCGCGCTGAGGTTCATACAGGCGGCGTTTGGTAGCTGCAGCGACACAACTCCGATCGTTAGTCTGGATAGAGGCGGGTGATTTTCGAGCCCAGCAAACCTGCGCCTGCCATCAATCCCTTCTGACCGAAAATGAATGCATAGACATCGTCTTTGGCCATTGTCGTAGTCATCGCCCTGGCGGTCCCTTCATCCACGACAACGACGCTCGGGCCGGCCCCGATTTCCCAGCCCCCGCTCTGGTCCAGATAGCGCAATGCCTCATCACTCATAAAAAACAACGCGTAGCTGAATGATTGCACCCCAGCTTGAAAACCATACGACCCGCCAAGCGTGGTGTAGTAGGCGACCGTTTTACCTTTTTTACGCAGCGCTCCGCTTCCATATTGCGCGCCGCCCATAAATCCCGCTTTAATGACGCTCGGGAACACCAGTATGCCGTTCGCACGCTGGGCAAGTTCTCTTGCCGCGGGAGTGCTTGCATAAAGTTTTTTCAACGCTGCGTCGACATTCCTATCGATCTCCGCCGCAGAAATCCCTGCAGATTGCCCCCCCATTGAAGTGGATGACTGGCCTCCGGTAGATTGACAACCCGCGAGAGCAAGCAGGCCTACCAACAAGACATTCCAAAGATTTTTGATAAACATGGTTTGTACCCCCTTGTTTTTACCCCGGTGCCATTAAAAAGAATGGCGCCAACCAACTCCATTGAAACACACGAATATTCAACAATTAAGCATAGGACAAGCATGGGAGTTTGCCGATAAAACATGCTGATTTTTTTTAGCATCAAATGGCAATCAATGGGGTTATCAGTGGCTATTGATAGGCAGCGTGTTCGTGGCCACTTTTTTGTGCCGCTATTGGTAGCGGCTACAGGGCGTTCGCCGCTACCGTCGGTAACCGGGGGTTGTTTGGGGCTGCCGAGTCCACTGCCTAGAGATCTCAGTACTTCCATGGTCTAGAATAAGGATAGGGGACCGACCTCCATCGTAGCGAGATCACCATGTTGCGGCCGCAAGCAGTTGAAGGGAGCTAGGCAAGAGGAGGGAGGGCGTGCGTTCCGATCTAATCCTTCCAAGCAATCACTGAAGTGGGTAATCATCATGACGAGTCCGAATCTAAATCGAAGGCAATGGATAGTTGCCGCCGGAGGTTTAAGTCTAGGAATGGCCTTCGGCGCCTCAGCCAAAGAGTCCCCCTCCAAAACAGCCGATACCGAGCCTTATCCATCTGGCGTCGGCGAGGCGCTCGCGCGATTAAAGAAGGGGAACCAGCGTTTCAGGGATGGTGTGTCGCGCCATACGCACGAGACGGCTTCCTGGCGCAGCTTGTTAGTCGAAACCCAAAAACCTTTCGCTACCGTTCTGGGTTGTAGCGATTCGCGCGTACCGCCTGAACTGATCTTCGATGCAGGATTTGGCGATCTCTTCACGATCCGGGTTGCCGGCAACATAATCGCCGAAGACGTGATCGGTACTCTGCAATATGGCGTAGCTCACCTGCATACTCCGCTGGTGGTCGTACTGGGTCATGAAGGTTGCGGGGCGGTCGGTGCCACCCTGGAGGAGATGCTCCACAAGACGAAGGAACTGGAACATATCGAGTCGCTGATCCAGTTGATCAAGCCCGGACTGCGAGAACTCGACCTGAACCTGGATCGGGCCGCGCTGATGAAAGCAGCCGTGGAGGCGAACGTACGCTGGTCCATGCGGCAACTGTCCACCAGCCCGGAAGGGGAGCGGGCGCTCCGCGAAAAACGTGTAGGCCTGGTTGGCGGCGTATATGACCTGGCAACGGGCCGGGTTCGCTTCCTTGATTAAGATAGTCGCGGGGATCCGACGGGCCGCCCACCCGAATGACGGTTGTTGCTCGTCCCGCAGCCCTCCCAGTTACCGGTAAGTCGGGAACGGGATCTGATACCCCCCAAAAGGGGGAACATCGACCGCTTGCGCGGTGGATGGACCTGGGTCGATCAGCGAGGTCGAGCCCAGCAAGACCATTGAAGCGTACCGGACGTGTCTGGTCCAGGCGCCTTTCACTCGCCGACTTCTGTGTGTAGAGACATCCCGTCTGCCCGGCTGCAAGATTAAGCAACCCTAACTTGCGCTTGAAATATTTGTTTACCCACTCGTGGGGTGACTCATGTGCGCCTTTCAGCGCCGCCTTTGCGAGGCCCTACTGTCCGATTTAATTGAAGCGACTACAGCTAATACTTGATATCACGACCTTCCTTTCGGGCATCCTGCTTGGTGTCTCGCTTGTCCTGCCGACATTCCGCCCGAGTCTTTTCCTCTCCCGCACGACATTCGGCTTTGGTCTCTCTTGCCCCCTGACGGGCGTCCTGTCTTACATCTCGCGCTTCGCGACGTTGCTCGCCCTGTTCGGTTGCGTAGCTCGTCAAAGGTGCTACGAACAATGTCGTTGCTATGGCTAACTGAGATGCGACAATTTGAAAACCGGCTTTCCTGGTCATGTTCTTGCTCCTTTCCTTATAGAAGATCCAAAACCTGCTTGATCCTTACTGATCTGCCTGGCGTAGTGAATAGAAAAAATAAAAACCCCTTTTCACTAATGTTAAACATAGATGAAGTAGAACGTATAGTCAAAGCGTAAGCTTCCCCCTTTGCGAGGTAAGCAGAAAATAGAACTTTCGGGCGGATTTAGCCTCGAGGATAAATCGAACAGGAGGTCAAACATGACGACCCCAGATACGAAATCGGCCAACATGCTTGCGCAAGACCGGACGGACCTCGCAGTAAGCCGCACCATGATGGCGGCCGACCGTTCGTTGATGGCGTGGATCCGGACAGCGCTTTCCATGATCAGTTTTGGCTTCACCATTTACAAAATCCTTCAAGGGTTCCAGGAGAGCGGGTCAAAGTTGCCCGCCGAACAGACTCCCCGGAATATCGGTCTGTTTCTGATCGGACTCGGCACCGCTTCGATGGTAATGGGTACGATTGCGTATTGGCAGACATTCAAGGAATTGCGTCTGCTTCAGCATTTCCCGGTGTGGCGCCCTTCGTTTGTCGTCGCTCTGATCATGTCCGGTTTGGGTTTATTTTTGTTCGTGGGTATTGTCGTCAAGGTGCTCTGAACGCCAGCCCGAAATCGGGTATTCATTGAAACGAATGTAGCGGCCTTGCGGCCTTCGTTTGCGCCACATTCCTAGCCGGCAACCCTGTGCGCTCCCTCCGCCCCCCGCCCATCCTTGGCGAATCCCTCTCCGAGCTTCCCTGGTATGAAGTCATGCCGTCTACTCTATTGCATTCACAGTCATTCTGGCGTTTTACGGACCCCGTGCTGTTTGCCCTGCCGCAGCATGCGCTTGCCCTTTAGATGGCTTTCCTCTCGGGGCCTGAATCATGAACAGCGCCGTTATGGGACCTGGCGTCAGAAAAAGATCGGCAGATTTTCCAATTCATGACCCGTGGGATCATCTATGCTTTGATTGTGTTGCCGCCGTGTTGACAAAGCAACAGGGCAACGGGGAAGGGTTTGAGGGTTACTAATCAGGAAGCAAACCGTGCAATAGGCTTCTTTGGTTTAAACTGGATTTTTACCCTTGGAACCATGCATATATGGACGACATCTGGATGCGCGTTGTAGAGAACATGGGCGATCGAACGAGCGGATGAAACTGAGATTTATTCTGGAACCGGTAATGGCTTCGATCTTCGCGATCACCTCGGGCTTGAATGATGCCAAGGCGGGCAAGCCGCCATATTTCTGGTCCCTCATTACCGATCCCACGCAGCGGGCGGATATGATTCGGGACGGATGGAAGAGCGTCGGTAAGGTTTTTGTCATAGCGCTGGTTTTCGATGTCGTGTACCAGATCATCGTGTTGCGCTTTGTATATCCGGGGGAGGCAATCATTGTCGCGTTCGGTCTCGCAATCGTGCCATACCTGATCCTGCGCGGACTGGTCAATCGTCTTACCTCCAGGAAATGACCGGCTCGCAAGCTCCTCTTCGTGACTTTCATCTGCTGGCGAAGCCCGCGGGCGCGGCCTGCAACCTGGGCTGCCAGTACTGTTTTTTCCTGTCCAAGGAAAACCTTTACCCCCGCGAGAGCCCGCTCATGGACGAGGCAATGCTGGACACCTACATCCGGCAACTGATGGAATCGTCCCCCGGGCCGCAGGTCGATGTCGCCTGGCAAGGCGGCGAGCCTATGTTGCGGGGGCTGGACTTCTACCGACGCTCCGTGGAACTGGCCAAGCGGTACCGGAAGCCGCATCAGGGCGTCCTTCACACCATGCAAACGAATGGGACGCTGGTGACTGACGAATGGGCTGCCTTCTTCAAGGAAAACAATTATCTGGTTGGGATCAGCGTGGACGGGCCTCGCGTGCTGCACGATGCATACCGGGTCAACAAGCAAAACGAAGGCAGCTTTGACGACGTGATACGAGGCTGGAGCTGCCTGCGCAAGCACGACGTCGATGTCAACATTCTTTGCACCATTCACGCCGCGAATGCAGAGCATCCCCTTGAGGCATACCGCTTTTTCAGGGACGAGTTGCAGGCACAGTACATCCAGTTCATTCCGATTGTCGAGCGCGCCACTGCGGACACGATCGCCTTCGCCAACCAGGGCTGGGGTGGCCCAAAAGGTACGGACCGGCCACTGTATAAACAAGAGGGCAATCTGGTGACTGAACGCACGGTGAAGGCAGAGCAGTTCGGACAATTCTTGATCAGCATATTCGATGAGTGGGTGCAGCGCGACGTCGGCAAAGTGTATGTCACGACTTTCGACGTCGCTCTCGGCAGCTGGCTTGGCCAGCACAATGCCTGCATTGTTGCCCCGACCTGTGGCAGCGCCCTGGTGCTGGAGCACAACGGCGATGTGTACTCCTGTGACCATTACGTCGAGCCCGATCACAAGCTTGGCAATATTAGGGAAACCCCGCTCAAGACGCTCGTGTCCTCCGAAAAGCAACGCCGCTTCGGCCAGAGCAAATACGACACACTTCCCAAATATTGCAAGGAGTGCCCGGTCCTGTTCGCCTGCTATGGCGAGTGCCCGCGCAATCGTTTCATCAAGACACCCGAGGGGGAAGATGGTTTGAACTATCTTTGCGCCGGCTACAAGGCGTTCTTCATCCACATCGACAAGCCGATGAGGGCCATGGCCAGCCTGCTGCGGCAAGGCAGATACGCCGATGAGATCATGCAAGTGCCACGCGGCACCTGAGATCACCTGAGGCGCCGGCCACGGCTGTAATTGTCGTAATCGGGACGACTGAAGAATGGTGGCCAACTTATTTATCCAGCGACGGGCTGGCAGGTTTTCAGCAGTAATTGGGAAACCTGCTAGTCTGGAAGCATGGGCTTGACGCCCATTGTTCTTTTACCGCAGCTAGTCCGGTCATTCTCTTTCGGTAGCGGAGCCTGTGACGCGGTTGAAGCCGATAGCCGGTGCGGGCTGCCGAAAAAAACTCAGCGAGGCAAGAACATGGCACTCAACGAATATACACCTGGAACGGCATTCCCCGGGGTCATCGGTCGAACGTTCGATGTCTCCAGCCCGGCCTGGCCCCGGCCCCTGCGGGCAAAGGAAGGCGCGCCGAATGTTTTGTTCATTGTGCAGGACGACACCGGCTTCGGCCAGATGGGCTGTTACGGCAGCCCCATCGAGACCCCGAATATAGACGCGCTCGCGAAAGGTGGCCTGCTCTTCAACAATATGCACACCACGGCACTGTGTTCGCCCACCCGGTCTTGCATCCTGACCGGACGCAACCATCACTCCAACGCCATGTCCTGCATCACCGAGGGGTCCACCGGCTATCCGTGCGGAAACGGAAACATCCCGTTCGAGAACGGCTTCCTCTCCGAGACGCTACTCCAGCACGGCTACAATACTTATGCAGTGGGGAAATGGCACCTGACGCCGGCAGACCAGATCTCGGCGGCCGGCCCATATGATCGATGGCCATTGGGGCGGGGCTTCGAGCGCTATTACGGTTTTCTCGGGGGGGATACCCACCAGTACTACCCGGAGCTGGTGTACGATAACCACAGCGTTGAGCCTGAGAAAGCGCCGGAAGAAGGTTATCACCTGACCGAGGATCTGGTGGACAAGGCCATCAGCTTCATTGCCGACTCCAAGCAGGTCGCCCCGAACAAGCCTTTCTTCCTGTACTTTGCCCCCGGCGCGACCCACGCACCGCATCACGTGCCGAAGGAGTGGTCCGACAAATACAAGGGCAAATTCGACGACGGGTGGGACGCGTATCGCGAGAAGACTTTTGCAAGACAGAAGGAACTGGGGATTATTCCGCAGGACGCGGAGCTCTCGCGTCACGATCCGGACGTTCAGGACTGGAGCACACTGTCGCCAGAAGAGAAGCGGCTTTATGCCCGGATGATGGAGGTTTTCGCCGGGTTCCTGACCCACACCGACTACCATTACGGCCGCCTGTTCGATTTCCTGAAGACCATCGGCGAATGGGAAAATACCATCATCATGTTCATCTCCGACAACGGCGCCAGCTCGGAAGGCGGGCCCACCGGATCGGTCAACGAGAACAAGTTCTTCAATAACGTGCCCGATTCGCTGGAACAGAACCTGACGATGATCGAGGAGCTGGGTGGGCCGTCCACCTTCAATCACTATCCGTGGGGCTGGACATTCGCGGGGAATACTCCGTTCCGTCGCTGGAAGCGGGAGACCTACCGTGGCGGCATCAGCGATCCGTTCATTGTCCACTGGCCGAAGGGAATCAAGGCGAAGGGCGAGGTGCGCACGCAGTTTGCCCACGCCATTGACATGGTTCCAACCGTGCTCGAGGCGCTCGGCATTGAGGCCCCGGTCTCCATCAAGGGTGTGACGCAGTCTCCGATCGAAGGCCGCAGCTTCGCCCATATACTGGACGACGCCAATGCGCCCACTAGGCACCTCACCCAATACTTCGAGATGATGGGGCACCGGTCGATCTATCACGATGGCTGGCGGGCGGTTTGCCCATGGCCAGGGACGTCCTTCAAGGAAGCGGGCGCCTTCTTCGGTGCGCCGATCGACAAGGATAAGCTGACCGAACTGGATGCCAAGGGCTGGGAGCTGTATCACATCACGGAAGATGTCGCGGAGAATCACAACGTGGCAACCGACAACCGCGCGAAGCTGATCGAGCTGATCGCCACCTGGTATGTCGAGGCCGGCAAGTACAATGTTTTGCCGATAGACAGCAGGGGCACTCTGCGCTTTGCCGACGAACGTCCTCAGATTGCGCTTGCCCGGACCCGATACACCTACTATCCGGGGACGCAGATGGTGCCAATCAACGCTTGTCCAAATGTGTTGAACCGGCCCCACAGTATTACCGCCGATGTCGAGATTTCCAAGGGTGGCGACGTGGAAGGCGCGCTGCTCTCGGCCGGCGATGTCCAGGGCGGTTATGCCTTCTATGTACAGGGCGGCAAGCTCCATTACGTCTACAACTATGTGGGCAGCCAGTTCTTTCACGCCGAGTCGACCGTCCCGGTCGCAGAGGGTCGCCATGAGCTGCGCTTTGAGTTCGAGGTGACCGGCAAACCCGACATCAAGCACGGCAAGGGCGCGCCGGGACGCGGCCGGCTCTACGTCGATGGCGAGCTGGTCGGGCAGGTCGACATTCCGGTTACGATGCCGCTAAGCCTTGGTCTCGGCGGAGGAATCATGTGCGGTGCCGACACTGGCTCCCCGGTCTGGGATAAGTACGAGCCGCCGTTCAAGTTCACCGGCACGCTCCATAGCGCGACTGTGGACGTGAGCGGAGAACTGATCAAGGACGATGAAGATGCCCTGAAAATCATCATGGCGCGGCAGTAAGCACATTGGATCGCCAAACCAGGTCGGGCTGCCGATCCTCTGCAATCGCCCGACAAAAGGAACGAAACAAGGAGGATTTACGACCCCAATTGCATGGCTTACAAGTGCTGAGGGGCGTGTCTGTTTCTCCATCCGCTTGTCCTGACGGAGAAGCGGACCTTCCATTTTACCGGCGCGATCAAACGGGTCATTGTCGACGGGAGCGGCGGGCACGTCGAGGATTACCAAGCCCGGATGCACATCGCCCTCGCCAAACAGTGAGATTGTGTCGATGGACTTGTCTCTTGCCCAAATCCTCGGGTTGGTGCTGAAAGCATGCATCCTCACGACCATATTCGCGCTTGGCCTCAAGGCAGCGTGGGCGGACGTCGCCTACTTGTTGCGCCGGCCGGGGCTGCTCTCGCGTTCGCTGCTCGCCATGTATGTGCTGACGCCGCTGGCCGCCATGCTGCTTGTGCTCGTTTTCCCGGCGCCTCGGGTGGTGGGAAGTGCGGTATTGCTGATGGCTATCTCGGCCGGCGCTCCCCTGCTGCCGAAGACGTTGTTCAAGCTCGGCGCAAACCCGTCTTATGTCTATAGTCTGTCGGTCATTGCGGCGTTGCTCGCAATCGTCACCGTACCGGTTTCGCTCACCATCCTCAGCGCCATCTTCCACAGATCCGCCAGCATCGCGGCAAGCGAGGTAGCCTACACGATCTCGACGGCATTTCTCGTGCCCCTGCTCGCCGGCATGGTGGCGCGCCACCTGTCGCCGACGCTGGCCGAGCGCATCAGCGACCCGATTATCAACACGGCAAACATCATTCTGTTAGGTCTGGTTGTGCTCATTGTGGCGACCAATCTCTCCGCTATTCTTGCAGTGGGCCCCTCGGCGTTCGCGATCATTGTGATGATGACATTTGCCGCATTGGGGATCGGCCATGCCCTGGGCGGACCAGATCCGAACGACCGTACCGCGCTGGCCATCGCTTGTGCGAGTCGCTTTCCCGCGCTCGTGTTGCTTATAGCCTCGCTGAACTCTCCCGGCATCAAGCCGCTGCCGGTCGTCGCAGCCTACTTGTTATTTTCCAACCTGGCGGCTATCCCTTATATGCGCTGGCGCGCGTCCCTACGTAAAAGCATAGGCGGCGGCGCGATCAAATACTGATGCAGCGCAACAGTGAGGATAGTGCCCTGCCAGTTATCATTCCTATGCCGTTGGGGATCCTCGACAGCAGCAGGACGTGAACTATACCTGCGTCTTGTTATGATCTAGACTTGGATTGTGGGACGACGAAGATAATTTCTTCCGTAGATTTAGCGGGGATGAATATGAGCAATGCCTTGATCATGCGAACAGCTTATGTTTGGGTAACACCAGCGTTCGTGTCAGGTGCGCCTGTCGATCACACCTGGGTGACCACTTACGATAATCAAGTTACACCGTTGCCCGATGTCGAGTCCGTCGACGCGCTCGGGGAGCGTTACTGGTTTTGTTGGGGCAGCTTCCACGCCGATGGAAATCCGGCCATCCCTCTGCGCTCAGGCACGGTGAACGTTCCATTCGCTGAGTGCCTGGTACGGCCAACGCCGATTCACGACTTGATAGCGCGGCACGGGGAACAATATTTACATACGGTGCTGACGGTGTTTGTCATCAACTTGCCAATCAGGTACTTTGGGCATCAAAAGACAGGACGGGTGTTCCGTTGACAACAGCTGGCTCAAATGGGTACAAGGCAAGTGTATTCTTTTACCGGATGTACGGTCGGGAGAAAGAAGCCTGGAACCACAAGAAAACGAGTTGTACTGCAAACCCTGTGGGCGGTGGGAGCGGGGGAGGGGGAGGTGGAGGTCGCGATGAAATGACAAACAATGGTGACGACGATTTCGATAGAGATGCCCGGCGGATTCTTCCACCGACCCGTTTTGCGGAACTGAAAGCGCTACGAGAACGGTTTGGTGCAGAATTGCAGCTTGAGGCGGAAGCGAAAATCAACCTGACGCCCGGCGAGCAGGCTGCAGCCGAGATAAACGTAGCAATTAATATCTATTTGCACGAGGTCGCGAAATTGCTGAGCAGAAGTGAGTTCGAGTCATTGTTTGGCTTTCCGCCGGAGCAACCGATTGAATTGGTAGACCGGAAGATGGTTCGTGCGGATAAGGAGGTGGACCGTTAATGGGGGGCGCGTCTCGTTCAGTATCTGATCACCCTTGATCTACCGACCTCGCAGATCATCCCGATAGGCTCATGCTTCAGATCGGTGCGTCACTTCGTTGTGTCCCGGTGTATGAATGCCGCGGCTTTTCCTTGCTGGAGCGCGCTTTGAGCATCGAGAAATCCAAAGAGCTGGATTATTTTTGCTACGCCACCGGTCCAACCCGTCTGGTGGCTTGCACCGAGGCCGGCGCCGTTGTCGCCATGGAAATACTCGTAGAACAGGATGTGGTCGCGCCAGTTCGGGTCGTTCTGAAACTTCTCTGTTCCTCCGTACACCGGGCGGCTGCCCTGTTCATTGCGCAGAAAGATGCCGGTCAACCGGTCCCCGATCTCCTTGCTAACCTCGAAGAGGTTCATCATGTTGCCTGAACCGGTGGGGCATTCAATCTTGAAGTTGTCCCCGTAGTACAGATAAAACTGCAGCAGCGCCCGGATGATGAGGGCATTCACGGGCATCCAGATCGGCCCCCTCCAGTTCGAGTTGCCGCCGAACATGCCCGTGTTCGACTCGGCAGGCAGATAGTCCACGCGGTACTCCTGACCGCCCACCTCCAAAACGTATGGGTTTTGCGCATGAAATTTGGAGACCGAGCGAATGCCGTAGGGGCTCAGGAACTCGTTCTCATCAAGCATTCTCGACAGAATGCGGCGAAGCCGCTCCGGATTGACGAGGGCCATGATCCCCCGGTCGGCCACGCCAAGATGACCCGTGCCGGTGGGATGGATGGACTCGAGGAGTTCCGGCATCTGGCGCAAGCGTTCCGTAAACAAGGCCATTGTCTGCGGCGTGCGCTCGCGCTGCCACGTTTCGATCACGGTGGTGGCGCAAAGAGGCAGAAGCCCCACCAGCGAGCGCACCTTGAGCCGGGTGGCGCTGCCATTGGGAAGCCGCAGCAGGTCGTAGTAGAAGCCGTCTTCCTCATCCCACATGCCGTCCGCTCCAGGCTGGTTCATGGCCGCGGCGATATACAGGAAATGCTCCACGAACTTGAAGGCCATGTCCTCGTAGGTCTGATCGTAGGAAGTCAGCTCAAGGGCGAGTTCCAGCATGTTCTGCGTGAAGAGGGCCATCCACGCCGTGCCGTCCGCCTGCTCGAGGTAGCCTCCGGTGGGAAGCGGTGCGCTGCGGTCGAAGACGCCGATGTTATCGAGGCCGAGGAAGCCGCCCTCAAAGACGTTCTTGCCAAAGCGGTCCTTGCGATTCACCCACCAGGTGAAATTCAGCAGGAGCTTGGTGAATGCAGACTTGAGGAAATCGACGTCAGTTTCGCCGCGCAGGGCCTGCTCGGTACGGTACAGGAACAGGGTCGCCCAGGCGTGGACGGGCGGATTCACATCGCTGAAGTTCCACTCATAGGCTGGGAGCTGGCCGCTGGGGTGGAGGTAGTGGCCGCGAAGCATCAATTCCATCTGCTGTTTTGCGAAGTCGGGGTCCACAATCGAGATCGGCAATGTGTGGAAGGCGAGATCCCAGGCCGCGTACCATGGGTACTCCCACTTGTCGGGCATGGAGATAATGTCCTCATTGACCATGTGAAACCACTGCCGATTTCGGAAATCACGGCTGCCTCGATGAAGGGGGTGAGCGTGGTGCTCTTCCAGCCACTGATTCGCATCCAGGTAGTAGTACTGCTTTGACCAGAGCATGCCGGCGATCGCTTGGCGCATCACGTTGGCGGCATCGGGAGAAACTGACCGCGGCGTCACCGAGCGGTAAAACTCATCCGCATCCCGCCGTCGCGCAGTGAGGGTCTCCTCAAAATCTTTCCCGAAGAGGGATGCGCCGATGGCGTTTGCGTCCTGCGCGGCATTGTTCTCGCTGGCCTTGGTGGTGGTTAGACGCAGCCGCACTATCGCTGACTGTCCAGGACTTACCTTAAGCTCGTAGTGTGCCGCGACCTTGGTTCCATTCTTGTCGGGGTTCACCGCGGCCTGGCGGCCATTCACTATGTAGTCGTTGATTCCGTCCTTCACAAAGGGAGTCTGGTTGGGCGTTCCGAAGACGCGCTCATAATTCGTTTCGTTCTCGGTAAAGAGCAGTTGTACATCGCCTTCGCAGTAGAGGTGGTATGAACCCAGAGTCTCATGCGCAGCTTCGACCGCGGTGATACCCTCAGAAAGGGCGTTCTGCTTTATATCCGGTCTTTTGGATGGCCTGGCAATCCACTTCGCCCAGTCGTTTCGGAACCATAGGGTCGGCAAAATATGCAACTCGGCCGCATCCGGGCCCCTGTTTATGGCGGTGATCTGAACCAGAATATCTTCCGGGCCGCCCTTGGCGTATTCCACAAAGACGTCGAAATAACGGTCATCGTTGAACACGCCCGTATCAATAAGTTCGTACTCCATTTCATCACGGGTGCACTGCCGGTTTGTCGACAGCAGGTCATTGTAAGGATAGGCTGCCTGCGGATACTTATACAGGTACTTCATGTAAGAATGGGTCGGCGTGCTGTCGAGATAAAAATAGTATTCCTTCACGTCCTCGCCATGGTTGCCTTCGCTGTTCGTGAGCCCAAAAAGGCGTTCCTTCAGAATGGAATCCTTGCCGTTCCACAGTGCGAGCGCAAGGCAGAGGTGCTGCTTGTCATCGGAAATGCCCGCTAACCCGTCCTCCCCCCAGCGGTATGCTCTGGAGCGCGCCTGATCGTGGGAGAAGTAATTCCACGCATCCCCGTTTTCGCTGAAGTCCTCGCGGACCGTACCCCACTGCCGTTCACTTAGATAGGGCCCCCACTTCTTCCACGGAACGTTCTCCGTGCGCGCAGCCTCAAGCCGCTTCGCTTCTTCATTCGTGGCCATGAACGCCTCTTTTATCCAGTTCTGTTCTGCCGGCAATGCCGGACCTGTTTATCTCCAGGAGCGATAGAAGGGATGAATGTTCGTCCCAAAACACACATTATTAGTTTCTATTGTAGATGCAGATTCAAGCTGTCGCCGTAAGCTCAGTCAACCATGTTCGTACATGAGTGTGGAATTTGGACTTGGGTGGATAAAAGGCGCTGCCCATGTAATCATTTCCACAACGCGCGGAGGCCCGGGCAATAGGTCTTCGGGTCATTTGGCGATACCAGAAAGGCATCGACAGGCACTACATAGTGATGGGGCAAAACTTCTTGAGAGTCAGCTTGTGGACGAAAAATCAAGTAAAGACGAACAGCGTTTCTGACCATTGGACGCCGAGGGAAAAATCCGCCGTCAATTCCAATTTCCCCGAAGTCACGCTCATCGCTAGAAACTCCGGAACATGTAACGGACGCCACCATTGATATTCCACGCGTAAGCACCGGGAAGGTCCTGTCCCCAGACGCCAACCCCGGGACGCACGAACACTCCGAATCTTCCCACTACATTCCGTCCGAGTTCAAGTTCAAGGACCATACTGCTCTTGGCGCTCCGCTCCCAATCGACCCTCCAGTTTGCATGCGCGATGCTCCACCAGTGCTGGCCCCAAAACGTATTGAGCTGGATTGCTGCCGTCGAAACGTTAACAGAGCTTCGGGCAGGTTCGCCCCCGACAGAGACCTGTTGAGTGAATAACCCCACCAGGAAAGAGTCCCATTTGGGGAGAAACCGGGCTGTGGCGATGGTCGGGCCCACGGTATATTTGCCGAGGCTTAACCCGGGCTCGGTCGCGGTGGGGAAAGTGGATGTCACGCCGACCAGTACAGCATATTCAGGCGTGTTGTAGGCGCGCCACGCGGCCGTGACGGCGAGGTCGCTGAACCCTTGGACGCTAGAGGTGCCGGGACGGTTCGGATCGCTCCAGGCAAAGACCGGCGTATCTACGCGGAGCAGGTAGTTCCCCCTGAAGGGCAGATCGACACGGGCTACGGTATTGACGCCTCGCGCTCCGTGGGAGAGCCCCAGGTATTCGGAAGACAGCTGTATTCGGCCCACGATTGCAGTAGGATCGGTCCCATACTTCGCGGCCAGTTGTCTGAGACGCTCCGCCTCTTCCCGCTGCTCCGGCGTCATCTCCTGGGGCCCCAGCCTGCGCAGGACGCGCGGCGCCCCCGGTACGGCATCGGGTTCCGTTGCTGGATTCTCGATGCCATTCTGCCGGGGGAGGGGCGGCCCGCTACTCTTCGGTATCTCCGGCGATGATTTCTGCCCTAGCGCTGCCGGGACGCACGCCGTGTACAGTGACAGCGCCCCCAAAAGCCAGGCGCACGTGCTGATGTCCCTATATCGCGATCTGCTCACCCAGTTCCCCTCGAATGTAGTGCTCTCTGTACCTCTGCCTGCCAGGAAGGGCTCGTTGATTTCCACGGGATTTCCCCGGTTCGTGAGGAAAATCGTAACGATTTTAGTTTAGCGTGCTCATCGGCTCACCGCTGGAAAATGCGCCAACGAAAAACATGATACTACGCGGTAGGGGAGCGGGAATGCCGTGCCACGGACGATTGGTATCGGGCGACAGTTTGGCTTGCCGATGGTTAACGAGGATGGATGACGTTGCCGAGATTGGTGAGCAAACTGGCGGCATGGAGCAACCGGGCCCTATCCCATCTACAATAGGAGTACGACCTGCCAATCCCGCGCCATGTTCAAACCGGATGGTGGCGAGTTGCCCTCTGTCGACAGAGGGAACATCCGCCGGCCAGCTGGATGGATTCCGCAAGGTATGTATGCCCGGTATCGGTGTCGGGGTGAGGTTGAGACGATATCCTTCGCGCGCGCATCCAACGAACGTTCACTTCATTCCAAAAGGGACTTGATGATGGCAACCGTCAAAAAAAGACCTCCAAAATCCGAGACTGAAGTCAGTAGAGCAGAGCCTGCGCCGATTTTTCACTCTTACGAAGAACGTATTGCCACAGGCAAGGCGTTGCGCGAAAGTGTGCCGCGATCGAGCCACGCCAGGTGGAACCCGCTGACGAAGCGCCGTGATCCGATGGATGTCCTGGAAGAATCCAATCGGGGTCGACTGCCTGAACTGGTGCCGATCCGCTACGGGCGCATGCTCGCCAGCCCCTTCACTTTCCTGCGCGGCTCCGCGGCGCTCATGGCCCACGATCTCGCCGCCACCCCAAGCACAGGCATTCGGGTACAAGCCTGCGGAGACTGCCATTTGCTGAACTTTGGCTTGTTCGCTACACCGGAGCGCAACCTGGTCTTCGACATCAACGATTTCGACGAAACCCTTCCCGCCCCTTGGGAATGGGATATCAAACGGCTGGCCGTGAGTTTTGTGATCGCCGGACGGGATAACCGGTTGTCCGATGCAGAAAACCGGGACGTTGTGCTGGAGTGTGCGCGAGCCTATCGGGAACACCTGCGCGAGTATTCTCGGATGAGTCCTCTGGAGGTCTGGTATACGCGCCTGGACGTCAAAAACCTCATTGCCGCGGCGCCGGATGAAAAGGTGAGAAAGACACGCCAACGATATGCGGACAAAGCCCGAGAACGTATTGTCGAAAACCTCTTTCCCAAGATCGCAAGCCGGGCGGGCGGGCGCCATCAACTGGTCGATCAACCCCCGCTCCTTTTTCACGTGGCCGAACCAGACTTCGAGGAGCGGGTGCGCGAGGGCCTGGCTGCCTACCGGGAGTCGCTTTCCGACGAGCGCCGCGTGTTGCTGGATCGCTATCGCCTGGAAGACTTTGCACTTAAGGTGGTAGGCATTGGCAGCGTCGGCACGCGCTGCTTCATCGGGCTGTTTTTCGACGAAGAAAACCATCCCCTGATGCTTCAATTCAAGGAAGCCTGCCGCTCGGTCCTCGAACCGTATGCCGGGAAGAGCCGCCATGACAATCAAGGCCAGCGCGTCGTCATGGGACAACGCCTGATGCAGTCGTCCAGCGACATTTTTTTGGGCTGGACGCGAGGACGGCGGGGCTACCATTATTTTGTACGGCAATTACGGGACATGAAGATGTCGGTCCCCGTCGAGGGAGCATCAGCTGTGCAATTCAAGCGCTACGCCGGGCTCTGCGGATGGACTCTGGCACGCGCCCATGCCAAGTCCGGGGATGCCGCGACCATCAGCGGTTACCTGGGCAAAGGCGATACGTTCGACCAGGCGCTGGGAGATTTTTCCATGGATTATGCGGATCAGACCGAAAAGGATCATGCGGCCCTGGTGAAAGCGATGCGCTCGGGACGAGTGCAAGCTATCGTTGAAGAATAGCCGTCGGGTTTGCTGGGACGTGGAATGGAAAGCGTAAGATGACAGTTAAACTTGATCTGAGTCTTTTGCAGCGGGCAGCACGAAAGTCCGTTCTATCCGGCTTTTTTTAACTGATACATGTCGCTTTGTGGCGATAAAGCGGGTACTAGCCAGCCAGCCACGAGCCCCTCGACACATCTCATCCGGTGTGCAGGTGAAGCAGAGGCATTTAGTCGACCCGCTGCTATACTGAATTTTAATGGATGCCTGATCGACTACAGGTACCTGCTCTTCTGGTTACACCCTTAAGTAAGATAAGACGTTCGGCATAAAGCTCAACCAGTTACCCGTTACCTTTTGATGGAGGCAAAAATGATAAGAAATTATTCGTGGGAGATGCTGCGCGCAGTTGTTTTGGTCCTGGCTGCAACGTTGGCCGTGCCGGCGTTTAGCGCTGAGGACACCCAGGCAGGTGCCAGTGATATGGAAATATTGCGCGACAAGGTGCGCGCGGACAAGAAGTTTATTGTTGCGGAGAATATGGACCTGAGCGAGGAGGAGGCAAAGGGTTTCTGGGCGGTCTACGAGGCCTATCAGGCGGATCTGCACAAGCTCAACGAGCGCATGGCCAAGGTAATCAATGAATACGCCCTGGCGTACAACAAGGGTGCGCTAATGGACAAGACGGCACGCAAACTTATTGACGAAGCGATTGATATCGATGTGGACGAAGCCAAGTTGAAGAAGTCTTATGTGCCCAAGCTTAGCAAGGTTCTCCCTGGAGTAAAGGTGGCACGTTACCTTCAGATCGAGAACAAGCTTCGCGCCATCGTACGCTATGAACTCGCTTCTGCAATTCCGTTGGTGTATTGAGCCAGGAAGCCGCCGGGCTATCTCAAGGTGGACGGAATTTTTTAAATAGACGAGGAGGGCAGGAAAATGATCTTGAAATCGATAATGTCAGTGGCGGTGCTGGCCGCGCTCGCCAGCGCTCCGGCAATTGCGCAGCAGGTTATCTACCCGAAAAAAGGGCAGTCGGCAGCGCAACAGCAGAAGGATGAAAAGGAGTGCTACGCATGGGCCAAGAAGCAGACGGGCTACGACCCGGCGCAAGCCACCCAGTACGCGGCGCCGCCACCACCGCAACATGAAGGCGAGCGGGTAAAAGGCGCCGCCCGCGGCGCAGCTGGCGGAGCGATAATTGGTGCCATTGCTGGTGGCGCCGGCGCGGGCGCTGCGATTGGCGCCGTGGCGGGGACCATGGCGGGTGGGGCAAGGCAACGGCGTAAACAGGACAATTATGAGCAGGCCACCAGCCAACAGCAGCACGCTGCAGACCAACAGAAACAGCAATATCAGCGCGCCTATGGCGCGTGCTTTGAAGGCAAGGGTTACACAGTGAAGTAAAGACAATCAACCATGGCGTTGCCGGGTTGAGGGACCTATCGCAACCATATGGCAACGTCGGGCAGAGTGAGCCGGGTCATCTGGTCTGCCTCGCGGCACGGCCCAGGCGGGCATCCAGCATGCAAAGCCCATGAGCCAAAGGGTGTCCCATAGGCCGAATTGCACGCGCAGATCTTCCAGATAGACGATCTGAACATTTTCTAGATTGGCCAGGTCAGGCTTTAACTTTGCTGCCTCAACCAACTCGCGCGATATGAGGATGGTTTGCACCCCTGGCGGTGAGGCATGCATTCTGCATTCCAGCGCTACCTGCCGTGTAGTTAAGCATGGCAGGTGTGTGCGCCCCATGGCACTCATGCCATAAATCAGGCAGATGGTTTCAGTGACGTTGGGCATCAGCAAGCCCACATTTTCTCCTGGGGAACTGATCTTTCTGGCTAACTGCCCCAAGACCAAGCAACTGGTAGCTGACCGCCTCTTCTTGTTTCTCCTCGTCTTGATCACTCAGCACACATGGCCGCTCCCCGAGTTCGACTAACCGGCGTACGAGCCGTTGAGTCAACGGCCGTGTCGCGGGCGAGCTATGGAAGATGGCCATGATCGATGGTTGGGGCTTCGATTTCTCCTCAATAAAATTACGGAGTCGCCGCCGAGCGTGGGGTCGTAAACTGTACCGGGCAGAACTGGCCGCACGGGCATCCTTCGCATGGGTTACGCATCACTCACCCATCCGAAGGATGCCCCCGGTGTCCCTCTGACATTAGATCGACAACTGCAGGCTGATTAAAGCATCGACTTAGCCTGGTTGAGTATCTTTTCGCATGCCTTTTTCACTGCCTTACCCTTCAGCCCAGTCATGCTCAGATCCACACTCTGGCCGCTGCTGCCGGTCACAATACCTCGAGCGCCACTGATGTAGTCGGGGTTGCTTTCGGCCGGTTGATCTCCAGCACCGGTCATCTTTTCCATAAGCTGATCCTTGACCGAAGAAGCGCTATCGCCGCTCAGGTAATTGTTCTTCACGCAGTAGTCGATTATCCCTGCGGCATTACCTGTGCTTCCCGATGTGATGGAGGACAACGATCCCAACGACGAGGCCGCGCCGCCGAGTCCACTTCCGCGAGTGATATCTTTCAACTGGTCCAAGCCTTGGGCGGCAATGGAGCCTGAAAGGATTGCAACTGCAATACCGATGCTCGTTAACAGTGGGCGTCTGAAAATATTCATTAGCTTTCCTCCGGGTCGTTGACCGAATTTCATTTTTATAACAGAGCCTCCGGCTTCATTGAAGCCCTCGATTACGCAACTGCGCTCCCTCGTCTCACCGTTTCAATGTATCTGTCATGGGCGGACGGGCCTAAACGACGGGATATTGTTTTTAAAATTCCGCAGTTCCTTCCAGTCGCCACGCCACGTTGCGATTCCCCTATCTACCGGGTGAAGAGGCGGATTAATCGTCGCGGTTGACCGGCATCACGCCAATCTTGGTCCGGATCACCCTAACCGTTTTATAGACCAAGTCTGGTGTTACTGCCGGGACTCAAAACGGGGCGCGCGACCCGATAACGAAATGCACTAGCCGAAATCCGATAAGCGTTTCAGGAGAAACACTAAAAGCAGATTCCCGGCGTTGTCTGGCCCTCTATGCCTTCGTCATTCCTGGGAGGGTGGTCGCCACCGGATATAAAACCGCCATCACGGCCTCGGCCAGGAAGTCTCGGGAAGTATCGTTTTCGACGCGTTCATTCTTTCGGATGACTATACGGAGTCACTTCCCAGAATACGGAATACTTTCGGGTTACGTTTAATTCGGCGCAACCGGGGGCCGGTATTTTTTCGGTAATGATTTGAAAAACTGCTATTTTTAAATCATGGGCTCGATGTTCATTATTCTTTTTACGCTGCCCAGGGTAGATAAGTTACGGCGGTCCGGGCAGGGCAAATTTTGTCAACGGCCTTCGGGTGGAGTGAGCGGCATGCAGCAACACGGTAATGGCGGATAAACAAGGGCCGTGTAAGGTTGAGCAGTCTATAAGTTATATCCCAGTTCAGCTCTGGTTCTGATAACTAACAGACTAAAGAGGTATTTATGGCAACGTCACGACCGAATATCCTGGTCCTCTTCGACGATGACATCGGATGGTGGAACATAAACTACAACAACCATGGCCAGATGTGTTATCGGACCCCCAACATCGACCGCGTGGCCGCCGAAGGCGTCGGATTCACTGATTATATTATTATACGCAACAGAGCTGCACCGCAGGGCGCGCTGCTTTCATTACCGGACAGAATCCGGTCGTACCGGCCTGACCAGGGTGGGAACGCCCGGCGCCGACGCTGGATTGCAAAAGGAAGACCCGACCATTGCCGATCTGCTCAAGCCCCTGGGATACGCAACGGGCCAGCTCGGTAAGAATCACCTTGGGGACAAGGATGAGTTCCTGCCAACCGTGCACGGCTTTGACGAGTTCTTTGGCAATCTCTACCACCTGAACGCCCAAGAAGAGCCGGAACTTCCGGACTACCCCCGGGACCCGGAGTTCAGGAAGCGTTATGGTCCCCGAGGCGTGCTGCACTGCCAGGCGAACGGCAAGGGCGGACAGAAGATCGAGGACACCGGTCCGCTCACCAAGAAGCCAGGAGGCAAGCGGCGGCGCGAATCATTGACGAGCTGCTTGTTTCTCAAGCGATCCAGCTGGGGCTGGCGGTCGCGCCGGACGCTGCTGTATGCGTAAGGCAGGAGCAGATTAGTCGCGAGGTTTCGGGAACGCATGCTCTTCGACGCTGTGGTGGAACGACCGATCGTCGTTGATGGAAGCGGTGTGCTTGGAAGCAGTGTGCGGTAACACGTCATGGAACGCAGTGATTGGTGATCTCCTCGTTAAGGTTGTTATAAAACTCGGAGGCAATTTTGAGCCCGGGGTGGAGGTTTTTGTATTGCTGCCGGCAATATCGTAACGGGGAAGTGGTTAGCGGGCGAAGGAGGATTGAATAAATATGATTTGGGTGATTTTCGTCGCAACGGTTATCGTGGTGGTGCTCGCTATCGAGGCTGGATTCAGGCTCGGGTGTCGGGTGCGACAGAGGTCGGAGGACGAAAAGGAATCCTCGGTATCCGCCATCGCTGGCGCCATCCTTGCCTTGGCGGGGTTCATGCTGGCGTTCACCTTCGGGATTTCGTCGGATCGGCTGCACGATCGCAAGACGCTGGTACGGGATGAGGCCAATGCAATTGGCACCGCCTGGCTGCGGTCTGATGTTCTGCCGGAGCCGGATCGCGCGGAGGCGAAAGGGCTTTTACGGAAATACGTCGACGACCGCTTGGGCGCGGCTCAGGCGCAGGACCTCAGTCAGATGGAAGAACTCCTTGTTGAGTCTCGCCGAATCCAGGATCAGCTATGGGAAATGGCTGTCAAGAACGCGCGCAAGGACATGAACTCGGACGTTGCCGCGCTTTATATTGAATCGCTGAACGAGCTGATCAATATTCATGCTTTGCGTGCAGCTGTAGCCTTGCATGCGCAGATTCCCGGTATTATCTGGCTGGTTCTCTACGCCCTGGTCATTCTCGGCATGATCGCCACTGGATATCAGACCGCCATCACGGGCTCGGCCAGGAGGTCGCGAGCGGTATCGCTTCTGGCGCTCTCATTCTCTCTGGTGATTGCGCTGATCGCCGTGCTTGACCGCCCGGAAAGCGACTTTATCAGGGTTCCACAGGAGCCGTTGACCGACCTCCAGGCATCAATGGTTGCGGGAGGGGAAGCTCCTCCAGATGCCGGTCACGGGCGCTGATCAATGATTTTAGGAATATGGTCGGCGAGGGCCTGCACCCGTAACCGGCGTTGTCAAGCTGGTTCTCTACTCACTCGTCATTCGGGGCATGATTGCTGTCGGACACCAGATCGCGATCTGCGCCAATTCTGGCACTCTCGTTCCCTCTGGTGAGCACGCTGATCGCCGCGCTTGATCGCCCACCAAGCGACTTTCTCATGGTTCTACAGCGGCCGTTGACCGGCCTCCAGGCGTCATAGCTGCAAACTTCGAAGACGCGTTCAGACATTCGGCACAGGTCCTGACAAACCGGTCGGAATAATTGAAGCATCAGGCTCGAATGACAGCGGAATGCACAGGCGCCCGAAGTTCGGTATTTGGATGGGGCACCGTAAGCAGGCACCGATGTGATGCTGGTCACGATATGTATCTTAATTGACACAAATGAGCACGCCTCTACAGCAATTTTAAAAACGATGCCAAATCAGGTTAAGATACGTGAGTCTTTATCCGATACTTTTCGGTGTCGGACCGGGATAAAGGTTTTGACACACCTTTCCGCTGTTCATTTTAAACCATAAAGGAAAAAACATGCGCAAGCTACTCATGATTATGGCCATACCGCTGCTGTTCGCCGGTACGGCATTTGGAGCCGTCAATATCAATACTGCTACACAGGATGAGCTTCAGACCCTGAGCGGTATCACGGCGGCCAAAGCGAAGGCCATCATTGACTACCGTTCAAAAGCAGGCAAGTTCAAGGTGACTGAAGACCTGGCGAAGGTGGATGGTGTAAATGAACAGCACCTCGACATGAAGCAGCTCTACAGGGAAGTTACGGTTACCGGGCCCACGGTATTGAAAACGAAAGAAAAATCAGCAGCGAAGTAACACGAGCCGGCCACATTTTGAAACGTCCATGGAGACAGGTGCTTCGACACCGAATGCAAGCCTGATATGAACTAAACCACATCAGCGCACGTCAAACCATGCAAAACCCCCGGTCAATCCGGGGGTTTTGCTTTATTGCTTGTTGAAACACTCCTGACCGGGACTCCATAAACCCTATCAGGTGTGGGCGTACTTCTCCACAACTGGTATAATGCCGCCCTTTTGTCGCTCCGGCGAAGGAATCCTTTATGTCCCGTCCTATACGCAATATCGCCATCATCGCTCATGTCGATCACGGCAAGACGACTCTGGTGGATAAACTGCTTCATCAGGCAGGCTCTTTCGCTGCGCACCAGCACATTGCGGATCGGGTGATGGATTCCAGTGACATTGAGCGCGAGCGCGGCATTACCATACTTGCAAAGAACTGCGCGGTCGATTATGAAGGGGTCCATATCAATATTGTGGATACGCCGGGGCATGCCGATTTTGGCGGCGAAGTCGAACGCGTCCTGTCAATGGTTGACGGTGTGCTGCTACTAGTGGATGCGGTCGAGGGCCCCATGCCGCAGACCCGTTTTGTCACTAAAAAAGCGCTGGCGCTGGGTCTGCTTCCGATTGTCGTGGTCAACAAAATAGACCGCCCCGGCGCACGTCCGGACTGGGTCGTGAATCATACATTCGATTTGTTCGATAAGCTGGGCGCCAACGAAGACCAGATGGACTTTCCCGTAGTGTACGCCTCCGCGCTCAACGGTTACGCCACCACGGACCTGAAACAGCCCGGTACCGATATGCGCCCCCTGTTTGACGTCATCCTCAAGCATGTGAGCGCACCCACGGGCAACGCCGACGAACCGTTGCAGCTTCAGATCAGCGCCCTGGATTATTCCAGCTTTGTCGGGCGCATCGGTATAGGCCGCATCAGTCGCGGCCGGCTCAGGCCTGCTCAGGACGTGATGGTCATGGCTGGCGCAGCTACGCCGAAGAAGGCCAGGGTAAACCAGGTGCTGGGTTTTCGCGGGATTGAGCGTGTGCAGCTGGACGAGGCGCAGGCGGGAGACATCGTTTTGATCAATGGGATTGAAGAGCTCTGTATCGGCGCAACCCTTGCCGATATCAATCAGCCCGAAGCGTTGCCGATGCCCGCAGTGGATGAACCCACGCTGACGATGAATTTTCAGGTAAATACGTCGCCTTTTGCGGGTAAGGAAGGCAAGTTTGTTACGAGCCGCCAATTGCGCGAGCGGCTCGAAAAAGAGCTTCTCACCAATGTTGCGATGAAGCTGGAAGAAACGGGCGACACCGACTCCTTTCTGGTTTCCGGCCGGGGCGAACTGCATCTCACCATTTTGCTGGAAAGCATGCGTCGCGAAGGCTATGAGCTTGCTGTGTCCCGTCCGCATGTGGTGCTGCGGGAGATTGACGGGGTTAAATGCGAACCCTTCGAAATGCTTACCGTGGATGTGGAAGAAGCACATCAAGGCGCAGTAATGGAAGCGCTGGGAGCGCGTCGCGGCGATTTGCAGGATATGGTCTCGGACGAACGCGGCCGCGTGCGGCTGGATTACCGTATTCCCGCGCGGGGACTGATCGGATTCCAGTCGGACTTCATGACCATGACCCGTGGTACCGGCCTCATGAGTCACGTATTCGACGAATATGCCCCGCTACGGCCGGAAATTGCCGCCCGCCGCAATGGCGTGCTCATCTCCGCAGAGCAGGGGGAAGCGGTCGCCTACGCGCTTTGGAAATTACAGGAGCGTGGGCGCATGTTCGTCAGTCCGGGCGACCGCTTATACGAGGGAATGGTAATTGGCATTCACAGCCGTGACAACGATCTAGTCGTCAATCCGATAAAAGGGAAACAATTGACGAACGTACGTGCGTCCGGAACTGACGAAGCAGTGACCCTGACGCCGCCAATTCAGCTCACTCTGGAATCCGCGATCGAATTCATTGCTGATGATGAGCTGGTGGAGATTACCCCGAAAACCATCCGCATCCGCAAGCGTTTCCTGCAGGAACATGAACGCAAGAAAGCTTCACGCGCAGCGGCGTAGTCCCAACGAAGGGTAGGGCTGGCCTGGTTCGTCATGGGCTACCCTCCATTCATCCGCGCGGGTTGCTGGCTGGGCCTGTTTTCGGTCCGTCCATCGGCCCGGGCAATTGAGCGCAACCCGTACCTGCCGTGAACGAAAAAAACCTCTGGTATGTCGCTGATCCCATGTGCTCATGGTGCTGGGGATTCGCACCTGTAATCGAGCAAGTCCGGAATACGTATGGCCATCGCCTGAAAGTGGAGTTGTTACTGGGAGGGTTGCGGCCGGGGACCAGCCACCCGCTACCGTCCCCCCAGCGGCAGGAGATCCTCGGTCATTGGCAGGCTGTGCATCGGGTAACGGGACAGCCCTTCCAATTTGCGGGCGCGATGCCGGAGGGATTCATTTACGACACCGAGCCTGCTTGTCGCGCAGTAGTTGTCGTTTCGATGCTCAACCCAGAAGCGATCTTCACTTTTTTTCGTGCAGTGCAATCCGCTTTCTATGTCGAACAGAGAAACGTAACGGATGCCGTGGTCCTGGCCGAACTGGCCGGGGACGTGGGGCTGGAGACACAGCAGTTTCTGCAGGCGTTTGAATCCGACGCAGCCCGGGACATGACGCAAGGTCATTTTCACAGGGCGAGTCAGCTGGGTGTGCGCGGCTTCCCAACCCTGATAGGGCAGCAGGCGGCCTTATATTTGCTAATTTCCGGCGGCTACTGCCCGTTCGAAGAATTAAATCCCAAAATCATCCAGTGGCTGGATACATAGCTTGTAAGCCCGCGATCAGGAAAACTGCTGGCAAAATTGAACCACCGATCAAACAACTACGGTGAAACCTCGCTGATCTTCGGTTGGTGGTCGGGGCGCTTCTGGGTGACCTTGGACAGCGGCTACAGGCCGGTTCCAGTTGAAAACCCGAGGCGTTCCAGCAACGCGCGGAAGGTATCGCTGGCGATGATGAAGGCGATCAGATAGGAGGTTAAGCTTAGAAGGATAATGGTACCGACAGACCGCCATGGGCTCAAGGTGGAATAACGCCTCCACGTAGAGAGGAAATCTGCATCCTGCGGTGCTTCCCGGCTCCCGTACAAGTTCAATTCCGCGAGGATATTTTGCCGGGCCCGGCGTAGTGCATCCCGAACGCCCGTTCGATAAGCGGCGTCGATCAATTCAATCCGTTTAGCTTGGGTATCGAAGGAGGCTTCGGGTTTTGATGCGTTCCTGGCTGCTTCCTGGTAAAAATTCTGAAAGCGATCGACGTAACGACTGTCAGCCAGCATGGAATCAAGGAGGATTTGAATGTCCGCTATCAGCTCCTTGCCGGGCCTGGGATGCGGGGCCGCGGGTTCCGGTTTCAGCACTCTGCCTATTTCCTGAATAAACTCGCGTTCTTTTCGGGTAATAAGCCTGAGCCAGATTGCCTCCACAGCTTGAGGGGAAGGCAGGCGGGATTTCTGGTCGTGGCCGGCGTCTTCATAGAGCTTTTCCAGCTCTATATTCGCAGCGCTTTCGCAATCGGCATCAATTGTCTCCAGCCCGGTTCTGAGAGTATCACTCATAATGATTGCGGAAGCAGTCCCTCTTGGTTGAGATCATGAAACCATTTCGTGGTCCGCTGTACAAGCGCGGGAAGTTAAGTGGGGCCGCCCCCCAACCTGCTATGCGATGCGCGAGTAATCAAACCGTGGGCCATCCCACCCGCCGCGGGCGGGTGTACGATCAACCTTAACGCTTGCCCTTAGCACTCACCCGTGCACTCGCTCGTATTCTCCCGCACAACCGCGTCATCAGCGGCCTTTTTACCAATTACCAAGTGTAACGTAATTTAAAAGCCTCGTGCGTTGAGTACCTTCCCCTGGCGGCGATTGCGCTGTAAACGACGGGGCGCATCAGCCGCCGCCTGACGCTCAGCTGTCGACCATTTATTGGAACATTCTCGCGATTCAACCGGCCGCGGTGTCAGATCGGTATCGCGGCGAAGGCGTCCAGATCCTCTACGGCAGCGGCTACGCGGCGAATGAGCTCGTGGTTGCTCTCGGGCTCGATCATTCCCCCCACCGCTAGCGAGACAATCATGGCCTCGAAGGGATAGGGCAGGTGCGCGCCATATCGCTGCCACAGACTGCCGGGATCAATCCCTGTAATTCCATGTTGTGCGAGCACTTGCGCATAGGTTGTCAGAAAACGGGCTTCGTGCGCCCGCCGCACCTCGGGTTTGAGTGCGGTAGCAAGAAAATAGGAAATATCCGCGACTCCCTCGCCGAAGCGCACCAGTTGCCAGTCGAGGAGGCCGGGTTGGGACTGGCGCCAAAATATATTTCCCGGGTGACAATCATGATGCACAAGCGTTTGCGGGCCATCTGAAAGAAAACGCATTGCCTGGCGGCGATGCCGGGCATAACGCACGGCCCATCCTCTAACCGCTGCGGGCACAAGCTTTCCGGCGCGCTTCAGGCCGCGCTGCATCAGAGGCACAGCCAGAGCTGTGCCCAGGTGATCCTCCAGCCGACGTACCGGGCCGGCAAGCCATCGATAGGTATGTGCGAGCGCCACCTTGTTCCAAAAGAAAGCATGAAAACGGGCAAGTTGCTCAATGACGAGTGTGGCTTGCGCCGGGGTCAGGGCGTCGCCTGGTCGGCCCGCCGTAGCCCCGGCTTCAGTCACATCGCCGAGAACCAGTGTTGCGCCTCTCCCAGGCTTGCTCTGGGCCGCGAGAAATCCCGGGACGGCCAGCGGAACGGCATGCGCCGCTTCTTTGTAGAAACGTACCTCCGTATGCAGCAGTCCCGGCAAAGCCGTGATGAGCCGCGCGCGCCAGTCGAGCGATGGCAATTTCACAAACCATCGCCGGGGCAGCGCTGCGGGACCATCATGTTCTATTGCAAGGCGTACTCGGGTGGTCGTGCCGATATCAACAGAGACGGTAGTGACCTCCGATACGATTACGTCCGGGTAACCATGTTTAACCACTCGTTGAGCCCAGTCTATGGTTAAATCGCTGGGGCGCCGTGCAAGGATTTTCTGCTTCATTTGTTTTTATTATGGCCGGCTCGTTGTTGAACCCGCGGACGATCCCTCGTATCGCTACCGTTCTGCGTGCTCCACAATTAATATTGTCTCGGATGGCCTGATCCCTCAAACCTCCATAAAAAAGGGAGCCGAGGCTCCCTTTTTTATAAATGAGTTTCGAAAGATTATTTAGTATCCGTCGATAACTTCCAATCGGGGTTATAGTGGGTTTTCTTATCCCAATTTTTCCAGATAAAGTCAGGCTCAATAATGGGTTTGGTGGGGATCACAAATGTCACCAGATCGACAACGCCGGTCAACGTGCGCCCGACTCCGTGTAAAATACCGGTAAAGAACCCGACGGGGACTCCATAAGCTGGGCCCTTCTCGTTGGTTTCTATGATGATGTTCTTCGGGATTTCCCCAATTCCCGTTACGGTGTTTGCAATACCATGAGCCAGCTTATCACCTACGCCTTCCACGTAATCGTGGGCCATAGCAGCTTGTGGCGAAAAGAAAAAAAGCGCAGATAGTATCAGTAGTGATTTAAACGTGTTTTTCATCGATACCTCCCTATTAATTGATAAATTAAAGCCGATCTAATACTAGCACACCGTTGAGGATATGGGTACGGCATTTAAAAAATTGAAGCGCTCAGCAATAAAACGTCGTCCAGGAGCCGATTTCGGCGTGATGACGGCTTTAGTCACGTGCGCTGGTGCATTCCAGCCATACTCCTCTTGAATAATTATGCTACGCTTCGGCATGCTTGTCACAGCTGCGCTTATTGCAACCAGGAAATGACTGGACACCTCGCAAGAAAATAACAACCCACGTGAGTTCTTTAAGCCAATTTCCAGCTGGCGCGGGGTTCCTGTCGCCATGTTCTCTATCAGGGTCACCGGCAGGTTACGCGTCCAGTACAGCGAACCGGAATGCCATACGGTTTTCCGTCGCAGCTGCGCCGCTCAACGGTGGTGCCGAGATCGCTCCGCTCATGAGTCATTTATCTTCGGCTGACATCCCGTCGGAAAGCTTTGAGATGATCTTTGTGATCGACCGTTCAGGCGGGGAAGCGGTGGGGCGGGTTCGCGCCAGGGAAAAACGCGCGCATGTGCGCCTGGTGGAATGCGGGGAAAAGCCCAATCACGCGCATCCTGTTCCGGCAATTTCGCATCAATGGCTCTTCCGCAACGCCCGATGAATCGCGCGGGAGATACCGTTATAGCCGGTGCCGGCAGCCGCCGCTTCGCAGTGGTCGCGTTGTTGGGTGCGGTAGTTGACGTGTTGCTGTTTCTTTTGCTCACGAGTCAGGGGGCAGGGCTGGCGTTGGCTCATATCCTGAGCTTTCTCCCGGCAGCCGCGATCAATTACTCTCTACTCCCGAAATTGTCGCAGCAGGACGCCCGCGTTCGCTGGTCGCAATTCGGGCGCTTCATGCTGACCAGCATGCTTGCCTTATCGATGCGCGGCGGCGTATTGGCATTATTTGTCTATGTCTGGCAAACGCCCGCATTTATAGCCATTGTTCCGGCCGTCGCCGTGACTGCTGTCATCCTTTACTTTGGCTCCAACTTCTACGTACTCTCCGCGGGTTCGGGTTCCGCTTCGGTCGAGTCACGCTGGCGCGTCGCCTCTTTCGGGATTGTCACGTTTGCGGTGTTATTACGACTGATCTATATGGGCGTGGCGCAACTGATTCCCGACGAGGCATACTATTGGAACTATGCGCAGCACATGGACCTGAGCTTTTTCGATCACCCGCCGATGGTTGCGTGGCTGATCTGGCTGGGGACTTCCATATTCGGCGATAATGAGTTTGGCGTTCGAATCGGCGCCTTCGTATGTGGGCTGGTCGCGATGGCTTACCTGTATGCGCTGGCAAGTAACCTGTACGATAAGTCGACAGGCATTCGAGCCGTTCTGCTGCTCGCTGTGCTGCCGCTGGGTTTTGTAACGGCGGCGCTCATGACACCAGATCCACCTCTGGTCGCTGCCTGGGCCGCTACGTTGTATTACATGGAACGAGCGTTGCTGGCTGATAGTCGTTCGGCCTGGCTGGGCATGGGGATCGCGTTCGGTCTCGGAATTCTCTCTAAATACACCCTGGGTCTCCTCGGGCTCGCGGCGCTTGTATTCGTCATTCTCGACCCCAGTTCACGCCGCTGGTTCCGCCGCCCTCATCCGTATCTGGCCGCATCCCTCGCATTGCTGCTGTTTTCGCCCGTGATTATGTGGAATGTGGAAAATGGCTGGGCATCGATCCTGTTCCAGTCGCAGCGGGCAACGGGAATAGGCAACCAATTTTCATTGCATTGGTTGTTCATTCATATGTTACTGGTGCTGACGCCGGTCGCTTTTGTCGCTGCCTGCCTTGCCTTATTGGCACGAGACCATTCCCAAAGCCCAGCTATGCGGCGGCGGCGCCTGTTCATCAGGGTATTCGCGCTAGTGCCGCTCGCAGCTTTTTTTTCGCTCAGCCTGTTCGGGGCGCCCAAATTTCACTGGACGGCGCCCGTATGGCTTGCGGTCTTACCGGCGATGGCGTGGATGATTGGGCAGCCTGGCAATTGGCAGGGTATCGGCCGCTGGGTGTTAGCGGCCTGGAAACCGACCATTGCGGTTTGCCTGCTTTTCTATGCGGTTGCGCTGCATTATGTTGCCCTCGGGGTCCCAGGGGTTCCCTATATGGGCTTCACGGAACACTACTTCTGGCGTGAAGCAACCCCTGAGGTCGAGAAGCTGGCGGAAGAGATTCAGCGTCAGACCGGTCAAAAACCCGTCGTGGTGGGCATGAGTAAGTGGTCGGTTTCCGCTGCATTGTCATTTTACGGACAGAAGTCCGACCCCATGGAGATACGCGCGCGCAACATGTTTCATCAAAGCGCCGCGATGTACGATTTCTGGTATCCATCTGAACCGGCAACAACCCGGCCTATCCTTCTGGTGGGCATGAAACCCCACCAGCTCGAGCATGATGTGCACGGTGTGGACAACATCACGCCGTCGCTGGTCCGACCCGGCCCAACACAGGAGCTGGTCATTTACAAGGACAATAGGCCGCTGCGACGCATCTACTATCGCGTGGCGTCCGGCTACAATCCTGTTTGAATATGGGGTTTGCCGCTGGGCGACGGTCGGATTTCAGCGACAAAAAAGGAAAGGGGCCGTTTTGTGGAACACAATCTTGCCACGGCCCCCTATGAGATTCTTATCGAAATCGTTATGGCCCGGCTTAGGCACGATGCCCGGACGCTTCCTTAACGTGCTACATTCCTGTCTTATTCAGCCGACGTCACATTGATCTTCTTGGGCTGAACCGCTTCCCGTTTGGGAATGACAATTTCAAGCACTCCATTATTTGATTTCGCTGATATCGCATCAGGATTCGCGGTATCGGGCAAGCTGAAGCGACGGTAAAACGAGCCATAGGTCCGCTCGACCCGCTTATAGCCTTCCCTTTCGGTTTTGGCTTCAGTTTTCTTTTCCCCCTTGATCGTCAACACTCCGTCTTCCATGCTGATGTCGATTTCTTCAGGTTTTACGCCGGGAAGATCGGCCTGTATTAGGAATTTGTCGGGATCTTCCTTGATATCGACAGCAGGCGCCCACTCCGCGGTAGCCGTCGATCCGTCGCCATTGGAGCCTTCCCGGGCGCGGTCCAGTTCTTTATGCAATTGATGCAATAAGCTCCAGGGTTCATAACGTGTAATAGGCACATTTCCTCCTGAGTCAGTGGTTGAAATAATTAAATTGCATTCATTTCTCAATATAGAGGCATTTGAATTTTTTTCAACCAAACCTCGGCAACGGGAATACAAATGTTCAGGCCGAGGCATCCGAGGCAGAGACGGTCACGCCATTCCCGGGGTCCGGCGGGGGGAAGTGGCTGATCAGGCAACCGGCAGGTATTATTCGAAGCAACGTCTGACCAAGTCTCACGCGCTCGGCGGAGCACTTGTGCACAGGTTTCCTTTTAGTTCCCTAAGGGCAACTCCCCGTTGCTCATTCCAATACCCGCGATATCTCGTACTGCTTTAACAAATTTGCTGTTTTCGTGCAGCTCGACGATGGACTCAGGGTGGGGGTGCCCATGCATGCGGGCCAGGCGAACGAGGCTGATGGCAGGGATATCCCAGCGTAACTCCGCGAGCAAGGTATCGGCAGCTTCCGGATTGTTGCATATCAGCACCATGTCACAACCTGCCTGCAGTGCGCTTTCGGCGCGTTGCAAGACATTTCCCGCAATTGCTGCGCCTTCCATGTTCAGGTCATCGCTGAAAATACATCCTTCAAACCCCAGCTCGCCGCGAAGTATTTTTTTTAACCAAACCCCGGAAAATCCGGCCGGGCGAATATCTACTTCCGGGTAAATCACATGCGCGGGCATAATGCCGATCAGCCCGAGCTCGATCATTTTGCGGAATGGAACCATGTCGTTCATTTCAATATCGGTGTAAGCGCGTCGATCGACCGGCAGTTCAAAGTGGGAATCGGCCTGGATGCAGCCGTGCCCTGGAAAATGTTTTCCCACTGCGTTCATGCCGCCCGACTTCAGCCCTGACATCAGGCTATGCGCGAGCTCGGCGATTACTTCGGGTTGGCGATGAATGGCACGATCACCGATGACGCAACTCGTGCCGTAGTCCATATCCAGAACCGGGGTGAAGCTGAAATCCACACCCGCCGCGCGCAATTCGGCCGCCAGCACGTAACCTGTCTGGCGCGCGAGGTGGCGCGCCTGCCCCGGATGTTCATCCCAGATTCTTCCCAGTTCCCGCATTGGAGGCAGTCGGGTGAAGTCGGTACGGAAACGCTGTACTCTGCCGCCTTCATGATCGACGGCAATAAGCAGCGGTGGCGTCCGAAGCGAGTGAATCTCGGCAGTCAGTTGCGTAAGCTGCGCGAGAGACGAGTAATTGCGGGTGAACAGGATCACGCCGCCAACCGCAGGGTGCAGAAGTTTTCTCTTATCGGCGGCAGTGAGTTTCGTGCCTTCGAGATCGAGCATGATGGGACCGAGCGTCATGATGTTATTTTTCTAATATGACAAATGCGCAGGCAAGGTTCAACTCGTCGCTGATGGAGAGATGATGACCGGTGATGCCCGCATTCCTGACCAGTGAGCTCAATTCGGGGTGGAAGGTGAAATAAGGTTTCCCCAGAGAGTCGTGGCTGATCTGGATTTTATTCAAGCTGACGGGATAGCGCATACCGGTCCCGATCGCCTTGGAGAGGGCCTCCTTGGCGGCGAATCGCTTGGCGAGAAACATGGCTGGCTGGCCGCTCTTCACATATTCGGGCCATTCCTCGTCGGAGAGCAGACGTTTGGCAAAGCGCTCCCCGTACTTCTCCAGCAGCCTTGCGATGCGGGATGGTTCGACCAGGTCCGTTCCGATTCCATAAATCATTTGCAGGCTTCCACCATAAGGTTTTTCATTTCCCGTACAGCCTGTTGGAACCCCACGAACAAAGCATGCGCTACAATGGCATGGCCGATATTGAGCTCGGATATGCCGGGGATACCTGCAATGGCCTGAACGTTTTGGTAATGCAGCCCATGCCCGGCATGGACCGCCAATCCCCGGGCAAGACCCTCGCGAACGGCGGCCCGGACGCGCGTCAGCTCATTTTGTTGCTCGTCCGCAGTTGGCGCATCGGCGTAATGGCCTGTGTGTATTTCGATAGCTGGAGCGCCCGCATGCGCCGCCGCCTCGATCTGTGCCGGATCGGCATCAATAAACAGCGATACGCGAATCCCGGCGGCCTCTAGCTTCCGGCACGCCCGCTGCACGGAGTCGAAGTAGCGCAGCACGTCGAGTCCGCCCTCCGTCGTCAGTTCTTCGCGCCGTTCCGGCACCAGGCAAACGTCATGTGGTTTAATACGCAGGGCGAAGTCCGTCATCTCATCGGTTACCGCGCTTTCAAGATTCATGCGGGTTTTTATCAAACCCCGCAGGGTCTCAACGTCGCTGTCCTGAATGTGGCGGCGGTCTTCGCGCAAGTGCAGCGTAATGGCATCCGCGCCGGCTGATTCGGCGACCAGTGCCGCTTCTACCGGGTCCGGGTAACGTGTAAGTCGAGCTTGTCGCAGCGTCGCGACGTGATCAATATTGACACCAAGTCTTATCATGTTTCATTAGTAACTGTAGTTGCGGCACCCGCCGGAATAGTCCGTGGCGGGCGTTTGCGGATGATAACGCATGCGGCGACTCGGCGCTTGCCCTCCGCAGGTGCGGGGGTCCCATCCAATGTATTCAAGTGGGTCCGCGTTACAAATCGACAGGCGCGCCGCCCTGCGATTACGGTCAAGGAAGCGTCGGCATTGCGTTTTGAAAGGGTTAAACCTGGGGCAGTCGGGCAGCCCGCGCCACGGTATCCGCACTATGGCGAACCCAGCCGGCAAAAACTGACTATACTAGTACAGTTTGTGTTCGACGATAAGGCCGACCGGCAGGTATCCCACATTTCCCGTAGCCAAGATTTCCGCGTGGAGGGTTCCTACCTCGCGCAATTTGGGCAATTCCCGTGTGCGGGGCAATGGGGCGTATCATGTTGCTATAAGCTTGAGCCGTATGAATGCATGCGGGAAGAAGGCAAACCGGACAAGCGACCCGCGCGTTTTCTTCGCCACTGAACGTACCCTTCCGCATCGGTAGGCACCGGGCGTACAATAATCGCCTTGGGTTGTATCATGGCCAGATTTGGTCTGTTTCTGAACCTCATGGCGGCGGTGCCTGACGTTTATGAGGCTGCTGCGCCCCATTGTGCTTCCAGCGCGCTTGGCACCATATTCTTGTCTTCGCCGGTTCTGCGGTCGTCCTGGGCGCTTTTTATAATCATCTGCTTTATATACGCTCTCTTCCACCAGGGGATATTCCCCGATTGGCCATTCCAGGGCTTACCGCATTGCTTTCTTTAACGGTTGCCATGGTGGGGATTCTGGTGGGGTCATACCTGATATTCACATAAGTATTATCTATACTTGCGATATGGTGGCAAGCCGTTACGATGCCGGTCGGAGTCGCTTGAGCAAATGCGCCACTGCCACATCAGGAAGGGCCACTGTAGCATGGGAAAGTGCAATAGACTCACAATCTGGGGCATGAAGACCTGGGCATAATGCGCAATTTCATGTGAGTTGAATAGATAATCATTTAGACGGGGAAGAACCAATGATATCGCCCATAAAACGAATCGTCGTCGGTACCGATATGTCCGCCATGGCGGCTCGCGCCGAAACGCGCGCCGCCATGCTTGCGCATGAGCTCGGTTGCGAATCGCTGGACCTGCTGCATGTCATCGATAGACTGGCGCTTGAATCGCTGCGTCACCTGGCCGAGCCTCTTGTGGATACCGAGCAGCACTTGATGGATTCCTCTCGCCGCCAGCTGGCCGAGGTTGAACGCAGGCTGTCCGATAGCTACGGGATCAGGGTAATGACGATGACCTTGAATGTGGGGCGCGCGCATAACGAAATCGCTCACTACGCCAAGTTGCTAAAAGCTGGGCTGGTGGTGCTCGGTGCTCACGGTGGCGGGTTGGTGCGCGAACTTTTTGTAGGCTCGACCGTCGACAAGGTGTTGCGCACGTTGCCTTGCCCGTTACTAATCGTTCGGCACGAGCCTCAGGCGCCTTATCAACGGATACTGGTTGCGGTGGATTTTTCGGAGTTATCGCGGCGAGTGTTGGAGATGGCAAGGAATATTGCGCCGCACGCGAGCGCCACCGTCCTGCACGCGTTTGAGGTTCCGCTGGTAACCAGATTACAACTCGATCCCGAAAAGATACAGGCTTATCGTGCTGAGTTGAGTGCCCGCAAAAGCGATGAGATGCTGGAACTTGTCTCCAGTTCGAGTAACGAAAGCGTTGCGTGGAATCACGTGGTGGAGCCGGGTGCTCCAGCCGATGTTATCCTGAAAAAAGCGCAAGCGCTGGAAGCTGATCTGATCATTATTGGCAAGCACGGCGAGGCGGGATGGGAAGATATGCTGCCTGGCGGTGTCACAAAGCAGGTCATCCAGTATGCGCCTTGCGACGTACTCGTGGTAGAACCGGTTGAGCCGGCGGGCGCTTCGCAATAGCAATAGGAGGTCAAAGATGGGAATGGGGGTAATCGTTTTGCGTGACCCCGGACGCTGTCACCGTTGAAAGCCATTCAAAACTGATGAAAATCCCAAAGAGAATCGAGCCGCTGGTCCAGGATGGTCTTGTGGATGAGGTCATCCGCCAGTTGATGAGCGGCAAGGAGGCCACCGTCTACGTTGTGCGCTGCGGGGAAGAGATTCGCTGTGCGAAAGTGTACAAAGAGGCGAATAAGCGCGGCTTCCGCCAAAGCGCGGATTACACCGAAGGCCGCAAAGTAAAAAACAGCCGACGCGCCCGTGCCATGGAGAAAGGAAGCCGCTATGGTCGCGAAGCGCAGGAAGAGGCCTGGCAAAATGCCGAAGTGGACGCCTTGTACCGGCTCGCCTCAGCCGGCGTGCGCGTGCCCCAGCCGTATAACTTTCATGCAGGGGTGCTGCTGATGGAACTGGTGGTTGACAGCGAGGGCAACGCGGCGCCCCGTCTCAATGATCTGGTGCTTACGGCAGAGCTGTCTCGCGAATACCATGACATTTTGATCAGGCAGGTTGTGCGTATGCTCTGCGCCGGAATTGTCCACGGCGATCTTTCCCGGTATAACGTTCTGGTCGACGCGGCAGGGCCCGTGATTATCGACCTTCCCCAGGCAATTGACGCAGCCGCCAATAACCAGGCCCGTCAAATGCTGCTGCGGGATGTCGAAAACCTGGCTACCTATTTCGGCCAATTTGCGCCTGAGTTGCGGTCCACCAACTATGGCATGGAGATCTGGTCACTCTACCAGAGCAGTAAGCTGCATCCGGAGACGGTTTTAACTGGATACTTCGAGCGCACCGAGAACCCTGTCGACATGAAAAGCGTCATGCGTGAAATTAACGACACGCTCAAGGAAGAAGAAGCGCGTCAACTTTATCGTACGTCGCGTTAGCTGCCAAACTCTACCCCGCCCGACCTGCGCAGACTCCCGCTAGCAGTCGAATAGAAAACCATCTGTTAGGCTTTCCGCCGCGCTTGTAAGGGAGCACTTACTTGATGCGCGGCAACGCCGGCCCAGCAGTATCCCACGAGCTCTGGCAGAAGCGTTTTCAACGCATCTGTCTGCCCACAGGGCGCCTACTCATTAGCGCGCCGTACCCGTCGGTCTTGGATTGCCGTGTATCCGGAACCCTGAAATTGTCACCCTATTTGTACCTGTAAGAACTTACAGCTATTCAGAAATCACCCACCGTTATCTAATGGGGCACGAGGAAAAATGATGAGTCGGGCCGGCCGGACACAAGCGGAGCCTCCTGAATGAATTGCCGCCCCGTGACTGTCGTGTATCTGCCGACCTTCACGGTAGTTCAGTTGTAAAGCGTATCAAAACTGCCGGTTTTGGACTGATGCAACACGCCAGCAGCAGACAAGAACCGGCTAAACACCAAGCCGAACCGGATCACTCATTCCTGTCGGAAAAATAAGAAAAAAGCGCTGCTTGCCTTGAAAACTAGCTGCTGCGCGGAAGGAGAGACCATGACAATCCGGAAATTGAGTTTTATCTTTTACTTTGTAACAAGCGTGCTCATCTCGCTGCTTGCGATCTTTATCGTACTCCGTGTCCTTGAGATTCGGCACCTGGATGATGCGCTGAATATTCGTTACGCTTCTTTTCTTGCTGCAGGTGAGTTGCGCCAGTCCTCCGATGATTTGACGCGCATGGCGCGCACCTATGTGGCGACGGGCGATCCGAAGTTCGAGCAGTTCTACTGGGACATCCTGGCAATCCGCAACGGCCAGAAGCCGCGTCCAGTGCGCTACGAGCGCGGTTACTGGGATCTGGTCCTGGGTGATCGGGATTTCGAATCTCAGCCAAGCGAAGGCCTGCCGCTAAGAGCGCAGTTGGAACAGCTCGGATTTACCGCGGCGGAGCTTACAAAATTTGACGAGGCCGAAACCAGATCGAACCAGTTGGTGGAGCTGGAGCGTAAGGCGTTCAATGCGATGAAAGGGTTGACGGAGAGTCCTGTCGATTCCCGTCACATCCAGGCCGAGTCCGACCCTGATTTGGCGCGCCGCCTCTTGCACGACGAGCGCTACCACATTGCAAAGGCCGGCATCCTGCGCTCGGTAAACGAATTCTACGAGTTGATGGACCGGCGCTTGCTGGATGCAGTAGTTGCTGCCGAACGCAGGGCGGGCCTCTATATTTCAGGCGTTTTCATCACGCTCATTTGCCTCATTGTCTGGTTGGGGCTTTCTTACCGGATCGTGCGCCGAAAGGTGGAGAATCTGGTGCAGCTTGAAGAAGAAACCCGGCATATCGGGGAGGCGGACTACGACTCGGCGTTGGAGATTGACTCAAATGATGAGATAGGACATCTGTCCCACGCCTTTATTGCGGCCCAAACTGAGCGGGACCGCTATTTTAACCAGTCGCTCAACTTTCTGGGTATTTCCGACTTCGAGGGTCGCTTCAAGCGACTAAACCCCGCCTGTGCCAGGGTTTCCGGCTATTCGCTGGAGGAACTGCTATCCAAGCCATTCATCGAGTTCATTTTTCCCAGTTCACGCCCGGTGTTCTCGGCAGCGATGGACAGTGTAATCACGGGCACACCCGTTTCGTTCGAATGCCAAATGTGCTGCAAGGATGGTTCTTCCCGCTGGGTGTTGTGGAATATGGCCGCTACCCGAGACGTGCGCGAATTGTACTTTTCAGGCCAGGACATTACGGCGAGAAAGAACATCGAGACCGAGCTGCTAAACGCCCGCCAAGCAGCTGAGGCGGCCAACCGGGCGAAAAGCGAATTTCTGGCAAACATGAGTCACGAGATCCGCACTCCCATGAACGGGGTGCTTGGCACGGTTGGCCTGCTCTTGAATACGCCCTTAACCGCGGCACAGCGCGAGTTGGCCAGCCTGGCGCGAGCAAGCGGCGAGACTTTGCTCACCATTATCAATGACATTCTGGATTTCTCCAAAATCGAGGCAGGCAAGCTCACCATTTCACCCATCCATTTTGACTTGCTTCAGACTGTTGAAGAAGTGGGGAGCATGATCGCCATGCAGCCGACCAGAAAAAAAGACGTCAACGTTATCGTGCGCTACCCGCCGGATGTCCCGCGATACGTATTCGGAGACAAAGGACGCATCCGCCAGATACTGACGAACCTCACCAATAATGCCATCAAGTTCACGGAAAAGGGGCACGTGCTCATCGATGTCGAGACCGACGAATTAAGCGACGACGAGGTCTCGCTTCGTATTAGCGTCGAAGATAGCGGACTGGGAATCGCTGCTGGCAAGCTGGAGACCCTTTTCGACAAATTTACACAGGCGGATTCTTCCACCACGCGCCGTTACGGCGGTACCGGCCTCGGTCTGGCTATCAGCAAGCAGCTGGTAAAATTGATGGGTGGCACCATTGCCGCGAAGAGCCGCGTCGGCATTGGATCCACGTTCTGGTTTACGCTGCGCCTGCCGTTACAGAAGCAGCCGCCGCTCCCCACTGCCCCCCGCGTCGACCTCGCACGTGTTCGCGTACTGATTGTGGACGATAACGCCGCGAACCGCCTCGTGCTGCAGGAGCAGCTTCGCGGCTGGAAAATGCGCATCGGCAGTTGCGCATCAGGTGGGGAAGCGCTCCGCGCGTTGCGCGACGCTTCCGTTGCGGACAACCCGTACCAGATTGCGATACTCGATTATCAAATGCCGGAGATGGACGGAGAAATGCTGGGCGGGGCTATTAAAGCGGATCCGCTCCTGCGCGACATCCAACTGGTGATGCTCAGTTCACTGGGGCGGGAAGGGGACGTGAGGGAGCGGCTCAAGAAAATCGGATTTGCGGCGTATCTGATCAAACCCGCGCGGCAATCAGAGTTAATGTCGACTCTCGTGGATATTTGGGATGCTCACTGTCGCAAGCAGCCGGTGGATCTGATCAGTGACGCTTCATCGTTGGCCCCCGTTCCTGAGTTCCTGACGGCCCATAGCCCGGATTATTCGTTTGCGGGCGCGCGTGTACTGCTTGCGGAGGACAACGCCGTAAACCAGATCGTGTGCGCGACGATGCTGCGGAATCTGGGCTGCGAGGTGGATGTTGCTGCCAATGGCCGGGAAGCAACGGAGTTGGTGCGGAGCTCACGCTACGACGTTGTCTTTATGGATTGCGAAATGCCCCAAATGGATGGTTATGAGGCCACTGCCGCGATCCGCCGGCAGCCCGACGGCAAGGATATCCCCATTGTAGCCGTTACCGCGCAGGCGATGCAGGGCGATCAGGAACGCTGCCTGAACGCAGGCATGGACGACTACATCAGCAAGCCGGTCAAACAGGAGGATTTCGCGACTGCCTTGCACCGTTGGGTGTCAGATAAAACTATCGAACCGACGAACGACGCACAACACTCACCAGAAGTGCATGAAGTTAGCCGGGATACCACAGGAGGTGCCTCATCCCCTGGTTCCGCAGCTTCTTCAAGCATTTCCGCCACCCTGGATCCCCAGACAATCGCCCGCTTGCGCGCGCTGACGGAAGCATCCGAACCTTCTCTGATGGATCAGATCTTTACGGCGTTTGTGGTCGATAGCGTCGAACGCATCCGCGCTTTGCGCAAGGCGTCAGGCGAGAGCGATTGCGAGTTGATGCGCAAGGCCGCGCACGCGCTCAGAGGCGCGAGCGCGAACGTGGGAGCATTGCACATGGCCGCTATCACCCAACAGCTGGAGTGCTCCGGAGATGACGCAGACATGAGTTGGACCGCAGCACTGATCGACCAACTTGAAGGCGAATTTGAAAGGGTACTAGGCGGAATTGCCGAGCTTAAAATTCACCCGGGTGGTTCACCCCCCGGGAAAACCCCACCATAAAGATACCCTATCATGAAGATTCTTATTGCGGAAGACGATACGACCTCGCGGCTTTTGTTCAGCGCCACGCTGAAGAGTTTAGGACATCACGTAACGGCGGTTGAGGATGGCCACGAGGCTTGGGAAGCGTGGCGGCAGGACGATTATCCTCTACTCATCTCTGACTGGATGATGCCCAACGTGGACGGTCTGGAGCTGTGCAGAATGGTCCGGGCGGAGCCCAGCCTGCAGTATACTTATGTCATACTCCTCACAGCGATGGACAGCAAGGGCAGTTACCTTGAGGGCATGGATGCGGGCGCCGATGATTTCATTACCAAGCCCTTTGACGAAGAGCTCCTGGCGGCCCGCCTCCGGGTAGCGGAACGAATACTCGGGCTGCATAAAAAGCTGCATATCGAAGCCACGCATGACCGTTTGACCGGGGTATGGAACCGGGCGGCAATCGTAGACTATCTGCAGCGGGCGCTGCAACGCGCGGCACGGCAAAATTCCTGCATCGGCGTGATAGTGGGTGACCTCGATCACTTCAAGAGCATTAACGATACGCTCGGGCATGCTGCCGGCGACAAGGTATTGCAGGAGGCGGCACGGCGCATGGAGCTTGCACTGCGACCTGATGACCGTATAGGACGCTATGGCGGCGAGGAATTCCTCATTGCGGTATCCGGCTGTGACTGGAGCCAGACCGTGATGCTGGCCGAAAGAATCCGTCGTACCATCGGCACGGCGCCCGTTATGAGCGAAACTGGAGAAATTCCAATCACGGTGAGCCTAGGCGTGGCGATGAGCGGTGGCGCGGGTGGAGACGCCGGACGTCTCATCGCCGCTGCTGACGAGGCGCTTTATCGGGCAAAAAAAGCGGGCCGTAACCGGGTCGAATATGCCGGCAGGACGTCATGACAGTCACTATCCCGTCCAACGGATAATCGCCTCGCAAGCGGTTGGCCGGCTGTAATTTACATCAGCCTATCGTGCCTTGGCACGCCTCATAATTGGTGTAGCTCCTTCAGCAACTGCCGCGTGTACAGCGGTTGATCCCCGAGATAATAATTGAGGATATAGCGCATCAGGGTCTTGCTTTGCTGCCGGGTCAGGGCGTCGGAGTAATCGCCTCGCTCCATATCCAGAAGCGTTTTTCCGAGGATCGTGAGACCGTGCGCAGGGTTTCCGTGATGCAGCGGTCCGCGCTCGATTTCATAAGAGTATTCCCGGTTCGGCTCGATGGGTTTGCCGGATGCAACATCGTGATTAAGCGTCAACGCATAGCCCAGTTCCTGCAACATGCGTTGTTCGAAGCCGCGCAATATGGGAATATAATCACCAAGGGTACTCAGCTCAGCCAGCGCCTTCTGGTAATACTCGAACAGATGCTCGTGAGGATCATTGCGATGCAACAACCGCACCAGCAGTTCATTGAGGTAAAATCCGCAAATCAGCCCCGTACCGTGCAACGGCCGCTGGCCCCCCTGCCATTCGGCTTTATACAAGGTTCTCAGTTCCGACTTTCCCCCCCAGCTGAGCAGCAATGGCTGGAATGCACGCAGCACACCCCGAAGCGCGGATTTGGGACGCTTGGCACCTTTCGCCACCAGCGGTACCCGCCCGAAATTCCGCGTGAAAGTTTCGACGAGGAGACTGGTCTCCAGGTAGGGATAGGTGTGCAGCACAAATGCAGGCTGGTCGTTTTGGCGCAGCTTATCAACGCTCACGCGCTATTCGTCCGTGACAACTTTTACTCATACCCGAGACTTCTGAGCGTTCGGGCGTCGTCAGCCCAGCCGCTTTTTACCTTTACCCAGACCTGGAGATACACTTTGCCGCCGAAGCTTTCCTCCATATCCTTACGCGCCGCGGTGGCGATCAGTTTGAGTTTTTCTCCACCCTTGCCAATAACGATCGCTTTTTGATTCGGCTTGTCCACGAGGATCGATAAGTGAATTTGGCGCAGTCCGCCTTCCATTTGGAATCGGTCAACGACAACGCTGGTGGAGTAGGGGATTTCGTCGCCCAACAGACGAAACAGTTTTTCGCGGACCAGTTCCGCGGCCATGAAACGTTCGTCCCGGTCGGTGACGTCATTTTCGGCGAAAAAGGGCGGATTCAGGGGAAGACGGGACCGGATCGTGCTGATCAGCTCCGGAAGTTGTGTTCCCTGTTCCGCGCACACCGGAACCATCTCCGCGAAGGGGAACGCCTTTGCCATTTTGTCCAGAAAGGGCAGCAGCTGGGATTTATCGGTGACGCGATCAATCTTGTTGATGGCGAGAATCACGGGCCGATTTGCTGGCAGAAGCTTTATTACCAGCTTGTCGCGGTTATCGAAATGCATCGCCTCAATTACAAACACCACCACGTCGACATCGCGGATACTTTGGGTAACCACGCGATTCATCGCGCTGTTCAGGCGATTCGTGTGTTGTGACTGGAAGCCGGGTGTATCGACGAAAATGAGTTGGGACTCCGCATCCGTCAGAATGCCGGTGATGCGATGGCGAGTGGTTTGCGGCTTCTTGGATGTAATACTGATTTTCTGCCCGACCATCCGGTTGAGCAGGGTCGATTTGCCGACATTGGGCTGCCCGACAATGGCAACGTAGCCGCAGCGGTAATCGGAATGACGAGTATGATCCAGAGGGTCGTCCGTCATCGCAGCCGGTCATCCATGAAAGCCCCCAACATTATCCCGATGTAAACGGAAGAGGTGCGGCCGTTATTTTCGGGGCGCCTTTTGGTCATGCCGATTTGGCCAGCACTACGCTCCGCGGAGGACCTGTTCAAGGGTTTTTTAATCATCCTGTGGATAAAACTGTTCATAGGCCTGTTTCGCGGCTTCCTGCTCTGCGCGCCGGCGGGAGGCGCCTTCACCCACCGTGCGCATGCTCGGCTTCGCAATGATGCATTCCACTGTGAAACGCTGCTGGTGAGCCTCGCCCGAGGTGGCTATAACCGAATATTGGGGCAGCGCGAGCCTGCGGCTCTGGAGATATTCCTGTAAAAGGGTTTTAGGATCTTTTCCCAACGTGCGCTCATCCAGGTTTTGCAGCAAGGGGGTAAAGAGGGCCACGACCACTTTCTCGGCTGCTGCAAAACCGCTGTCGAGATAGATGGCGCCAAGCACAGCCTCCAATGCGTCGGCGAGCGTCGAAGGCCGCCGGTCACCGCCGGTTTTAAGTTCCCCCTCGCCGAATCTGATCAGCTTTCCGAGTTCAAGCATGTGCGCGACGTTGGCGAGCGCCTGCTGATTAACCAGATTGGCGCGAACCCGCGAGAGATTGCCTTCTGTAAGATGGGGAAAATGGCGGAATATCAAGCCCGCGACCGCGCAGTTGAGCACGCTGTCGCCGAGGAACTCCAGCCGCTCGTTGTGAGGAAGGCTGTGGCTGCGGTGAGTCAATGCCTGGCGCAGCAACCCGGGATCATCGAATGTGTACCCGATTCTCCGGCAAAACTCCTCATGGTTCATGTCCTTAAGTTTACCTGCAATTCACCTCTGAACCTATTCTCACCACATCCGGGCTTATTCCGGTTTTTCGCCCCTGGCGGGCGACCATGCACGGCGCAGTCGGGCGAGAGACCTATGCTGCCGCTGCATCGAGCGAATTAAGGCTTGCCCTCGCTATTTAATGGACAATCCGATGCGTTTGAGATCGTTGAAATTCCACCAGATCATGAAGGCCTTGCCCACAATGTTGCGTTCGGGAACGAATCCCCAGTAGCGGCTGTCGCTGCTGCTGTCGCGGTTGTCGCCCATGGTGAGGTAGTTCCCCTCCGGCACTTTGCAGGTGAATCCGCGGTCATCGTAGCTGCAATTCTGGTGGTGCGGAAATGGATGAACCCCCGCGAGCTGGATATCGGGAGCATCCGGGTTAATAAGGGTGTCGTACTTATGCCCATCAAGCGTTTCCCTGAAGCGGCGGTTGTAGACGTAATTAAGGCCGGATTCCACGTAAGTATATTCGCCTTGAGGTTCCATCGGCACCGGAACATTATTGATGGTCAACCGCTTGTCGCGGTAGGTAACGGTATCGCCGGGCACGCCGATAATACGTTTGATATAGTCCATGGACGGATTCACCGGGTACCGGAACACCATCACTTCCCCTCGTTTCGGCTCGTTGATATCCAGGACCTTGACATTCGCCACCGGCAGCCGGATGCCATAAGTGTATTTGTTCACGAGGATGAAATCCCCGACCAGTAACGTGGGTATCATGGATCCCGAGGGGATCTTGAAAGGCTCCACCAGGAAGGAGCGTAGACAGAAGACGACGAGGATGACGGGGAAAAAGCTTTTCGGATACTCCACCCACCATGGTCCCTGAGCTTCCGGCGCACGACGACGACTCAGCACGTAGCGGTCCAGCAACGCGATGCCGCCGGTTATCACCAGCAGTATCAGCATGATGAGCGGGAAGTTCATCGCCATTCCTTATTTTTCGAGTAGAAAGCCGTCCAGCATTAAACAAAACCCAGTCCGGGGCATTACAAGGGTGTGCAGCGGGCTGATGGCTATTTGTCGCCAACCTGCAAAATTGCAAGAAAAGCTTCCTGCGGGATCTCGACGTTACCAACCTGTTTCATTCGCTTTTTTCCCGCCTTTTGTTTTTCCAGAAGCTTCCGCTTGCGACTAATGTCGCCGCCGTAGCATTTGGCGAGCACGTTCTTGCGTAAGGCTTTGATACTTTCCCTGGCAATGATATGGGAGCCGATGGCAGCTTGCACGGCGATGTCAAACATCTGCCGGGGGATCAATTCGCGCATTTTCTGCGCAAGTTCCCGCCCGCGGTATTGGCTGTTGCTCCGATGCACGATCAGCGAGAGCGCATCCACTTTCTCGCTGTTAATGAGGATGTCCAGCTTGACCAGATCAGAAGCGCGAAATTCCTTGAACTCGTAATCAAGCGAGGCATATCCGCGGCTGGTGGACTTCAACCGGTCGAAGAAGTCCATTACAACTTCGTTAAGCGGGAGTTCATAAGTGAGCATTACCTGCCGGCCCATGTATTGCATGTTTTTCTGCGCACCGCGCTTGTTGATGCAGAGCGTGATAACCGATCCCAAATATTCCTGGGGTACCAGGATAGTGGCGGTAATGATCGGTTCGCGAATTTCCGCTATTTTAGAGAGGTCGGGTAATTTGGAGGGATTTTCGATTTCCATCATGGAGCCGTCGCGCAACACGATCTGATACACCACGGTTGGCGCGGTGGTGATGAGATCCATGTCGTATTCCCGCTCCAGTCGCTCCTGAACAATATCGAGATGGAGTAGCCCGAGGAAGCCGCAGCGGAAACCGAAGCCCAGGGCTTGCGACGTTTCCGGTTCATACTGTAACGATGAATCGTTGAGTTTCAGTTTCTCAAGCGCATCCCGCAGGGCATCATATTGATTGGATTCCACAGGGTAGAGGCCGGCGAATACCTGCGGTTTTATCTCCTTGAAGCCGAGCAGTGGTGCGGCGGCAGGACGGTCAGCCAGCGTTACGGTATCGCCAACCTTGGCGGTTTTCAGTTCCTTGATGCCCGAAATGATGAAACCGACCTCGCCGGCGCCGAGGGAGTCACGGGTTTTCGATTTGGGCGTGAACACGCCGATCTGCTCGCACAGGTGAACGGCCTTGCTGGCCATGAGCATGATCCTGTCTTTTGGTTTGAGCACGCCATCCAGCACCCGTACCAGCATCACCACGCCTACATAATTATCGAACCATGAATCGATAATCAAGGCTTTCAGCGGGGCGGCAGGATCTCCCCTGGGGGGAGGGATACGTGCGATTACCGCTTCCACGATGTCCTGCACACCCTCGCCGGTCTTCGCGCTGGCGCGGAGGGCATCCTGTGCGTCTATGCCGATTATGTCTTCGATTTCCTTGATCACGCGATCAGGTTCGGCTGCTGGCAGATCGATCTTGTTCAATACCGGCACCACCTCGACACCCTGTTCGATGGCGGTGTAGCAATTGGCGACCGTCTGGGCCTCTACGCCCTGCGATGCATCGACCACCAGCAGAGCGCCTTCGCATGCCGCCAGCGAGCGTGATACTTCGTATGAGAAATCGACGTGGCCGGGAGTGTCGATCAGGTTCAGCAAGTACTGGTTGCCGTCGCGCGACTTGTACTCCAGCGCAGCCGTCTGGGCCTTGATGGTAATGCCACGCTCCCGCTCCAGGTCCATGGAATCCAGCACCTGCTCCTCCATTTCCCGATCCGACAGGCCGCCGCACAAATGAATGATGCGGTCCGCCAGGGTGGATTTGCCATGATCAATGTGGGCAATGATGGAGAAATTTCGAATATGGTGCATCGGGGACTGGAGAATGATCGAGGAAGGCTATGGGGGCTGACTGGGAACAATTAAAAAGGGCACGTGCCGTGCCCTCTTGAATCTCTGGGGCGCAGTCCCGCAGGACCCCGCACAGATTCGGCAACCTTCTTTATTCGAGAAGTGCGCATTCTAGCGAATTTTGGCTAAATAAGCATCTAGCGCATTCCGATCGAGATGATAGTGACAAATCTCCTCCCCGCCCTTCGCCACCAGCACTGGAACTCGTTCGCCATAATGCAGCCGAAGATCGTCGTCGCTGTCCACGTCCGTCACATCGAGGCGAAACGGGAGCCGCGCCTGCAATTGCCGCAGCGCGGCAATCATGTTCTCGCAAAGATGGCAGTGTTCCCGGGCATAAACCATCAATTCGATGGGGCTGTCGCCGGGAACAGGGCCTGGAGCGGGGTTTGTTACCGGCTTACTTGTTGTCACCGTTTACTTTCATGGTAATGAAGGTGGTGGTATCGCCGCGCCGTACCAGGAGCGCGATGTTTCGTCCTTTCGGAGCCTTGTTAAGCAATTGGTTAAATTCCTCGACAGTTTTTACATCCTGGTTGTTGATGCTGAGAATCACGTCGCCTGGGCGGACGCCGGCGCGGGCGGCAATGCCCGGCCCCATATCCTCTACCAGCAGGCCGTTGTCCACCTCCAGCTGTTTCTTCTGTTCCGAAGTGAGTTCGCTCAGGCTCAACCCGATTCGGTTGGTATCCGGGGCTTTCCCGCGCTTGCCGCCGCGCCCGGCGGCTTTCTCATCAGGCGGAAGCTCGTCCACCGTGACCGCGATGTCTTTGGTGGCGCCGTTTCGCCATACCTGTACCTGGACCTTCGACCCCGGCTTTGTTGCGCCTACGATACGGGGCAAATCACCTGAGCTGGTTACCGTTTTACCGTCAAATTTCAGAATGACGTCTCGCGGCTCAATCCCTGCTTTCTCTGCGGGACCGCCTTTCTGCACAGACGCGACCAGTGCTCCGCTTGCCTTGGGTAAGCCAAAGGATTCCGCCAGTTCCTTGGTTACTTCCTGAATCAGGACCCCAATTCTGCCGCGGCTTACTTTGCCGCTCGCGATCAACTGGTTGGAAATTTCGGTGGCGACGTCGATGGGTATGGCGAATGACAAGCCCATGAATCCACCGGTGCGACTATAAATCTGCGAATTGATGCCGACTACTTCCCCCTTCATATTGAATAAAGGACCGCCCGAATTGCCGGGATTGATGGCCACATCGGTCTGGATGAAGGGCACGAAGTTTTCCTGCGCCAGAGAGCGACCTTTGGCGCTGACAATACCCGCTGTAACGCTGTTCTCGAACCCAAAGGGCGCGCCGATAGCCACGACCCACTCGCCAACCTTGAGCTTTTCGGGATCGCCTTGGGTGACCTTGGGCAGACCCGTGGCATCAATCTTCAGGAGCGCGATATCCGTTCTCCGGTCGGCTCCGATCAGTTTGGCGCGGAATTCGCGCTTGTCCGTCAGTTTCACATTTATTTCGTCGGCCGTATCCACCAGATGGGTATTGGTCAGAATATAACCGTCCGAACTGATAATGAAGCCCGAACCCAGCGATTTCGACTCGAAATCTTTGGGCATTCCATGGGGAGGAGCGTAGCGTCGGAAGAACTCGAAGAAGGGATCATCCTCCGGAATATTCGGCATCCCGGGGAAAGTCCGGGTGCCCATGCTGGGAGCCTGGACCGTGCTGATATTCACCACGGCGGAGCCCTCCCTTTCAACCAGATCGGTAAAATTGGGCAGATCTCCGGGTTGCGCCGAAACGGCAGTAGATAAACCGAACAACGCCACAAGAAAAAATTTGAGTATCATTCTCTACCTTTCATGGGAAATAAAACTGCGAGCCGGGTATTAGGGACTAGAAAAATGTCTATCCCCGCTCACTCCGCGCTTTATAGCGCAACTATAGTCTATATGCAGGGTGTATTGCACTGTTCAAGGGTGATACTGATCTGAAACGGGGCCGACTAATCCTCGCATGGAACTGAAGTGCCGAGGGTTGTAATGCTCGAGGGTCGAAATATCCAGCGGTTCGTGCACGGGGGCGGGGAAGGTGGCTCAGGCAAGGGGTTTATGCCAATGGGCTTCGCAGGACTCGTCAATCGGTTTTGTGGGTGGCCACAGAGTTTCCAATCTGCATGACTGTAGCCGGGGGCACCTCGCCTACCGTGGTGATGACGTTGTCTGCCATGGTGCGGGTATAGATATTGATCGCTCCGCGGCTGTGGTAAAGCCCCTCGGCCGGCGGCGTGAATTGCTTCGAAACAGGCTCGATGAATACCGACACGGCGGCAAGGCCATCCGAAAGCGCAATATGCGCGACAGGCCTCGATTTTTCAGAAAGATTGCGCTTCATTTCAATGATCTTTTTGAACCCCGGGGGCGGATCCGTGACTTGCCAGCCGAGTTGTCCGCTTTTGATCGTCGACGATACCAGGTTGGTGTTGTGCCATCCGGCAGCCTTTCCCGCATATCTGGATTTCAACAATTCCTTGTCTATCTTGCCGCCGATTTTCAGGTCCGTGAACACGAACTGTTCCACTACCCGGTCCTTGTCCATCACCGCGGCTTTCAGCAGCAAACCGGTTTCGGTATCCACCCACAGCTTTTGCCCATAGCGCTTGTCGTCCCTGGGTTCCAGCTCGATGACCTGGCAGAGGTAGTCGCTGACGCGTTCCACTCCGCCCATTTTCACAATGTAGTTGTCATCGAGGTTGCTCAACGGCTGGGGAAGCAGTGCCGGAAAAACCTTTCGCAGCCAGCGCTTTTCGGTGACAACGGTTTTGGTGTCCGGCAAATAGCATCTCATCTCGTCATTGTTGCGGACAATCTCACGTGGCGAGCCGTCGAGAACCTCGCTTCTTTCCTGCTCCCCTTCCTCGTTTACCAGATGGACGATCCGAGAGGTTTCAATCTCGCTGCCGGACGAATAGACAAAAGTGCCGACGTAGTTATGCTGGCGAGGCGCTGCAGCGACTTTTTGCAGCCAGCCTAATGCTTCTTGGGATGAACTGGACCGGTTTTGCGCGAATAAAGGCTGACCGCTGGTGCTTAGCAGCAACAGGGCAGCCAGTGCAACTCGTGTCATCTGCCGAAAGGTTCGCGCGACTGGGCTACCGTACGCGTATAAGGCGCTGCGCCATGCATTGCGGTGCTAGGCGAAAACTCTCTGTGCGCCAGGAGGTAATCATTCATTTGAACTGGAGCGGATGCGGTAACCGGAGTTGCCGCAGCTGGTATGACAGGTATCGCGTTGACGGGAGTGGGCCGGGCGTCAGCAAGATTTTGCTGCAATGGATTGGGTGCTTGCGTCGTTTGCAAACTCATCCAGCCGGCGGCAAAAACCGCGGCGATCGAGGCAGCAGCCGCATAAGCGACAGGCTTGCGCTTTGCCTTCGGACGAAGCACCGTCACGTTCGGCGTCGCAGGGATCAGGGGTTCCGCAGCCAATCTTGCGCTCACACGCCGCGAAACGTCAGTTTGTCTTGCCTCGGAATGCTCCAGAACATCACTGATCAGATGATACATCGCCCACTGGTCCCGCAGACCGTCTGTAGCCTCGAATTCCCGGATTACGCTTGCCGCGTCTTCCTCACTTAGCTCACCATCCATTAACGCCGATATTTTTTCCTGCATGCTACCACCTCTTGTCTTTGCCGGTCCCCAGCAAGGGCCGTAGTTTTTCCGCTATCGCTTCCCGAGCGCGAAATATGCGCGACCGGACCGTACCAATGGGGCAATTCATGATTTCCGCAATTTCCTCGTAACTCAGTCCTTCTATTTCTCTTAGCGTAATTGCCGTCCGCAACTCTTCAGGCAATTCTTCCAGCGTCTGGTTCACTGTTTGAGCGATCTGCTTGCTTGTCAGTTCACTCTCCGGCGTGTTCATCTCTCGCAACTGGCTCGCTTCCTCAAATCCTTCGGCATCTTCGTTATCGAATCCAGCCGTGGTAGTGGGCGCGCGCCGACCTTGAGCCACAAGAAAATTCTTCGCCGTATTAATGCCAATCCTGTACAACCAGGTATAAAAGGCGCTGTCTCCACGGAATGACGGCAGAGCCCGGTACGCCTTGATAAAAGCCTCCTGGGTAACGTCTTCGACTTCCGTCGAATCCCGGATAAATTGCGAAAGCAATCGTGCAAGCTTGCGCTGGTATTTGACCACCAAAAGATCGAACGCCTGTTTATCGCCGTGCTGCGCGCGCTCCACCAGTTGTTGATCAATTTCCCGGTCACCCATGCCGCCTAATCCCCGAATTGATGGTTCTTAACTTGCAATTGCTGCGATATCATGCAGCTCAGCCAAGTATACCCGTTCAAGGGTCCATCGGGGAATGACGCGCTCCAGGCTTAATATCCGTGATCTGTGTACAGAGACAATGCATAGTATAAATTAGTTCAGTTGAAAACGTGGTTATTCCACGGATAGAGCGGTCGCATCTTTTTAACGTTTTGCAAGTGAACTCAAGGCCTCTCGCAACCCGGCGAAATTGTAAAACCGGCGCGGGCGAACACGGCGCCCGCAGTTCGTCCAGCCCCCTATCGCCGTGCACGGAAAGCTTCAGCAATTACAGCTGATCCGTGTGCCCGGTCATGGCGCCGCTAGGGGTATTGAAGAAGGCTTCCTGTACTGATTTTGTGAACGGGAAAAATCGTCCCGATCGGCTTTCTCCGCGGCTTATAGGGATCAGCTAGTCGCATCGCCCCCCATGTTGCGGCAGCTCTCGGCGCAGTCACGGCATGCACTCGCGCATTCTTCCATGTCTCCGATCTTCTCGCAGCTTTCCGCGCAGGCATCGCATATTTCGGTACAAACTCGGCAAATCTGCTCGCTGAACCTGGAACCGCTCAACATGAAATTTGATGCGGTCTGGCATATTTCAGCACAGTTCATCATCAGACGTAAATGCTCGGGCTCGACGTGCTCGCCTCCCGATTCGAGGCAATAAGTCATCGCCGTCTGTAAACAGATCTGGTGACAGCTATTACAAACGTCAATGCATGAGTCAATGTTCTGGCTGGTATTCATAGAAAGTGCCATGACAGCTCCTTGGGGGCAGTTAAATGGATTCCGCTGAATTAGGAGGTTTCCGCAGCCTCCAGGCAGACTTCGGGTCTTTTGGCCGGGTGAATACATGGCGGTGACGCAATAATGTGCGCGCATGACTGGGTGCATTCTGTTCGCTACCCGACGGAACCGCGACGTAATCCGCAAACCTTTATCCTCACTGGGTGCCGGCAGGGCGTGTGCATCAGCTTTCTCGCTGCGGCAGGCGTCTCTCATCTGCGAACTGCGATCCCGTCTAGGGGAAACTTATCGGCGGGGATCCCATCGCCTTATATAAAGGGCAGCGCGAGGTCTGGTATCATTCCGCTCCTGAAACAAAACAATAACCTCAAGTGCCACGACTTCATTTCGATACTCTGATTATCGGCAGCGGTCTCGCCGGTCTTACCCTCGCCCTCAATCTGGCATCCGGCAGGAAGGTTGGGCTGATCACAAAAAAAGCCTTGCTCGATGGCGCCAGCGGCTGGGCGCAGGGGGGCATTGCCGCAACGCTGTCGCAAGAAGATTCATCCGAATCTCACATCAGGGATACGCTTGTGGCAGGGGCTGGCCTGTGTAACGAGGCAGTTACCCGCTACGTGGTCGAAAACGGTCCGCAGGCCATCCAGTGGCTGATCAGCCAGGGAGTGCCATTTACCCGCGATCATGACAACGGGACCGGATATCATTTGACACAGGAGGGCGGCCACAGCGTGCGGCGTGTCATTCACGCGGCGGACGCGACCGGGCAGGCGGTTCAGCTCACCCTGATCGACCAGGCCCGCAACCATCCCAATATCACCGTGCTTGAGCATCATGTCGCGATCGATCTCATTACCAGCGCGAAGTTGAGCCATCTGCCGGCGGCCGGCGATGGAAAGAGCAACCGCTGCTATGGCGCCTATGTGCTGAACAGCGCAACTGGCCAGGTGCAAACCATCGGGGCGGGGAATACCGTGCTGGCGACCGGCGGGGCGGGTAAGGTGTATCTCTACACCACCAATCCGGATACGGCCACCGGCGACGGCATTGCGATGGGTTGGCGTGCGGGTTGTCGGATTGCGAACATGGAATTCATCCAGTTCCATCCCACCTGCCTTTACCATCCGCATGCCAAATCGTTTCTCATCAGCGAGGCAGTGCGCGGGGAAGGCGGTCTGCTGAAGCTCCCTGATGGGTCGCGTTTCATGCCCTGGCACGACGCCCGCGCGGAGCTTGCGCCGCGCGATATCGTCGCCCGCGCAATCGACTTCGAGATGAAGAAGCGTGGGCTCGATTGCGTTTATCTGGATATCTCGCACAAACCCGAGGATTTCCTGAAGGAACACTTCCCCAACATTTATAAGCGCTGCCTGGAATTCGGCATCGATATTACCAGGCAACCCATTCCAGTCGTGCCCGCGGCCCACTATACCTGTGGCGGCATCGTGACAGACCTTAACGGCAAGACCGACCTGGACAATTTATATGCCATCGGCGAGACCGCCCATACGGGTCTGCATGGCGCCAACCGGCTGGCAAGCAACTCATTGCTGGAATGCCTGGTATTCGGGCAGGCCGCCGCGAAGGATATTACGGTGGAGGCGCCCGAGTCTGCCGTGGACCTGCCGGACTGGGACGAGAGCCGCGTCACCAACGCCGATGAAGAAGTCGTTATCTCGCATAACTGGGATGAACTGCGGCGCTTCATGTGGAGCTATGTGGGGATCGTCCGGACCACGAAGCGACTGGAGCGCGCGCGGCGCCGCATCGAGTTGCTGCGGGAGGAAATCAACGAGTATTACGCTACCTTCCATGTGACCAGCGACCTGCTGGAATTGCGGAATCTCGTCGATACCGCCGACCTGATCGTGCTAAGTGCCATGCTGCGCCATGAAAGCCGTGGCCTGCACTACAGCCGGGATTATCCCGAACTGCTGCCGCAGGCAAGGGATACGGTACTGAAACGGCAGGGTTGAGGTAGTGGTAACCCGAACCGCGTTAATCTCTCCCGCACACCTCTTTTGTATTAATCGTAAATTCGCACGGTTCCGGTTTTTCCATCCAGGAGTGGCGATCCATCGGGCCGGAGCATCCTGCATCCTCCAGCAAGGCACGGGTACCTGATGTATCGCATACCAGCACTACGGAATGGCGCGCCTGCCGCAGCACCCGGACCGTGTAGTCTTTGAAATTATCCAGCAGTGCCGGATCATGCCGCGTGGCGAGCGTCAGCAGTTCTCGGTCGTTAAGTTCCGGCGGCGGATTCTTGTAGCGGACCGTCGATTCCACCGCAGCAGACAGTTTCGTCAGCGCGGAAGCCTTGATGTACATTTCCTCCCTGTCGGGGCGCTGCGGAACCGGCGCGCAACCCGCCGCCAAGGCAAGCACGAGCGCTACCGTGACAGTAACCTTAACAGGTGTCCGGATCATCGTGGTCACCCCTGTCCTTTCTCCTGCCAGTAGACATAACGCCCGGTCTGGTCGCGCCCGGTATCGAGATTCCAGTTAACCGCCGCAGTCTGGTAGGTATTGCTGTTGTTGAAGATTGCATCGGCAATGTGTGCCCAGGCATTCAGCACGTTTTCCATCGCCCGGTCGAATATCTGGTCATAATGCATCGCGCCGAGCGGGGTTTCCAGCGCCTCCAGATACTGCGGGTCGAGATCGATGATGGCCGGATAGGTCAAGCCGATGTTGGCCGCGACATGGCGGGCAAAGGGGGGCAGCGCGTTACCTTCCTCGGCCTTATCGACGATGAACTTGAAGGAACCGTGCCAGTCGTTGATGAGCGGAGGATGGGTTTGACAGGCGGCGGGGTAGCAGGTCTCAAGCATGCGCTGCCAGGTGCTGGCAACAGCCGTGTCGAGTTTTCCGCTGCGAGGGGGCTCGCAGCAGCCCCAGATCCCGGAATCGAGGTGTTCGGCCAGGCCTATTTCACCGATATTCAGCCGCTGGAAGATATAGGCATCCTGGTGCATTTCGCAGGTTCGATGCCTTCCCTTGTTCTTCTGGTATTCACCCACCTTCAGTTCGACCACGGGATGGATGGTTACATCGGTCACGACATGGCTGGTATAGCCCAGCAGCCAGGCAAACGTCTTTTGCTGCGAGGGGCCGTCGAGCTTCCTGATATGGTCAATGCCCGCTTTGACCATATCCCCGGTTTTCTGGTAGTGCATCCGATCAGCCCACTCACACGCATCGGGATGGGCAATATCCAGATAAGGATAGTCCGGACTGATCGCGCCGAGTTCGCAAAAGCGGAAGTAGTCGAGTACCGGAACAATGGCCTCGGGCTGGAAGCCATGGCTTTCAAGACGGACCGGTTCCCGGATCAGGTTGACCAGGGTGAGGTGTGCATAGGCGCCCGGCATTAATGTTCCGCCGCGATGGATTGATCCGTCATGAGCATGGTCTCCTCCTGGAGAATACGGGCCGCGACATCGCGGCGATATAAAATTGAAGCGGTCATTGTTCGTATTTTCTCCTAATTTGAGAGAGCTGTAACATCCACAGCAGTATTTTATGGCGTGAAAACACCTTCATTCTCATCCATGGGCCGCGACCCCTCCGGTTCAACTGTCCGGCAGCAACCTTAACAATGCCTGCGCAAGTGGCCGGGCATGACCCTATTCAAGTCATGAGGCAATCGATATCCGCGTGATTCGCGTAGGGTCTTGCCATAAGGTCGCGGATACGTTACTAAGGCTGGATGTTTAATTATTTCGAAAAAAAGCTGTATCCCTATCCCGATATCGTGGACCGGGTTCCGCCGAAGGGATTCCTGGCTTTTGTATGGGAAGCCACCAGCGGGGTCCGGCGCTATCTGGTCGGGATGACCTTGCTTACGGCCGCGATAGGCGCATTTGAGGCGTTGTTGTTCGCCATTCTGGGAAAAGTGGTGGATTGGCTGAGCCGCATACCCCCCGCCCTGTTGTGGGAGCAGGAGCGAACGACGTTGCTTCTGTTCGCCGGATTATTGGCTGCCAGCCCCATATTGGTGGGATTGCAAAACCTGTTCAAGCACCAGGTGCTGGGCGGCAACTTTCCGATGCGGTTGCGTTGGAACTTCCACCGCCTGATGCTTAACCAGAGCATGAATTTTTACCAGGACGAATTTGCCGGCCGCGTGGCGGCCAAGGTGATGCAAACTGCGCTGGCGCTGCGGGATGTCTGCTTCATTCTCGGCGATATCCTGGTCTATGTGACGATTTACTTTTTCACCCTCGTTGTGGTGGTAGGTAATTTCAGCGGCTGGCTGTCCCTGCCTTTTATCGGCTGGTTCATTCTCTATGCGGGCGCATTGCGGTTTTTCGTACCACGGCTGAGCCGGGTTTCTCAATCCCAGGCCGACGCGCGCGCGCTCATGACGGGGCGCATCAGCGATGCGTACACAAATATCGCTACCGTAAAGCTCTTTTCGCACACAGGCAGGGAAGCGGGTTACGCGAGATCGGCCATGCAGGATTTTCTAAAGACGGTATACAAGCAGATGCGATTGGTGACCACCTTTGAAATCGTCAATCAGATCATGGGGGCGCTTCTGATCATCAGCGCGACCGCGGTCGCATTGCTGTTGTGGGCCGATAACGCGATAGGCGTGGGTGCGGTGGCGGCGGCTTGCGCGATGGCGCTGCGGCTCAACGGCATGTCGCACTGGGTAATGTGGGAAATGGCGACGTTATTTGAACAGGTCGGCACCGTGCAGGATGGGATCGAAACATTATCCCGTCCGCATGTGGTGACGGATTTTCCCGAAGCGAAACCCCTGCGAATCCGCAAGGCCGACATTCGGTTCGAGGATGTTTTGTTCTGTTACGGCGGAACGACGCCTGTCATCGATCATCTTTCGCTCCACGCCAGACCGGGCGAGAAAATCGGACTCGTTGGTCGTTCGGGCGCGGGTAAATCGACACTCGTCAATCTGTTGCTGAGGTTTTATGACATCGAGCAGGGGCGTATATCGATCGATGATCAGGATATCAAATATGTTACCCAGAATAGCCTGCGCGCCAATATCGGAATGGTCACCCAGGATACTTCGCTCATGCATCGTTCGGTGCGGGAGAATCTCTTATACGGCAAACCGGGTGCGACGGACGCGGATATGATCGCCGCGGCGAAAAGAGCCGAGGCACATGACTTTATCATGAGCCTGACTGATCCCGTGGGACGCGCGGGCTACGATGCGCACGTGGGCGAGCGCGGCGTGAAACTTTCCGGCGGGCAGCGCCAACGGATCGCGATCGCCCGGGTCATGCTCAAGGACGCGCCTATTCTCCTGCTGGACGAAGCCACGAGCGCGTTGGACTCGGAAGTGGAATCGGTCATACAGTCGAGTTTATACCGGTTGATGGAAGGCAAGACCGTCATCGCCATCGCCCACCGCCTGTCGACGATTGCGGCGATGGACCGGCTGATTGTGGTGGACAAGGGCCGGATCGTGGAGGAAGGGACTCATCAGGCGCTCATCGAGAGCGGCGGTCTCTATGCCCGCCTGTGGAGCCACCAGAGCGGCGGCTTCCTGGGTGAAGATGTCTAGTAGCGGTGGAGTATGCTTGAACATCGAAAGCCTACTCGCTAGTAGTGTTGCTTTTTTATTTCTGGGAGAGTTCGCTCGTCAGGAATTCTGCCAGACGCCGCGCGTGCACCCTCAGTTCAGGAACTGCGATTGCTTCCCACAGGCCGGCCTTCAGCATGGGACCGATATAGAAAAGGTTGTCTGCAGGCGCCCCACCGCGATCGACTACCTGGTACTCATCATTCACTTCGAACCCCAGCCTTGTGGGGTCCTGCTTCAGGTAGCCTTCGTCTCTCAACTGGGCGATCAGTGGTAGCGTTACCTTGCTGATATCGCAGGTTGGGCCGGTGCAGTTCACCAAGCGGCTGACATCGAGCTCCTTGGGTTGGCCGGTATGCCTCTCCCGTATTCTGATCGATACGTTGCCGCCCTTTACTTCATAGCCCTGGATCTGGCCGGCTACCGCTTCCACTTGCCCCGATTCGCGCATGTTTCTAAGGCGTAAATGCGCGGCCGGTGCGAGCCGATGGCGGTGTATGTCCCAATACGCGACAGCGCGGGAAAGAAATTTCTTCCGTTCTTCCACTGAAAATCGCTGCCATATGAGGGGCGTGTGGGGACGCAACAGGTTGATCGTGTCACGCCAGTCGCCCCCGTTTGCGGCATTTTTCCTGATCTCCAGCCGTAGGGCGTGAAAATAGGCGCGCACGGTTACGGGCAAATTTTCGAGAAATGACGGAAAACCGGCCGCGGCGGGCGGTTTTGGATTGAAACGGTGGGGCTGGGGAAAAAGCCCATGTCTCGAGATCAGGTAGACTTTCCGTGTGCTGCTGCTGATGGTGAGGCGGAACAACACGTCGAACGCGGTCAGCCCTGTACCCAGGATCGCGACCGGAGCCTCTCCATTCGTGCGCTCAAGCACAACAGAATCCCACGGATTGCCGATATATACGCCGCTTTCATGGAGTCCGCTAATGGCAGCGGGGGTGGAAGGGGGAAAATGCCCGAGGGCAAGAACAACCTGATGGGACCGGATGCTTCGTCCATTCGCCAGATCGATCTGATAGCTATCATCCTCGGGGCGCTTCCGAATCGAGACGGCCTCGCCGCGCACCTGTTCGAACGGCGTTCCGCCACTTTGTTCTGCCGCCTGTTGCAGGGTGAGCTCCAGATAATCACCATAAAGCCGTCTTGACACAAACGTTGCGGAATTGAATGCAGGATCAATGTTCTGGCAAAACTGCACGAAATGGTTGGGGTCGTCCGGCAGCGCACTCATATTGCCGGCCGGCACATTCAATAAAAAATTATCGTCCCAGGTCCCATAAGCAAGTCCCCGGCCCGGCCGGGTGCTGCGGTCAACAAGAACGATACGTACCGTCGCTCCCGGATTCCGGCGAAGGATATTGACAGCAGTGAGAGCGCCACAGAAACCGGCGCCAATGATCGTAATTATTTTTGTTGGTGAGGAGACGTTATCGCTCATGGGTCGCTGTTTCCCAAAAGTCAGGGCGGCGCGGATCGCCTGAACAGTAATGTTTTGAAAGCAACAACGCGGGAAAAGGCGGATAGTCGTGGCATGCCGGAACGGTACGGGTGATAAACCGGGGTATAAATTTGCGGCATCAACTTGTGCCGCTTAATCGGCGAGTTCCACGTCCAACTCCGGCCTGACGCCGGATCGAACCGCCGCCTCGGTCAGCGATGGCAGGCAGAACTCGATGAAGCGGTAAGCATAGCCCCGAAGATAATGGCCGCGCCGGACGGAGATATTGGTTGTATGTTTTTCGAACAAGTGCGAGCTATCGAGCAGATTGAGCCGGGTATCGCGGTCGGGGTTGAAAGCCATTGACGCGACGATGCCTACCCCAAGCCCGAGTTCGACGTAAGTCTTGATCACGTCCGCATCCAGGGCCGACATGGCGATGTCGAGCACCAATCCTGCCTGCGCGAACGTCCGATCGATTCCCGTCCGCCCGGTAAATCCCTCGTGATAGGTGATGATGGGGAACTCGGCAATAGCTTCCAGCGTGAGCGGGCGAACCGATTCAAGTGGATGTCCGTGTGGCACGATGACCGCATGATGCCAGGAATAGTATGGAAATAAGGCCAGTTCCGCAGCGCTCTCCAGCGCCTCGGTTGCAATACCGATATCCGCCTGCCCATCGAGCAGCATCGACACAATTTCTCTCGGGCTGGATTGATGCAGGACAAGATGTACCTGGGGGAAGGCTTTCTTGAACTGGGTGACGACTGACGGCAGCGCATAGCGGGCCTGCGTATGCGTAGTTGCGATAGTGAGCCTGCCCTGGTCCCGCTTGCTGAACTGTTCGGCCAGTCGTTTGACATTCTTTGCGTCCAGCAAAATGCGCTCGACGATCTTCACCAACTCCTTGCCGGGGTCGGTTAATCCCAGCAGGCGCTTGCCCTTGCGCACGAACAATTCGATCCCCAGTTCATCTTCAAGATCCTTGATGTGCTTGCTTACGCCGGATTGGGAAGTAAACAGGGCATTCGCCGCGTCTGTCAGGTTGTAGTTCTGCCGGACCGTTTCGTGGATGATGCGCAGCTGTTGAAAATTCATATTGTTATTTTGACAAGAATAATATCGATAAAGGATTAAATTCCGGCGCCACCCTCAAATGCTTCGTAACGTGCCTGCGCCTGTGAAATGCTGCTGCCAGGGGGCACACTGCGCGTAAGCCAGATGTTGCCACCGATGGTTGACCCACGTCCAATAGTGATGCGGCCCAGAATGGTGGCGCCCGCGTAAATGACTACATCATCCTCGACTATGGGGTGGCGCAAATTGCCTTTTATCAGCGCCCCATGCTCATCCACTGGAAAGCGTTTAGCCCCGAGTGTTACGGCCTGATATAGACGCACATGCTGGCCAATTATGGCTGTTTCGCCAATGACAACCCCAGTGCCATGGTCAATGAAAAAACTCCCCCCAATCTGCGCACCGGGGTGAATCTCGATGCCCGTGATGGAGTGGGCAATCTCCGAAATCATGCGGGCGATGAGAGGAGTGCCAAGGCTATGCAGTTCGTGCCCGAGCCGGTAATGGGCGACGGCGGTAATGCCAGGATAGCAGACGAGCACCTCGTCCATCGTCCGCGCTGCCGGATCTCCCTCATAAGCCGCGCGGATGTCGCTGTCCAGCAAGCCGCGAATGTGCGGCAGGCGTTTGGCGAATGCGTGCACAATATCAGTCGCACGCTCGCGATCGGCATCGCCCAGTGTCTCCAGTTGCGAGGCAAAGTGCAACTCGCGGCTTACCTGTACCAGCAACTCACGCAGCGCCACATCCAGCGTATGGCCGACGTAATAATCAATGCCCGCATCGGTGAGTTCCGGCTGGCCCAAGCGGTTAGGGAACAACGCGGCGCTTAATCCCTCCACAATACCCGCGAGGGCTTTGCGCGACGGAAGCTTGGGCGGTCGGTCGCGGCGTTGCCTGTATTCCAGCGACGCAACCCGTACCGCCCGCAACTCGGCGACAATGTCATCAATACTGCGCTGCATGCCTTTTAACGGAGATCCATCATTTTTCTTTGGAGAAAATGTCTGCGGCGCGAGGAGAGGGACAGGTCATGGGGACGACCCGTTGTCGCGCTCGGCACCGGAAGTGCCGGACCCCGAATTAGTCTTCTCCGGGGTCCGGCGGATTAACGCAGCGGTGGGCCCAGCCTCCCTGTATTTCACCCTTTTTACCTTGCTCTGCGCCCTGTGCCGCGTTAAAAAATATTACGTCCGCCGCGCAGGCGATGCAATGCCGTCACCAGAGCATCGACATCCGCGAACGTGTTGTACATTGCCAATGAAGGACGTACCGTGGTTTCCAGGCCGAAACGGCGCAGGATCGGTTGGGCGCAGTGATGTCCCGCGCGTACCGCGATTCCCGCCTCGTTCAATCCGCTGCCGACCTCTTCGGTGGTGAATCCTTTGAGTGCTAAGGACAGCACGCCTGCCTTGTCCTTAGCCGTGCCAATCAGCCGCAGCCCGGGAACAGTACTGAGGCCGCGTGTCGCGTAAGCCATCAACTCATGCTCGTAGCGGTTGATGTTGTCGATGCCGATGCGTTCCACGTACTCTAGCGCAGCACCAAGTCCCACCGCATCCGCGATATTTCCCGTCCCCGCCTCAAAACGCGCCGGCGCCTCGTGGTATTCCGTCTTCTCAAAGGTGACGTTCTGGATCATGTTGCCGCCTCCCTGCCAGGGGGGAGTGGAATTGAGCAGGTCCCTTTTACCGTACAGGGCCCCAATCCCGGTCGGACCGAATACCTTGTGGCCGGAGAAAACAAACCAGTCGCAATCGAGTTGCTGCATGTCTACGCGCATGTGCGAGACGGACTGCGCCCCATCCACCAGCACCCGGGCCCCGACTCGGTGCGCCATCTCGATCATTTCCCGGGCTGGGGTTACGGTGCCGAGTGCGTTCGAAACCTGGGAGAGCGACACGACTTTGGTACGCGAGCCGAGCAGTTTCTGATATTCATCCAGCAATATCTGGCCATCGTCGTCCACTGGCGCCACGCGAAGTTTCGCACCTACCGCGTTGCACAACTGCTGCCAGGGGACGATATTGGCGTGGTGTTCCAGCCAGGTAATGACGATTTCGTCCCCTTCCCTGACGTTTTGCCGGCCCCAGCTGTGAGCAACAAGGTTGATCGCCTCGGTCGTTCCCCTGAGAAAAACGATCTCGTCTGCCGACGGCGCGTTGAGGAAGCGGCGCACGGTTTCCCGCGCGCCCTCATACGCATCGGTGGCCCGCGCAGCGAGTTCATGCGCGGCGCGGTGGATGTTGGAGTTTTCGTGCTGGTAGAAATACGTCAGGCGATCAATGACGGACTGGGGCTTCTGCGTGGTGGCGGCATTGTCCAGCCAGATCAGCGGGCGACCGTTTACCCGTTCACCCAGGATCGGGAAGTCGCGTCGCACGGCATTGGCGTCAAACGGGGGATGCGCTCCTGTAAACCCTGGCATCGCCGATGCCCGGGCGCCACTGCCGAACGGGGTGGCACCCTCGAGAAAATAGAACGACGGCTCACCGGTGCGAGGAATGGGCAGCGCGCCCGTGCCAGCCGAGGTTCCGGAATTGCTGCCAGGAATTTCATAGGATGGAAGGACAGAAGGCACGCCAGGAAACCCTGTAAACGGGCCGGTATCGGCAAATGGAATATCAGTGCCGAACGCCGGAGGTTCCGGAAGGTTCATTGCCTGTGCGGCTGCGCCAGCATAGGGAATAGCATAATGCGATCCTCCTGCCTGCGCGGCGAATGGCGCGAAACCAGCAGGGCCTGGCCCGGCTGCGGCGGACGGTGGCACGTTGTATGGTCCCTTTGGAGCGACCGGGGAGGGAGCAGGCGTTCGCGAAAACGGCGTAGCAGAAGCGGAACGGGGCACGTGGTACGGGCCCTCGGGAGCGATTGCCGACGCTGCATGCGTTCCCGGCACAGGGGCTGCGGCAGCGGATGGCGGTACGCCGTATGGCCCCTTTGGGGCAACCGGGGAGGGTGCAGGCGCCCGCGAAAACGGCGTGACGGAAGCGGAAGGGGGTATATGGTATGGGCCCTCGGGAGCGATTGCGGACGCTGCATGCGTTCCCGGCACAGGCGCCGCAGCGGCGGAGGGCGGTACGCCGTATGGCCCCTTCGGGGCAACCGGGGAGGGTGCAGGCGTCCGCGAAAACGGCGTAGCGGAGGCGGAAGGGGGTACATGATATGGGCCTTCGGGAGCAACCGGGTGGGCCGCGGTGGCCCTGGGATGAGAGGCAGCCATATCCGAGCCGGGAACCTCGGACGGTATCCCCTCAGGTCGATGATTAACGAAAGACGGCGGAACGTGCGCCGCTGCCGCAGAATGGGGGACGTTGTATGGCGTTTCGAAGGCAGCAGGGGAAGACCAGGGGGCGGCTTCGCTTATGCCGGACGGCGACACGCTGGCATCGCCGGACGGTTTCCCCGTGACGCGCTGTCCGGGAGGCGTGGAGTATCCCGGGGGAGTCGAATAAAATTCGTTGGCAAGGCGGGTAAGCTCCGCGACGTCCGGGAGATTGCCTGGCGCTTCGTTCAATCCGCCTATCCCCAACGGATTACTTGGCGTATTCATGCTTGTAGTCATGATATTTGCCAACCTCGACATTTTCAAGTATGCCAGCGGCATCCTCCGTGAGAACCGCAAGCGAGCAATAGAGTGAAATCAGATACGACGAGATCGCCTTGTGATTGATGCCCATGAAGCGCACCGACAAACCCATGCCCTGTTCTCCCGCCAGTCCCGGCTGATACAACCCGACGACACCCTGACGGCTTTCCCCTACGCGCAGCAGCAGGATGGCGGTCTTGCCGTCGACAACATCAATCTTGTCGGTCGGAATGAGCGGGAAGCCGCGCCAGGTGAGGAACTGAGAGCCGAAAAGCGAAATGGTGGGCGGGGGGACGCCACGGCGCGTGCATTCACGCGCGAACGCCGCAATGGCGGCGGGATGTGCCAGGAAGAACGCTGGCTCTTTCCACACGCGGGCAATCAGTTCATCCATGTCGTCCGGCGTAGGCGCGCCGGTACGGGTTTTGATCTTCATGCCGTTATCTACGTTTCTGAGCAGGCCATACTCCTCGTTATTTAGAAGCTCCCGCTCCTGCCGCTCCTTGACAATTTCGATGGCAAGGCGAACCTGCTCGTGAATCTGGTTGTGCGGGCTGCTGTACAGGTCGGAAACGCGGGTGTGGATGTCCACCACCGTGTTGACCGCGCTCAGGTAGTACTCCCGCCCCCACTCCTCGTAATCCACGAAAGTCGTATTGAACTCGCGTTCTTCCTCTCTCTGTGAACAGTCCACGGTGATCTTGTTGGGGTCTTTTACCTTGTTGACCCGGTAGATACCCGCTTCAACGGGCACCCAGTGCAGCATGTGGGTAAACCAGCGCGGCGTGATGAGCCGTAACTGCGGGACGGTTTTGGTGGCGTTGGCCAGCGTTCGTGCGGCCACGTCCCCCAATGCGGAGTGTCCCTGATGAATGTCTGCCATTTCTTTTTCTCCCTGTCGAGTTAATAGTACTTACGGTTGATGATTAGCACCCGCGAGCCAAGGCTCAAAGTCGATGCTGCATTAGTTATAGCAGATTTAGATATAAGCTTATATCAATTTGTTTTGATGAGATGAGTCATTTCAAATAACCGTCTGTTTAACTAAAAAAAATTTTTTAGTGATGACGCGATATGGGGCTTCCTTTATGGCAGCGGAGGGCATGCTGGATTAGGGAACCCGGAAAATTGGATTCCGAGGCCGGTAAGCGGGTTAGTCCCCGTTACAAGTGGCTAGCCCCGGCAGCGCGACCCAAATAATTATTCAATTATGAGATTCGGTCGCATTCGACATCCTGGAAGAAGAAAAAGCGCTGGCCAATGGCCAGCGCCGCAAGTTACAACAAAGGAGAAAGATGCCACGGGGTCAAAGTTATCAGCGACTCTTTTCCGAGGGAACCAATATCATTTCATTTGCTTATCTTTTTTTTGCATAACAACGCACAATGCTCGTAGTGGGCAGATACTCTGATTCCACCCTCTTTTTTTGCCCACTGCGGCGTCAGGGTTTATTGACGGCAGTCTGATAAGCTATGCATATTTCCTTGGTTTGATTCCGGGGAGACGGATGCTAGATTTCCTCCTGATCACCTGCATCGGAGGAAAACAAAATGTCTTTTATTAAATCCCGCATAGTTCTCACTGTCGTTATATCCGTCCTCAGCCTGGGCGCGGCGTATGCGGCGTTGCAAACACTCTCTGACCGTCCCCCCGAGAGCGCTGCATCAGTGTTGTTTACAGAGTTGAATAAGGCATTCGCCACCCACTGGAGAGGCAGAACCGGCGTCGATATCAGCGTCATGCCCGCTCAGAGCAAATCGGGCAAGCCGATCCAAGCGGTGGTTGACGGTCTCGGTGTCGCGACCCTCGCGTTGTATTATGATCTGGAAAAGTTGCGCGAAAAAAACCGGTTTATTGCCCCGGTCTGGAATCCCGTCCCGCCACAACCGGCTCCCGAAGCCGCACTGCCCGCCTCGCCATATACATCGACCGTTGTATTTCTGGTGCGCAGGGGAAATCCAAAGGAGGTTCTTGACTGGGATGATCTTGTGCGACCTGGCCTGGGCGTGGTAACGCCCCATCCACGTCTTTCGGAAAGCGGCCGATGGAATTACCTGGCGGCGTGGGGATACGCCGTGAAACGATCCGGCAGCAACCGGACAGTTGCGCTTGAGTTTGTCACGAAACTGTTTAACAACGTCAAGTCACTGGCAACCGCTGACTTTATCGAACGTGATATTGGCGATGTACTGTTAGTCTGGGAAAGTGAAGCTCACGGGGTTGTCCGCGAATTCGGCAAGGGAGCGGCAGACAGGTTCGAAATCGTTACCCCCACAGTTTCCATCGTCGCCGAGCCGGCAGTCAGCGTGGTGGACGCGGTCGCTGATATGAATGGCGATCGCGACGTGGCTATCGCCTATATCGAGTATCTGTACACGACCCAGGCCCAGGACATCGTCGGCAGGAATTATTATCGCCCGAGAGACTTATGGGTGCGGATGAGGTACGCCCATCAGTTTCCAGCGCTGGAGTTGTTTACGGTCGATGAAATTGTTGGCGGATGGAAGCAGGCTGAAAAAATTCATTTTGCTCAGGATGGGATTGTCGCGCAAATTCTAGGGAACTGAGTGGTGGTTGGGCCCAGGAACGAGAGGGGCGCGGCGCTCTTGGACAGGCGTGGAAAGTGAAAGAAAGCCCTGAGGCGGTTTAAACGGAAGTATTCATGTTGCTGCGGGGTGAGCCCGCGGTCTAAGCGTTCTTGTATTCTCTTCATGCTTATTTCCGCATTGTGGGGAAATCGCGCCAGGAACCGGAATCAGCGTCCAACGCGTGAAAAATAAAAAACCCGCTGAGAGCGGGTCATTTGGTGCTTCGTACCGCTGATCCGGATTTATGTAATCCGATCGCTGCGTATCTTCCTGCCTCTACGCTTTCGCGGGGCTGCATAACCGGATAACGCCACAGCGATAAGCAGAAGCGCCCCAAGTTCAACAACCACTGTCGCTTCATGGACAGAATGCGCAGGAGTTTCCACCAACCTTTCCAAACTTTCCGCCTGTTCACTGGCTTCCCATGCCAGTACTTCGGCAGCAGAGCCGGTGGGACTGGTAAGCATGGGGTTTTCGTAGAAGGCTTTTTCGCTTTCCAGTATCAGCCCCGTGGCTAACCCAATTACAGCAATGATAATCATCGTGGTTCGCATGGACTGCTCCTTTTAAAAGATGATCACTTTCGCTCAGCCGCAGCAAGGGCTAAAAAACAAAAACCCGATAGCAGGGTGAGTGCTATCGGGCTGAGGTACTACTAACTATGGAGGGAAGTAGTTGCCACAAGCTGAATTTTACAGGTTTGATCCATGTTTTCTATTGGACCAAGGTACAACTCTCCAAGAGCCGGAGCAAAAGCTCCACCCGGTCTTGTGCCGACGGGGCATTTTACGAAACCACTAGTTGTCGAATACATCATAACCATGTCCGCGAAAGGGGTTGGCGCCATTAGGACTACTCATCCATTCGGAAGTTCACAACTATGGAAGAAACGACTGAAGAGAAGGGGTGGAAGCTGAGGATGATGCGAAGGGATAGGGGGGCCGCGGTCAATTCTGTTCTTTCCACTTCCACCGCAACAGTACCCTCAACTGCCTGAAATCCTCAGCAGCGATCGAGTCAGGCAGAATGACAACGCTGCGCGCATGAAGTTTGTGCCACCATCCGATCTTATTCAGCGGTTTCAGTTCGAGCACAGTCAGATAAGGCGCGACGAAGCTGCCGCCGAGCAGCGCGCATGCAATACGTTCGCCGCGCCGTGTTTCCAGGATGCAGGTCATGTCATCCGCAAGCGCCAGACTTGTTATCGATCCGGGGGAGTTTCGCAACGCGTAATTTCTCAAATAGATAACCAGACTGATGGCCAGCGCGGCCGTTGCGGCCAGCTTGGCGGCGACGGGCAACATGAGCGGCCACAGGAGAGAAATCGCCGCCACGTGCGCCAGGCCCAGCATTAAAGCAAGACGAAGAGATGATCCAAGACGAAGGACGAGGAGAGGAGGTAAAGAATCCATTATGGCTCCATTATCTCATTCCTGGCAATTTACGGTTTATACAATGGGATGTTGTCTTTATAATTAGCTTGTTCCCAACCAGATTACAGCCTGACACGTTCCGCATGAATCCCGACTGGCAAGCCTACCTGCAGAGTCAGCACGCGCTGATCGAGAATGGTCGAGTAGCTCATTTCAGCGATGCCGCGGCGGAGCTTTCCACCACCCAATCCGCTACGGTCGTGACTGATCTTTCGCACTTCGACTTGATTCAATTTGCGGGAGAGGACGCGCAATCCTTTTTGCAAGGCCAATTGACCTGCGACGTCAGTAAAGTGGGTTCTCCCGCAGCGGCCGTGGCAACATACGGGGGCTATTGCAACCCCAAAGGCAGGATGCTGGCGAGTTTTCTGCTGTGGCGGGATAATAGCGGCGGCTACCTCATGCAATTGCCGTCGGCATTGCGTGCCGGGATTCAGAAACGGCTGGCGATGTACGTGCTGCGCGCCAAAGTCACATTGGCGGCGGACCCCGGCGATTCGTTGGTGCGCATTGGAGTCGCCGGTAGCCACGCAGGGGCGCTCGTCCAGAGCATTCTAGGCGAAATTTCCCCCCTTCCCCTCGGCGTGAGCCAGGGCGAAAGAGGCAGTGTGATCAGCCTTTCAGAGGAACGTTTCGAGCTTATCATTGCCCATGAACATGCGGCCGCGGTCTGGCAAGGCTTGAGGAAGGGGGCGAGGCCGGTAGGCGCGGCATGCTGGGACTGGCTCGATATCAAGGCTGGCATTCCCGTGATTCTGCCGGAGACGCAGGAGCAATTCGTGCCGCAGATGGTGAATCTGGACGTCATAGGGGGAGTGAGTTTCGAGAAAGGGTGTTACCCAGGCCAGGAAATCGTCGCCCGAACCCAGTACCTGGGTAAAATCAAGCGCCGCATGTATCTTGCCGGCATCAAGGTCCAGCCGGGCAGAGCAGCGATGCCGATTAGGGCTGGTGACGAATTGTTCAGCGCCGACATGGGGGATCAGTCCAGCGGCACGGTGGTCAACGCAGCTCCTTCCCCCGGCGGGGGATACGATGTGTTGGCGGTGATACAGATAAGCAGCGCCGAGGCCAGCCAGATCCGCTGGACATCGCCGGATGGTCCCGCGCTTGAGATCATGCCTCTGCCTTACGCGGTAGACCCATGATGAAATCATGGTATTCTTGATCGCAGGCAGGTAATTCCAGTTATATCCGGCCAAGCTTCATTTTGAGCCTGGGATTTTGCAAAGGCGCCTCTGCGCTGGCGACGTGCGCCGCGGCCGGACGTACCGTTCAGAACCTGCAAGGGTGTTTCATAAGCGTTGCTTATGAGCCGAACCGCTAAGCGTTTATTAACGCTCAACCAGCATATGGCTGGCAGCGTGTCTAGCAGCGGGAAAGATGAGAAGATAGCTGTAGTATCTTCTATCCCTGTCCAATGTACAGCAATAATATACCGGTATTTAACAGCGAAATGTTTTCTTTCCGTTTCCGCGTGGGTTGGCTGTTGCTGCCATTCCTGTTTATGACGTCCGCCGTGCTTGCCGCCGAAACCGGTGGGCTGGAACAGCGCGATATCGTCTTTTATTATGGCAGTCGACCGCCGGTCGAGGATTTGCGCCATTTCGATCAGATCGTCATTCAACCCAGCCAAATCCTGCCACATGAGAAAACCGCATTGTTGAATCTGGATGCGCTCGTGTTCGCTTACGTTTCATTCGGCGAGGTGGCGCGCAATAGCGAGGATATGCCGCGCATCAAGACGAAATGGTCGATCGGCATAAACCCGGCGTGGAACAGTCTGGTGATGGATATGACCGACCCCGCTTGGCACGATTATCTGCTGGAACAGCATTTCGGCCGGCTGTGGCAGGACGGCTATCGCGCCTTTTTTCTCGATACCGTGGACAGCTACCTGATCGTAACGAGCGAAGGAAAGATCCGGGAGGAACAGGAGACAGGCCTGGTGGCGCTGCTCGCCGAGGTAAAACGGCGCTTTCCTGGTTGCAAGCTTATTCTCAATCGAGGGTTCGAAGTATTGGACCGCGCCAGCCAGTATGCTGACGGGATGGTTGCCGAATCGCTCTTTCACGGCTTCGATCCGGTTACAGGCAAGCATGCACCGACCAAGGAGGAAAACAGGGCGTGGCTCCTTAACCAGTTGAACCGCGCCCAAAATGAATTCAAGGTACCCGTTACCGTGCTTGATTATGTCGAGCCGGGCAATTGGGCGGAGGCGGAAAAAACCGCGCAGCAGATCGTCAAGCTTGGATTCATGCCCTGGGTCGCGAATGGAGATTTGACCTGGCTGGGGCAGGGCCGCTTGCGCCTGGCCTCGCGCAAGCTGCTTGCGATTATAAACGGTACGCCCGCCCAGCAAATGGACCAGGAACTGTTCAGGCATGCGGCGATGCCTTTGGAATATCTCGGGCTGGCGCTCGATTACTGGTATATCGACCAGCTCCCCCTGCCCATCGAGCCGCTCGTGGGACGTTATGCCGGAATCATCGCATGGCTGAATGGGGAGGCCCTGGATTCCAACGGACGCTATGAAAGTGTGTGCGCGCGTTTGAAGCCCGAAGTCGACGCGGGCTTGCCGGTGGTATTCGTGGGTCACCTGCCGTCTGGCGTGGCCTGCCGGGACCTGATCGATTATCAGGGCGACCTGCAACCGGCGACAGACTCGCTTGAACTCGGCGCGGTCAGCGATCGTCTCGGCCGGCCTGATAATGCGCCGGTTGTGGGTAGCGGCACGCCCGACGTTCGCGCGCGCGATAGGAACGACGCCTGGCTGACCTTGAGCGATGGCGAGAAATCCTTTCATCCGATTGCGGTAAGCGCATGGGGAGGCTATGCGCTGCATCCACATATCATCAGCGAGAGCGCATCCGGCCGACGTGACTGGTTGCTGGATCCGTTTTCCTTTTTTCAGGCAGCCCTGCGCCTGCCGGTGCAACCGGTGTTCGATATGACCACGGAAAACGGACGCCGTCTGGGTCTTATCGAAGTCAGGGGCGATCGCCTGTTCGTCAAAGATGAACAAGGCGTGGAGGCGATTGATCGGCTTCAGGCATGGATAGAAAAAAATGGCGCGCCGGTCACGCTGGGTGTTATCGAAGCGGAAGTCAACGACGAACAGCATCGCGAAAAACTGCGCCAGTTCGCGGCGATGCCGCAGGTACGATTGGCGAGTCACACCTACAGCCATCCGTTTTATTGGGGCGTGTTCGAGGGCAAGAAGGATGCCGACCAGCAGCCTTATCGGTACAGCGTATTCATGCAGGATTATGCGGCGGATATAACACGCGAAACCGGCGGGACCGTCACGTTTCTGCAATCGATTGCGCCTCAGTCGCCCACGCTGCTGATCTGGTCCGGCGATGGCAAACCCGGCCCCGCGACGCTTGCGGCGGCACAAAAGGCTGGTTTGGCTCACTACGGCGGCGGCGGATTGCGCTGGCAGAGTGGCCCTTTATCGTTGGCGGATCTTTCTCCGGCGGTACGTCCCACGGAATGGGGTCCGCAGGTGTTGACCCCCTTGACCGGAGAGCCGCTTTTCGCCCAGCTATGGTACGGGGAAGCGTTGAATTTCGGCAAAGTCAGCGACTGGAACCACCAGCTCGATCTTGGGCGGCGGCTGCGGGTGTCGTCCATATCGATCCATGCCGATGCATTTCTGCACGCGCGCGGAGCGGAACTGCTGGATCAGTTGGTTGAGCAGCAGCGGGAGGAAAATTTGCTTGGGGTTTGGGTCCACGAATATGCTCAGCGTGTGCGTGCGTTTCAAACGGCGAGCATCGCGCGCGACCTCGACGGGAACTGGCTGCTTTTTGGTGATGCCCTCAGAACGGTGCGTTTGCCCGTCTCCGAAACACCGCCAGAAATTTCCGGCGACGTCATCGGCTATTCTGATCTGCACGCGAGCCGCTATATTTTTCTGGCCCGGAACCATGCCATCCTTAAAACCGCCGGGGTCAAATCCGGCAATGGAGAGCGGGATGGCAAAGCCTCGGCGTTACGTTTGTCAGGGGCAAGCGCCCCATTGAAATCCTGGCATCTCAATTTGGACGGTTCAGCCACGCTATTGTTTGAGCCGCGAGGCCCCTTAACGCTTGAAGTGCCCGTATCGTGCGTGCTCAGCATGGATGGGCAGGCGCTAACTCCAAAATCGCAGGGGTCGAATGCGGTTTACGTCATGCCGGAAGACGGCGCATCGGGGGAATTCCGGCTTGAATGCTGAGATACGGCGGGAATCACTACTCAATGCGCCCGCCCTGATGTTCATGAGCGCGGTGGTTCTGGTCGCGTTCTGGGTATTATTTCCCCGCCAGCCGGCCTTCAGAGATCCGGCCAACCTGTCCGCAAAAGACGCTTTGTCGGTGGCCTATCTTCGGGTGCTAGTCCAGTCCGACCCGCATAACGTGCCGCTGCGCCTGTCGTTTGTTCAGCTATTGACCGAAGCGGGCATGACTGATGAAGCCGTTTCAGCTATCGGGCCGCTGCAGCGTGCTTCGGAATCGGCCCTGGCCTACGAAATCCAGTTGGCCGAGCTAAAGCTGTCGCTGCAGCGGCTTTACCAGCATCCCGGCGGAGACATCGAACAAGCGGTGAGAGCGCGTATCGCCGAGCTCATTCCCTCATTGCTGCGCATGGCGCGCAATGACAAGGAGTTAAATCAGGTCGTGGCGCTGGCGGAGCAGTTTGGTGAGCCTTCGGTACTGGCTGGAACCTTTGAGCAGTTGATCACCCTGCGAGACGAAAGCAGTGAAAAGAAAGCGCGCTGGCTGATCTCCGCCGCCAGTCAACGCATGGCCGCAGCGCAGCCCAGGTTGGCTGCGAGGAATTTGTGCGACGCGTTCTTGCTTGAGCGGTCGCGCGATGCCAAAAGGCAGGTAGCAAAATCGTGTTTGCGCGCCTATCTTCAGGCCGGACTCGATCGGGAAGCGCTCAAAGCCGCGGTACAGGTCCAGCCGGTTGCCGAGGGTGATGCCGAGCTTTTATTGCTGGCCGCGAATATTGCCGAACCGCTCGAGGATCGTGAACATGCCCTCGCCTGGCTGGAGGAATCGAGCAGGCTGTCGCCTGATGATCTGATGCTGGTGGAGCGCATCGTGCGTCTCCAGTTGTCGATGGGGCTGTTGAGCGAAAGCGTTGCCCATGCCGCGCGATTGCGGGCGTCCCTGGTGCCGGGCAGCGATCGTCACCGGTTGATCGCCCGAATATATGACTGGAACGCGCAGCCTGACGAGGCCCTGGCGTCGTGGCTTTCTTTTGTGCGCCAGCGCGCGGATCAAGAGGCGGAAGCGCGCGCCTTTGAGCTTGCCCAGGCCAAGCCCGACCACGCGGCGCTGCTACAGTTGCTTGAGGCAGTCATGATGCGTCGCACGCTGACGGCCGCGGAGGCTGATGCTTATGTCACGGCGGGCCTGAGCATTGGGCAACCCTCCCATGTGGAGGCGCAGTTGCGCCGCCATGCGGAACGATTCAACAACCCTCCCGCAACCGTCAAAGCACTTTCCGATGTGCTGGTTCTTAAAGGCGAGCCGCAGGCCGCGCTGAAGTTGCGGCAGGGGCAGCCCGACGTGGAGAATGGCGAGCAGAGAATGGCGCTGGCGCGATTATTCGAGGAAACCGGGAACGTGCAGAAGAGTTTTGACTTGCTTCTGCGGGACATTGATTCCCCCGATCCATCGTACGCCGAAGAGTATTGGCTCTTGCTGGCAAAAGTTGCCGTGCGGCTGGGGAAGGACGCTTACGCAAGCAAGGCGTACGAAAAGGTTTTAAGCTTCCGCCCCGATGACGTGGAAATACTTGAGCATCTTCAGCGCCTGGCTGCACGTCATCGCGATGATAAAAAAAGTGAACAACTCGCGCGCTACGGGTGGGATCGTTTGAAGCGCGTCGAAGATCTGCAACGGCTCATGCGTTTTTCATGGAAACGGGAGAATTGGCAGGAACTTGATCACTGGCTTGCGCTTGCCGACGAAATGCGGGCCTCTACGCCGATTGCAATGGCGCAGGCCCCTGACTACTGGTACTTTCGCGCGATGCGAAAGATGGCAAGCGGCGAGGGGGATGCAGCCCGCGAGTCATTGCGGGAGATTTTACGTTTGCGGGGTCCAGACCCCGAAGTAACGGAAGCGATGATCTGGCTGCTGCTGTCCGAAACCCAATTTGACCAAGGCTTGCTTGACGCGGTAGTTCAACCGTATCGGGGGCAACCGGCAAATTCGGCGACGGTAAGTCCGCCGCTGGTGGAAGCACTGGCGGCGGCAGAGCAAACGTTGGGCAGACCTGTTCAGGCGGCGGCCTGGTACCTGCGATCACTCGGAACGAGGCCTGCGGACTTTCTATGGACATTGACGCTAGCCGATAATATGGAATGGGCTGGCTGCTCCGCTCATGCGAACCACACCCGCTATGCGGTATTGCAAATGTTTGCCGCGCGAGATTCCGCGCAAAAGGACGTGAAATATCCCAAACGACTGGCCGAGCATATCGTTGGATTGAGAGAGGCGCGAGCGCGACGCGTAACAGGAGAGGGTGAAAAGGCGCAGCAACAGATGCAGTCTGTGCAAAAACACTGGGATTTAAGCGGCGATCTCGACAACGCCCGCTATTTTGCCTTGCAGCGCCAGCGTGAGCGTCTGACGTCTCCCGCCTGGGAGCGCTTTGCCGATGCGGTAAAGAATAGCGAAGACGTGTCGACTTCCGCGCAACTGGCGCTGGTTTCCCGTTATCTGCAGGGACAGACGGATAATTCCGCGCCTGCCGAGATGCTGCCGCTCTCAATCGAGGACATCGAGCGGGCAAACCGGTGGCTGGGGGGAAAAGCGCCGGCCAGTCAAAACTCTTTGGATGGCGAACTCGATATCTGCCGTCAGACCTTGGCGAAAATACGTGAATCCCAGAGAAAACCGGTGCCGGAGAAGGAGCCGGCAAAATTATGAAGAAACCATGGCTGGAAGGCATCGAAGTCATTGATGTCAATAAGGCTGTGCCGCCGTGGGGGGGATGGTTTGAAACGTTGCTGCTGACCGCGCTTGTGATGGCCGCGTCGTTTTTTACCCAGCAGCAGGACCCTTTCAGGCTGGAAGGCGGATTTCCCTGGCCAGTGCTCGCGCCCCTGCTGGCGGGGTTACGCTATGGGTTTGTCTATGCTTTTGTGAGCGCGCTGCTAATATTGGCAGCGCTGGGCGTGGCCATCAACCAGCAGTGGCAGGCGGCGCCCGGGTTTCCGCTGGCGTGGGCGATCGGCGTGGTTGTGGTGGGAATGGTGGCGGGGGAGTTCCGCGACATATGGGGCCGGCGTCTGCACCGTCTGGAAGGCGCCTATCAGTACCGCGCCGAACGGCTTGAGGAGTTCACCCGTAGTTATCAGCTACTGCGCTTGTCGCATGATCGCCTGGAGCAGACCGTTGCCAACAGTGGTTTTTCGCTGCGCGAAGGCATCATCCGTTTACAGTCGGGGTTGGAAACAATCGATGGGTTGACTCATGCTTCCTTCACCCGGTTGCTTGAATTCGTGGCGGAATATGCTGCGCTGACGCAGGCTTCCATCGTGGGGCTCAGTGGCGACCGGGTCGATTCCGCCAAGGTACTGGCGGGTGTCGGCGAGCGTTTCGCAATCGACGAAGGCGATCCGGTGGTAGCAGCCGCGCTTGAAAGCGGCGAGTTGGCCACGGTGAATCTGGTGAAAGAGCAGGCCGTGGATCAAAATACGTTGCTGGCTGCAATTCCACTGGCGGACTCGACCGGAGATATCCATGCGATATTGATGGTAAGGTCAATGCCGTTTTTCGCATTTCACGAAGACAATCTGAAGCTTATCGCCGTGCTCGTTGGGCATGGAGTGGATCATCTCCGTTTTGGCGCGGCTACTTCATCTAGCGGGCGGTTTATTGCCGCGTTCGAGCGCGTGTGCCAGGACCACGCCCGATTCAAGCTCGACGCGACACTCCTGAAGGTGTCTGCTGCGATAGAGGAGGGCAATAGGGAAAGCGAAACCGGCGAACTGGCGCGCGTTTATGAAAAACTGCGTTCCTCGGTTCGCGGTATCGACCTGATTTGCATCGGGCGGGATGATAAAGGCGAACTTGTGATCTGGGTCCTGCTGCCGCTCACGGATATCGCCGGTGCCAAAGCATGGATGCAGCGCGAAGGGGGCGTTCTCGCGACTTTAACAAGCGAGTTGCTTGCGATCGGCGAAGTTGATCCCCAAGCCATCCGGCGTCTGGAGCCGCGCTGATGTATCGCCAGCCAATGCTGGTGGGAGTTACGGCCGAGGTGCTTGCCGGTGTGTTGCTCTGGTTGAGCGCGGGAGACGGGGCGGCAACTGGGATGGCAAAGTGGGCAATATTGGGAGCGATCGCGTTCCATGCGATTTCGTCCTATTTCCTTGCATGGGGTTTCTGGCAATTGTTGCCGCGCCGCTACAAGCTGCCAGCACGGAGACCCTTGGGGTTTCTTTTCGTGCTGCTATTGATTTTACCCGTAGCGGGCGCACTGGGCGTGCTGTGGAGTGTCGTCAGCGCCTTGAAACAGCCTCGCGGGCGGGCTTTCCAGGGCGCTCGGATTATTCGCTTGCCCGAATTGCCGTTTTCGCCGCCGGTCATCTATGAAGCCCCGCCCTACAGCCAAGGGGCCCTGCGTCAGATTGTGCATTTTGCCGCGCGGCCATTGAAGCGCTTGAAAGCGGTAATGGCCACGCGCCATATGCCCCCCCGGGACGCGATGGCGGTATGGTCGAAAGCAACGCGCGATCCGGTCGATGACGTACGTTTGCTCGCTTATGCCATGCTGGACAACAGCGAGAAAAAGCTGGCCGATCGTATCCTTGTCCTGACCGAAGCGCTGCCGGATTTACCTGTGCGCAGGCGGAATGCCAGCCACAAGACCATTGCCGCATTATGCTGGGAGCTGGTTTATCACCGGCTGGTGCAGGGCGCGGTCCGGCAACACTGGCTGGCAACTGCGCGACGTCATATCGAGTTTGCGCTCATGTCACCCGATCATGTAACAGGCAAGGTGTCTGGGCATGGGGCTGGCCATGGGTCTCGCCCTGCGTCCACTACGCTGGCTGTTGCCGCATTACCCAGCTCAGAGAGTCGGGAGATACCTGAATCGCCCGCTGCTGCGGAGGCTGCGGATGCGGACAGCTGGATGCTGTATGGACGCATTTTGCTGGAAGCAAATGATCTTGCACAGGCGAAAAAAGCGTTTGCCCGCGCGCAAGGCGACGGGATGGGGGAGCAGAAAGTCGCGCCCTGGCTGGCCGAGATCGCGTTTCATGAGCGGAAGTTCGCCGATGTGAGACGCCACTTATCCGCCGGGGGCCGCCGGGGTGAAAAGGGGCGCGATCTCGCGCTCGTCACAGCCTGGTGGAACAGATGAACAGAGTAATTGAAACGGAAGCCGGTGACCAGTCACCAGGACCGGCGGGGAAACCGGCAGAAAAACTGGCAACTGGACCGATTGTGGCACCCGTAGCCGACATCGCGCTGTTGCTGGAAGGCACTTATCCTTATGTACGGGGCGGGGTATCGTCCTGGGTCCATCAGATCATCAGCGCCTTGCCGGAGATCAGGTTCGCCGTCGTTTTTATTGGCAGCGATCCGTCCATGTACGGCCCGGTACAGTATCAATACCCCGCCAACGTCACGCATGTCGAAACGCATTATCTGCTCCGCCAGGACAGGCATGGCAAGCCCGGTGCGCGCGCCGGCAATCGCCGCGCGTTTGCGCAGATGGACAGTTTGCATGAGTACTTGCGTCGGGGCGGGGAAATCCCCGGCAAGGAAATGATGGACGCATTTACCCGGCTGGGCTCCGCAAACGGCATCAGCCAGGAAGATTTTCTCTATAGCCGGGCTTCCTGGGAGTACATTACGGAGCAGTATCGGCAGCGCTGCACCGAGCCATCCTTTGTCGACTATTTCTGGGCCGTCCGCGCCATGCATGCCCCGCTGTTCGTGTTGGCGCGCATTGCCGCCGGGCTCCCGCCCGTGCGGGCAGTGCATGCCATTTCCACCGGTTACGCCGGATTGCTGGGTTCGATGATACGGCTGCGGCGCGAGATCCCATTCGTTCTCACCGAGCATGGCATTTATACGAAAGAACGAAAAATCGATCTGGCGCAGGCGACGTGGCTGCACGATCACAACGACGACGTCTGCAATACCTTGCATGATGAAATGGGGTATATACGAGGCCTCTGGATCAGGTTCTACGAGCAGATCGGCCGCATGGCGTACGGCCAGGCATCACCCATTGTCAGCTTGTATGAAGGCAACCGGCAGCGTCAGATTGCGGATGGGGCGGCGCCCGAAAGAACCCGCGTCATCACCAACGGTATCAGCCTGGAGCGCTATCGCGCCGCCCTGGAGAGGCGGCCGGAGACGGTGCCGCCCGTACTGGGACTGGTCGGCCGGGTCGTGCCGATCAAGGACATCAAGACATTCATCAGAACCTTGCGAATACTGGTCAATCGGCGGCCCGACATACAGGGGTGGATAGTCGGCCCCGAAGACGAAGATCAGCTGTACGTGACCGAATGCAAGGAGCTTGCGACCAGCCTGGGCTTGAATGACAACGTCAAGTTCCTGGGCTTTCAGAACGTGCTGGATATTCTGCCGCAACTTGGCCTGATGGTGCTGACTTCGATCAGCGAGGCACTGCCATTGGTGGTGCTTGAAGCGTTTGCCAGCGGCTTGCCTTGTCTGGCCACGGATGTCGGTTCCTGCCGGGAGTTGATAGAAGGCCGCAGTGAGGAGGATCGGGCGCTCGGCGCAGCGGGCAGCGTGGTCCCAATTGCCGACCCGCAAGGAACCGCCGAAGCGGCGCTTGAACTGCTCAACGACGCCGGGCGCTGGCGGCAGGCGCAGCAGGCAGGGCTTGCGCGGGTGGCGCGTTACTACGACGACAAGCTTATGTTTTCTTCCTACCGGAATCTTTATATGGAAACGCTCGCCCCGGGGTCTTCGGGGACATCGGGGTTTTCAGAGAACGCCGGGTGCACGGTTACACACCCGGTTTAAGTACTCGGCGGTTCAAGTACACGGTTAAGGGCGTATATGGCGGGTATCGGTTTCGAAATACGCAAGATTCTGGAACGCGACAGTTACTGGTCGGTAATACGCGCGTATGGCTATGCCGGAATGGTCAGCGGCGGTCCCTGGGTGCTCTCTATCCTCAGCATCATGATGATCGGGGTCCTTGCGGTCACGCTCGGCGTGGGCCAGCGCGAGGTCAACGCTTTCCAGATTTGCGTCACCTACCTCATGGCGGCGTCGCTGATCTGGACCGGCGGCATGCAACTGATGTTCACGCGTTTTGTCGCCGATCGTACTTATGCGGATGACAAGGCCGAGGTATTACCCAACCTGTTTGGCGTCCTGATGTTTACGATGGCAGGCGGCTTCGCTTTGGCTGCACCTTTCATTTTCTGGTTTTTCACCGGCCCGTTTATTCAGCAGCTATTGCTGCTGTGCAATTTTGTCGTTTTGAGCGGCATGTGGATCGGTCTTATATTTTTATCCGGGATGAAAGCCTATCGGCGGATCGTCTGGACATTGGCTAAAGGCTACCTGCTCGGTATCGCCGTCGGGCTCGCCGCTTCGCAGTGGAAATTGAACGGCCTGCTGCTGGGCGTACTGGTCGGGCACAGCTACCTGCTGTTTTCGTTTTTGCACCACATCGTGCGCGAATACCCCGGCAATGGCTTGCTCAAATTCGACTTTCTGGACCGCAAGCGCAGTTTTTACAGTTTGTTCGCAGTCGGGACCCTTTATTACCTGGCGGTCTGGGTCGATAAATTCATCTTCTGGTTCGTGCCATATACTTCCGAGGCGGTGATCGGCCCGCTGCGGGCGTCAATTATCTATGACCTTCCCATCTTTCTGGCCTACCTGTTTATTCTGCCCGGCATGGCCGTGTTTCTGGTAACGATGGAAGCGGATTTCGCCGAACAACACGACCGCTTTTACCGGGCAGTGCGCGAAGGCGACACCCTGATGCATATCGAACACCGACGTGATCGAATGGTTTACGCGGCGCGCCAGGGAATCTACGAAATTTTCAAGGTGCAGGGATTGACGGTAGTACTGTGCCTGTTATGGGGCAGGGACCTGCTCCACGCTGTCGGCATCTCTCCGCTATATATCCATTTGTTCTACATCGACGTGGTCGCGGTCAGCGTGCAGGTACTGCTGATGGCGATACTCAACGTGCTGTTTTATCTCGATGCCCGACGCGAAGTATTGATCATCACGGGATGCTTTTTCCTGACCAACCTCCTGTTTACCTTCGCCACCTTGCACCTTGGCGCGGAGTCTTTCGGCTATGGATTCGCCGCATCGGTGACGGTATCAGCCTTTCTTGGCCTGTTCATCCTGTCGCACAAGTTCAACCGGCTCGAATATGAAACCTTCATGCTGCAGAATTAGGCTGGTCGTCAGAGACCCTTTCTGCTTTCCGCCGTGCCATGTTGGCTAATGCTTTTGGTTAATCCTTTACTCTATCCATGAGTTACACTGATACACGCCAGCTCTGCAAGAAACGGGGAGGATCAACATGGGCTTGCTGATCGAGGGCAAGTGGGTGGATGAGTGGTACGATACCTCCGCCACGGGTGGCAGGTTTGTGCGCACCGATGCGCAATTTCGCAACTGGATCACGGCTGATGGAAGCGCGGGACCCACTGGCGAAGCGGGGTTTCGGGCCGAGGCAGGACGCTATCACCTGTACGTTTCGCTGGCTTGCCCCTGGGCGCATCGTACGCTGATTTTTCGCGTTCTCAAGGGGCTTGAGCGGATGATCGGCGTGTCGGTCGTCAGTCCCTACATGGGCGAAAACGGCTGGACGTTCGAGGAAGCGCCCGGCGTGATACCTGATCCCATCCATCACGCCCGCAATCTGTATGAAATCTACTGCCGAGCCAAGCCGGACTATAGCGGAAGGGTTACGGTACCGGTGCTGTGGGACCGGCAGCGAGACACGATTGTCAACAATGAGTCATCGGAAATCATTCGCATGCTGAATTCCGCCTTTGACGGCATCGGCGCCCTGCCGGGAGATTATGCCCCGGAGGCGCTACTCCCACAAATCGATGAGATCAACGCGCGGATCTATGATGCTGTGAATAATGGGGTCTACAAGGCTGGCTTTGCCACCAGTCAGCGCGTTTACGAACTCGCCGTCACCGCTTTATTCGATTGCCTGGACGAGCTCGAGCAGCGGCTATCCCGCCAGCGCTATTTACTCGGCGAGCGCATCACCGAGGCGGACTGGCGGCTGTTCACCACCCTGATTCGTTTCGATTCGGTTTACTGCGGGCACTTCAAGTGCAATCTGAGGCGGCTGGTCGATTACCCCAACCTTTGGGGCTTCACGCGCGAGCTGTACCAGTGGCCCGGCGTCGCGGCGACGGTCGACTTCGGCCACATCAAGGAGCACTACTACCGCAGTCATCCCACCATTAATCCCAACGGCATCGTGCCGGCCGGGCCGATCCTCGATCTGGACCGGCCGCACGAACGTGACGCGATTTAATACGTATACTTGTTTACTGATCGTGTGCCACGGGACCGGAATCATCCACCCGACTCGTCGAGCCTATTTCTGCCCCGCCCACATCGCGCCCCAGGCACCGCCTCCGCCGCCCCAGTTTTCGACATCGGCCGAGCGGACCAGCAGTTTACTGTAGACAGGAAAAAGCATCCTCGATCCGGTTTTTTGCATGACTGTGTCCACGCAGTCAGCAAGAAAATAGAGCAGGTGTGAACCACCAAAACCAAGCATTTTACGCATTTCAATTCCTCAGGATTCCGGGTAACCCCGTCATGGCAGGTTTGGGATAATCGCCCGTGCAGCTTCGCTGCTGCGGGGCAGCGCTCGTGCGCCATGTCCCTGACACTGCTTATGCATAAGACGTGCCTGAATTGCATGGTGAATCCGGGATTTTAAAAATTTTCCTGAAAATCAGCTGGATATGCAGGGTTTTTTCCGACTGTTGCAAATCCTCGGGGGCGGAATTGTAAATATTTTCGTCACCGGTTACGTTGTACATGGATGCATGCAGATCGTCCGAGCTATGCGTTTTGACCGCTGCACGGCTCTGTGCTGGGGCCGCGACGCTCCACTTTTCGCACGTAACCTCACATCACTTGACAGCAGGGCAAGCGAGGCGCTGCCATGCCGAGCCGAGCGATGCTCACCGCCGCTATTGTTGAACTTACCGCGCATGGTTTTGTTTGCGCGCTTCGATCCGCTTTAGGAAAACACTCATCACCTCGCGGTAAAGCGCATCCTTAATCACGCCGTCTTCGTTACCCGCGTCCACATTCGGGTTATCGTTGACTTCGATGACATAACAGCGTTTACCCACCTGCTTGACGTCCACGCCGTATAAGCTCTCTCCGATAAGATTAGCGCACTTGAGCGCGATCCTGACCACTTCTTTTGGCGCCTCGTCCACGGGCACGGCCTGGGTAGGTCCTTCGCTCAGCTTGCGCCGCTCCGAGTCGCGTCTTACGACCTGCCAATGGCCGGAGGGGAAAAAATATTTGGCGACAAATAGGACGCGCCGGTCGAGAATGCCGACCCGCCAGTCGAACTCGGTAGGCAGCCATTCCTGGGCTATAATCAACGCCGATTTTGTCAGCAGCTCGCTTACCAGGGGCATCAGTTCGGCTTCCGTTTCGACCTTTACTACCCCCCGGGAGAATGCGCTATCGGGTTGCTTCAGTACGCAGGGCAGACCGAGTTCAGGCACGATCTCGGCAATGTTGTCCCGGTGCACGAGCAGCGTTTTGGGGGTTTCGATACCGTGCTGCGCAAACAGTTCCGCCAGATAAACCTTATTGCTGCACTTGAGGATGGAGTCTGGCGCGTCGATCACGACCAACCCCTCTGCGACTGCCCGCCGGGAAAAGCGGTAAGTGTAGTGGTTGACGAAGGTTGTGTCGCGAATGAACAGGGCGTCGAATTGAGGCAGGCGGCTGATGTCGCTGCGACCGATGAATTCCACTCGCATGCTCAGTTCCTCAGCTGCGCTCTTGAATTTTTCCAGCGCCTTTGCGTTCGACGGCGGTTCGGGGTCGTCCGGATCGTAAAGAATGGCGAGATCGAAGCGAGGGGCCCGTTTCTTTGACCATCGCATGCGTCCCGTGAAATATTCCCTGGCGGCGCCTGTCACGAACTCATGATGCCCCGGTGGCAGGTCGCTTGCGCCGATGGCTCGCACGCTGCGCAGACTCCACTGATTGTTATGGCGCTGGAAACGCGCCGACAGCATGGGTACCTGGAGTAGCGCAAACAGCTCTCGGCTGAGCGGATGATAGAGGTCGCCGGTGTCGCGACCAAAATAGATGCCCAGTTCGAACTCATCCGTCGTCAGCGGTGCGAGAAGACGCTGGATCAGGCTGCTCAGGTCCTCGGTAAGGTGGCGCACAAGGGCTTGGTTGTGCAAGTCCTCGATCGCGCCCACGGTCGGCAGCGGCTTATGCCCGCGGGCCTCGGCAAGTAACGAAACATAATAACCTGAGCTTTGGTAGCGGTAGGATTTGCATAAATTGAACAGCTTGACGGAGCGGCTCATGCCCTGCCCAGCCTTGTGAGCCGCGCGGGAACGCCCGACGGTGCGCGTCGCGGGCGGATCAGGGTGAAAGCCTGAACCGTTCAGATAGCTCCGTGCGGCGATGATCTTCGCCTCCGGAATCTCCAGAGCCCAATCGTCGGGTTCGTCCACCACAATAAGAATATTCATGGAATAACATCATACGGTCGCGGACCGCGTTTCTTAAGCCCTGATCAGGCGCAATCTACGAGCGTTCAGGACTGGGCGCGCTTTTGCGGGTTTCGCCCGGCGGAGTACCTGCGCTGCGGAGGTTGACAAACTTGCTGAGGGTATCAAACCAGAAGGGGGCGCCCATCGATATCGCAAGTATCGAAATCAGCAGGCCGAATACCTTGTAAAACGCCCATCCTGCAAAATCGAGGGAAAATTCCGGAAACTGGAAGTATCTCGGGTCCTTGGGGTCAAGCGACCACCCTACGGGAAGTTGAAGAGACTGCGTTTGCTGAAGAATGTACTGGATGGTCGTATTGTCGCGTTTGGCGCTGGAATCAGGTTCGGGGGAGCTGGGTTCCGCGCCGCCGGGAGGCGGCACTGTTTTTACCGCCTCCTGCGCAGCTGCGACGAGCGATGCACGCAGCGCATCGTTGGTTGAAAGCTGCTGAACGAGCATCACGGTATCGGCATTTGAAACCAGGACGAGCAATGTCGCCAGGATGAGAAGCACCCGTTGTGTCCAACGTTTGTACCAACCGCCGACCCTGTCCATGGCATCATTGAACCAGTCTTCCAGGTTGCGGCGGAAGGCCTCCGCCTGATGTTCAACCTCCGCGACTTCGCGCCGGGTCTTATCCACGAGAACGAGCAAGGTCTCTTTGGTGTGCCCTTCAGGCATGCGCTTGAGGGCCGCTTCAATATTGCCCAGCGGATCGGGATATTGCGCGGCAAAGCTGCGACCCAGGGCAAGGGCCTGCTTCAACGTGTTTCCGGCGAGGAGGAGGAGGCGAAGCTCTTTCGGATTTTTCGCCGACGCGACCGCGGCGCGGCGGGCATCGAGCATCCCGATCGTGGCGCGGATTTTTTCCGAGGTATTTCGCGCCTCCAAAGCGCGCCTGGCGAGGTCCGAATCGCCCGGGTTGGCATTGGTCGCTTGCACGGCCTGCTCATACGCCGCCTTGGCCTTGTCCCCAATTGCTTCAAGCGCGGCCCGGGCGCGTTCCTGCGCGCCTTTTGCCGCCTCCACCGCTTCAGCAAGCTGAGGATTGCCGGGTTCGCCTTTTGCGGCGCGCAAGGCTTCCTCGTATGCATCGTCGGCGCTTTCGGCAGCGGCCAGCAGGTCCCCGTATTCGGCCGAAATAATGCCGCGTGTGCCGAGAATATCGAGCAGCGCGAGCGAGAAGTTTGCCGATGACATGTATGACGGAAGCCTGGTCGGCTTGCTGGGGTTCGCCGCATTCTGTGAAATGCCGCCTACCAGCCCGTGGTTGTATACCTGCTGCGCCAACCCCGTGAAAGTAGGGTCGTTAAGGAGGTTCTTGATCCCCTCAAAGAGGTTCTTTCCCCGTTTTTGGATCAGGGAGGCGATTCCTTCATTCAGCGCCGTACACATGAGACTGAGCAGCAAGTACACGAAAATCAGGGCAATTGCCGCCTCCAGTATGCTTGAACCGAACATTTGGCCCTCCATGCTCTCGAAGCGATCACGCATCCACGTGACGTGAAATGGACGTGGAATTCAGCAACGCAGAATTCAGTCTAGCAGAATGGCGCTTGCGTATTGCCGCCTCGACGGGAAAATACCTCCGCCGGTGGAGCGCAACGTTGGCGAATAGCGAATATTAAAGTACAGTACGGCAGGCACGGCGGGGGAGGGGATGCGGGACGTAGCCCGGACTTCGTGCACGTTCGATCGTGCACAGGCCCCTGCGGACTGATGGAAAAGCGGTTGCAACTTTGCCGGCGCGGCCACAGTCTCATCAGTGCAGATCAAATGATAGAGGCCATGAAGCGACTTCTGCTTTTAGTGTTGACATTTATTGCTCTGGCGTTTAACGGCGGGGCAGTGGCGACGACTACGCCCCCGACCCCCCATGTGGTTCCAGATTCGATGGCAGAGCGCATGAAGCCGTGCACCATCTGCCACGGCACGGAAGACAGAGTAGGGCGGGACGGCTATTACCCGCGTATCGCAGGCAAGCCGAAGGGCTACCTGTTCAATCAGTTGCGCAATTTCCGCGATGGCCGCCGTTATTACCCGCCCATGGCTTTGCTCCTGGCCAACGCATCGGACCAGTACCTGCTAGAGATGGCCGGCTATTTTGCCTCGCTGAAGCAGCCCTATCCACCACCGGAACGTGTCGTCCTGCCCCCTGCCGAAACGAGACGGGCCGAGAAACTCATCCTTCAGGGGGACCCTGCGCGGAAGATACCGGCGTGCGTTGAATGCCACGGCAAGCAGTTGATGGGCACCGCCCCCTTTATTCCGGGCCTGCTGGGTTTGCCCCGCGTTTACATGATTGCCCAGCTTGGTGCGTGGAAAAATGGGGGATTGATGCGGGGACAGACTCCGGATTGCATGTCGGAGGTCGCGAAACAGCTCACCAATGAGGAAATCAACGCCGTTGCGGCGTGGCTGGCGTCTCACCCTGTTGATGGAAGCATGGAGGCGGCTGAATCGTTGCCCGTTGAGATGGCGAAACGGTGCCGCAGCATCGTACTCGGAGGCGCCCCGCAATGAAACCTAGCCTTGGCGTGGCGGTGCTTGCCTGCGCGGCGGGTATTGGGTTGGCAGGATTGGCAGGGGCGGCCGCAGTGAAGGGGCCGGCTGAGGCGGCGCCGGTGGTAAAGGTAAAGGACGCGAAGACCGGAAAGGCGTTGCTGGCCGAACAACGCCGGGCGCGCGGCGCCTATCTCGCCCGGGCGGCAAATTGCATGGCGTGCCATACCGCGCAGGGGGGACGTCCCTATGCTGGCGGACGTAGCCTGTCCACGCCCTTCGGCACGTTTATTACGCCTAATATCACCCCGGACAAGGCTACCGGAATCGGGCACTGGAACGACGACGATTTCTGGAAAGCGATGCACGAGGGAAAGTCGCGCGATGGCCGCCCATTGTATCCGGCGTTTCCATATACCGAATACACCAAGGTTACGCGTGAGGACTCCGACGCCATTTTTGCTCACCTTCAGGCGCTTGCGCCTGTTGCGCAGAAAAACCCGCCGAGCCGGATCAACTTCCCCTATGACTTCCAGCCGTTGCTAAGCCTCTGGCGCATGATCTATTTCAAGCCGGGTATTTTTCAGCCCGAGCCCGACAAAAATGCCGAGTGGAACCGTGGCGCGTATCTGGTGCAGGGACTCGGTCATTGCAGCGCGTGCCATGCGGAGCGGGACCCGCTGGGGGGCATACGGGAAACCGTGGGAGGCGAAGCGACGGGCGGCGGACAAATCATGGGAACGAACTGGTACGCGCCATCACTGAATGCGCGCAGCGAGGCGAGCATAGCCTCATGGCCGGTAGAGGAAATCACCCGGTTGCTTACCACGGGCGTTTCGGAACGCGCAACCACCTCGGGTCCAATGGCGGAAGTAGTCGGTCAGAGCCTACAACACCTGAGCAAGATGGACGCGCGGGCGATGGCGGTATACCTCAAATCATTAGCCGAGAGTAATCCGCGCGCGCAAGCGGTGGCTCCAGCGCGCACCGAGCAGGTCGAAGCCTGGTTCCAGCAAGGCGCCAGAATTTACAAGAAACATTGCGAGGATTGCCATGGCACGTCCGGAGAAGGCGCGCCGGGAATTTATCCACCCCTTGCAGGCAACCGCGGAGTGACCATGACTCCTCCTATCAATGCAATCCGTAGCGTTCTGAATGGGGGCTATCCGCCGTCCACCACTGGCAATCCGCGACCTTACGGAATGCCTCCCTACGCCCAGATCCTGAGCGACGGGGAAGTCGCGATGGTATTGTCCTATATCCGCAATGCATGGGGTAACCGCGCCGGCCTGGTTACGACACCGCAAGTCGACAAAAGTCGCGAAGGCATGCACTGACAAGGAAGAGTCTTCTCCGGTCTGATGGAGTAAGGCGGCATCTGCGGGAATCGTCGCTTCCGTACCGGAAGGACCTGTCCTTCAGGTTAGGGCCAGCAATGCCCAACCGGAATCCGGCATCAGAGCAAAGGCTCGTCCGCCGGGTCTACAATGGGATCCCCGGGAGAGGGGTCGGGATCGATTGGCCGGGGATCTACCGGCTTGTCGGGATCGAAAGGCTGGGGATCTTCGCGTGGCTTGTCCGGGTCGATAGGTCGGGGCGGGTCCTGTACCGGTTTTTCCGGAGCGGGATCGGGACGGGGTCCCGGACTGGGGTGATCGGGGCGGTCTGTGCGCCCCGGCCCATCCGGTAGGTTCTGGCTCTGGGAATTCTGCATGTAGGTTTTCATGAATTATATTCTGAAGATCTCGAATAGCTTAGTAAGCCGTCATTGGGATTGACTACGCGCCAGAGTGCTAAGCGCAGCGAGCCCGGTGCTACGGGCAGCGCTTTTTTCCATTTCTCCCAATACTGCCGTGTTATTGGTTCCACCGGTTCGGCGATAGCAAGTCTAGATCGGCAAGGTCCAAGCCGGCAGCGATAGGCCTCGTTCCGGTCAGCGTTTTATCTGGCCGCGTATCTCGCCGCCTTTATGCTCGTTGCTATGGACGTTGATGTAGAGGCCCCCCGCCTTGGCCGCATCGTATTGCGCGTCCGTCAACTTCGCGCCGCTTTGGACCGACCACTCGTTCTCACCGGTCTTTTCGAGGCTGATGATGGGATCGCCCGTTTTGCCGGTGGGCGCTTCATGGATATGCGCACCTGTAGGCTTGATGCCACTAACGGTGATCTTGCCTTTGATGGTTTTATCATCCTCAACCGTGATGGTCCCGGTTCCGGATGCAGAAGTCTGGACTGGAGGCACCTCCTGGTCGCCGCTCAGCGTAATCTTGATTTCGCCCGCCGTGGCGAAGCCGGAGACCCCGGCCAGGGCGGCGGCCATGAATGCAAGAAGTGCCAGGGTGAATCGCGACTTGCGTAGAATTATGCTCATTGAGTTATCTCCTTCGGTGAAAAGGCTAAAAAAGGTGGTGGCTGCTTAACTGGTTCCGCCGCTTTCAGGTTCCGCGCTTTTTCCGCTTTACTTTAACGGGATAGGAATATTGGGGCGGCCGCATATTGGTCTTGTGACGGCGGGAGGCAGCCAATAGGTCGAATTCTACCTATTCGATCAGGATGAGTCCGTACGGTAGCGTACGTAGGTGAGCAATTCTCATTTAGATTAGCAGGTGAATTGCCGGACATCTCCGCAAGTTACGTTCATGTTGTCCCGCTGATTACTGGCCTGTTGCGCCATTTTATTCTGGGCTAAGCGGCTAACGCTGCGCCTTGGAGAGCGCCATCAATTACTACGACAATCTCTCGGGATGCGTATTGCTCGTTCGCCACGGGCTCGTAACGCACAGAGCGTATTCCCTTACTCTGTTCGTTCGCCCATCATTCATTGACTTTGAATTGCGGCGGTTCGGCTGATGGCACATCAATCCAGAATGTACTACCGACCGCGACAGAGCTTTCAACACCGATTTCTCCTCCCATAAATTCAATCAGTTTTTTGGTAACGACCAATCCAATCCCAGTACCCTCCTCGGAGCCGGCTTCCCGGCCAAGCCGATTGAACGGGTTAAACAATTTGCTGATTTGTTCTTGCGTCAATCCGGGACCTGTATCCCGGATGCTGATGCGGGTCATCCCGGACTCATTTTGAGAATACTCAACGGTGACATTGCCCCCCTCGCGATTATATTTAATCGCGTTGGTAAGAAGATTGATTAGAACCTGCTTCAACTTGGTCTCATCCGCCAGAACATACGAAGGAAGCCCGTATCGGGAAATATGCAATCTGACATTCTTTTTTTGGGCGAGGGATTTAATCATCGTTTCGCATTCTTTCAGGATATTGACTAGTAATAGCGGTGTTTGGGACAGAGATAATTCACCCGATTCGATCGCTGCAGAATGCAAGAGTTGATTAATGAGACTCAATAGATACCATCCCGATTCAAGAATATGTTCAATACTTGTCTTTTGGGATGGCGTTGGCGGTGGATTACCCATTTGCATAAGCTGGGCAAATCCAAGTATGGCATTTAGGGGCGCTCGTAATTCATGACTCATACTGGAAATAATTTCCGATTGCTCCAAACTCGTTTTTTTATTGGCAGCTTTGTTTCGGATTATCTGTGCCAATGTTCGACTGGAGGTTAAACTTGATTCCACTCGACGCATGACTAAATACGCCAGGTCTTGTAAGTTGGCGATGTCTCTCTCGTTCAATACTCGAGGTTCGCGATCAATAATCCATAGCGCGCCCAAATTGAAACCTTGTGTCGTGATCAGAGGCGCTCCCGCATAAAACCCCATACCGGTCACCTCGGCTGCAAGCGTTTTTGTAAGCAGGCCGGTATCAACGCTCGTATTCTCAACAATACAAGGTGATTCCCACAGCATTGCGGCCGCTGGGAGTCCGGGTGCAAACCTGATTTCGGTGGTTTCAAGGCCATACTTCGAGACAAGGCGAATATGATCGACATCGACAATGCCGATGATCGAAACCGGGACATTAAACAGTCGCGCCGCCAAGGCGGTAATTCGATTAAAAGTGCCGTCGATGGAGTGCTCAACCAATATATCGTATTGTTTTAATGCAAGGAGGCGGTCTGTTTCATTCAGTGGCATTTGAGCCCGATCAATTTTCATATACCCGCTACCTTGTACAGCAGGCACGGAGGGCTTAAGGATACGACGCCGCGCATTGATCGCGGCCGCAGCTCACATTCATGCAAAGGCAATGAAGCCGCGCAAGTCATTTTCATAGGCGCGCCGGCTGCGGGCTGTCGGTGAATCATCAGAGCCTCAGAGTGGTATCTTATTATTCGTTCAGCATTCCAGATAACAGACAAGCCGCTCAGAGCCGCAAAATTGCGGCTGCTGCTTTTGCTGCTTGAGAACCAGGCCCAACCAGACAATAGGCGGTACAAGCGGAATGCGACTCTGTCATCCGGCCTATCGGATGCTCCCGCTTTCGATTCTGGCCTTAAAGACGCGTCAAGGCGTTATCTGCCGGCGTTATTGCCTATTTAACCGGTATGGGAGTGGATCTTGTGACAGGAACGGCGGTAACGCTATTTTGCGGGCTGCCTTCTATGATCCTGTCGGAATAAGTGAGATAGATGAGCGCATTGCGTTTTGGGTCAACGACCCGAACAACATGCAGGCGCTTGAACAAGATCGACATGCGTTCGGTGAACACGTCTTCCTGCCGCGGAAGCCTTTCGGTGAAATGCAGGGTTTCGGCCACCTGCCGGCAGGCGATGGAGGCTTCAGCCCTATCTTCCGCAAGGCCAACCGTGCCTTTTATACCTCCTGTCCGGGCGCGTGAAACAAAGCACGTCACCCCCTGTACCTTGGGATCGTCATACGCTTCGATGACCACGCGGTCGTCCTTTCCGAGCCACCGAAAAGCTGTATCCACTTCCCCGATCATTTCGGCTTGCACCGGCGCTGCGGACAGCGCGTAGAAGAATGCAAAAACCATTGTTCGGATAACCCGCTGATCTCTCGCCATTCCTTGTTTCCTCGTCAAATATATGTCCGTCAGACTCCCGGTCAGCCGGGCTGTCCGATTTTTCCAACCGATGCCTTCGGCATTGCAAAATTAACCGGGTGTATGACCTGTGTGTAGGGGTAGGGCTGGCCTTCGATATGCCAGTTGGCCCAGATGCGGCGCTGGGCATCCGGTTCCAGCGCCAGCCAGTTGCGTGCGCCGATATAGAACTGGTGGGTGCCGGGGAATTCGATCATCACTGAACTGATATCCCGATCGGTCGACATTTCCTTGCCTACGGCGTTCTCCAGAAAGAACATCGCCACCCCCTGCGGAGGCGGATGAATGATTCCGGATGAGGTCAGCTGGATGATCTCCTGACCTGTGCCTCCTCCGTCGCTGCGCAGGTCGCGTATGAGGCCCAGGGCGCCTACATGCACATCCCCGGAGAGAAGCGTGACCCGGCTTTGCCGGGATCTGGAGAAATCCAACAGACGATGGATCAGGCGCAGGCACTCCTGCTTGTGCGGTATGCTGTTCCATTGGTCGCGCAGGTCATCTTCCAGTTCCTGCTGGCCCGGGAAGATTGATAACGCTTTTTCCAGTTCCGAAAAATCGGGATGGACCACGGGGATGGAACTCATTGCAAGCAGGTGAGTGCAATTGCCGGTCAGCGTGTCGAGCCAGTCGTACACCGCTTTCCAGGACACCTGCGAAATGACCTGGCTGTCGCTGCGCTCGGTGCGCATATCCAGCGCCACGATGGCAAGGGGTCCCAGGTTCAGCCCCAGGCTGAAAGCCTGCTGACCGGGTATTTTGGCGGGATGCGCTTCGTCCTCGGCGAGTTGCAGCTGAAACAGCGCGAAAGCGGCGCGCGCGCTTGCGAAGAGCCCCTGGTACACGTCGGAGGCCTGCAGCCCTGGATCGTAAGAACCCCATCCGTCAAAGATATCGTGATCGTCCCACATCATGAAGGTGGGGACGCTTGCGAACAGCGTTGTCAGGTCCGTCTGCCCCCACCACTTCACATACAGCTCGCGATAGAAATGCTCGACCGCACTCGCCATCTCCGGGGTGTAAGGATGGGATATTTTTTTCTGCCGCGGCAGCGCGAGCCAATCGTGCAACTCGGGAAGCGTATCGAACATCGGGTCGGCATAGATCTGGTCGCCCCCCATCAGCAGCAGATGGTACGGACTATCAGAATGCTGGCGGATAAGATTCCGGACCATGCCATATGGATCTTCTGTTTTCTGCATCAGCTTGTTGGAGGAAAATCCGGTGCACGAGGTATAGGCCATGTTAGGTATAGCGCCTTTCGCAGGCACATGAAATTCCCAACCGGAGGGTTCGCCTTTGATGCGATAGCTGATTTTTTGCGGGCTCCCGGTGAGCGTTACGACAAAATCAAACCGCCACGCTTGCCTGGCCGGAGAGGCATCGGGGAATGTCGCCAGTAATTTTGCCGTCGCCCCTGTAGACGCGGTGGCCGGGGCCGAGCCTGGACCGGCGGCTTGCCATTCGAGCGACGGCTTTTTTTCGCCGCTGTCGCGGACGATCAGCACGGACACGCACCATTGCCGTTCAGTATCGCCCTTCAAGCCCCTGAACGAGAGGATGGGACCCAGCTTTAACCCCATGTCAATTCTCCCTCATATTGAAATCACCGCCGTACCCGGCGCATGCGCACCGGTAACGTACAGTATAGGTTGTGCCCGCGATGCCCTAGTATGTTTCGGGGCCCGCACGGTATCAGGCTGGAGACGAAGGCAAAGCAGAAATATAGCGGATTGCGGTGCCGCTGGGCAGAAAACAATAGGCTGCGCCTCGGCAATTCACAAAACTGGAAAGCCCGGAAAGTTCAATGGGCCGCTTCTGGCCTTGCACGGGAATAAGGAACGTCGCGTTGGAGACCGAATTATCGCCAATAATAGGGTCCCGGATACCGCGCAACCCGGGCGCGAAGCTTCCCTTATTGGCCCACTCCGACATCAAGAATTCGAACTGATCCTTGATGCTGACGCCAATGAACAAACCGAGCAATCCGCGGTCGATACCGTCGCCGGGGTTCAACGGATCGTAGGGCGGGCCATAGGGCAGGCCGCGGCGGATAATGCGGCGCTTGAGGCCGCTATCGCCGGCCACGACGGAGTTGCGCGGGTTCATGCGGCGAATATGCGATCCGAGGGGGCAGCGGTAGCCGCGCCTGTCATCAAACGCATCCCGCACGCTCGTGCTGGGCACGTAGTCGAAGCTGTTGCGCTTTTCCAGCGGGATATGGTTCCCGGGGGAATCGGGCGATAGAGACAGCGGCACGCCATTCCGCCACCGCCCGCAGAGCTTGGCCGCGATCAGTTCGCGGTCCAACCCCGTCTGGATCGCGGCCTCAGTCAGGAATTGCTCGAAGCCATCGCAATCCTGGGACAGGATACGAAACGCGGCAAAGCTGCCATTTTCGCCAAGGGCGGGCGGGATGGGCGCGGGGTAGGTGAAGTCCGCATACTGGCTGGGATGACCGAACAGGAATTCTCCAGCCGGCGCCTTCGGTAGCACATCCGGCACGGCAGGCGGGAGGCCGCCGTCAATAGTGGGTTGAGCGAAACCATCGCGATAGCCAAAGTGTGCTTTGCTTTCCGGCAGGCTGCGGGCTTCATGCAGAGATAGCTCGGACATGGCCCCGTCGCTGGCGTACATAGCCCTGAGCCGGGTGGTAACCTGCTCCATCACGTCTTCCGTCTGCGCAAAAAGGAAGAGCAGGACATGCAGGTTGGGACTGGCAAGTTGGCCGATCCAGTTTTCCGGGCTGCTTCGCCCCGTATCGCCGACTCGTTCGGCGCGGGCCACCGCGCCAGCCGCAAACTCCTCCGGAAATGACGACAGCGAGTCAGGCGGAACCCCGAGCGCAGCAAGGCCGGGATAGGTAAGGCCGACATTCAGGCAATATGACGGTTTGACCGTCCAGTCGGTCGCGGTCGCGAGTTGCGGCAGATCCTGGGAACTGGTGGCGCCTTTGACGAGTTCGCCGAGAAAATGTCGTGCCGCCTGGGGCTCCACAACCTTCAAGGCAAATACGCGCAGCGCCGGCATGGCGTAGGTGCGGAGGATGAACCCCTGGATATCTGCATGCGCTAAACCTGGCATAGTCATGAGTCAAAGTGTGGTGTTAATGCAGGTGCAGGCTGCTACTTTCGCCTCTATCTCTATTTTCTATTGCCCACTACCATGCTCACAAGTCAGCGTAAGCCCTCGGCATAGCGATCTCAAGCTGGATAAATGATCGGGCATCGCGATCAGACATGGCGTCAGGACGGCGATCAGCCACTTCGGTCAGCCGTAATGATCAGCCATCCGTGAGTGCCGCCTGGATATCCAGTACCGTTGCGCTCGGGTAGGCGCTGTAAAACGGTTCAATTCCACCCAGGTCGTTGGCTTTGACGTATTCTCGGAACTGGCTGCGGTTGCGCTGAACAGGAAGCGGCGGCGCCCCCTCCATGTGCTCGAGAAGCGCGTTAAAAATGTCGCCAATCTCGTCTATGAATTCATTGAGATAGTCATCGAAGGACCCGTCATAGGTGGTTATGATCGCGAGCTTGGTATTGTTTTCGAGGAAGACGAAGCGTGCAAAATGCACGATCCTGAGCTTGTCCAGCGCAATCCAGATCGGGTTTTGTTCCGGTAGAGCGGATTGAATTTCCTGGATACGGGCGTTGAGCGCCTCGAAGTCTTCGGACGATCGGATCGTCATGATTAAGGTCAACGGGCTCTGGACCGGTTTTCTCCTGGTCGCGCCGGGATCGGCGTCATCGCTCTTGCCGGTGCTAAAGTCAAATAAACCCATATCGCGTCTCCTCGGATTGCCTCATGATCGTGACCGGCTCCGGCTCCAGCTCCAGCCCCTTGTTATTGCCAGTCGCGCATACAGTGGACTCATAAATCGTCCTGGCTATTCGCCTGGATAATACTATTATGTGTGTAGGGGCTTTAATGGCTTTTTCAGTCGGCCTGGCGCACAGTCGAACACGGTAGCCAGGCATTCAAAAACAGCCGATGAGCTTTGCTCAAACCCGCGATTGGGCGATAATAAACGACAAACCCTCAAGCTGAAAATGGATCGTGATGAAAAGATTTGAAATCACGTGTGCCGCTGTGCTTATAAACTTGTTTCTGGGTAATGCCGTGGTCGCCGGGGATGAAACGCGGACCGGCAGGGTATCAGCGCCAGCCTCGATCTCGAGCAGAAATTCCGACGCGCTCCCCGCTAAGAACATTGCCGTCCGGGTACGGAACGATGGTGAACAGATTACCGTGGAGGCGACCTTTGTTGTCCCGATTTTGCCTGAGCAGGCATGGGCGGTTTTAACCGATTTTGACAATATACCCAACTTTAATTCCGGCGTTATTTCCAGCAGGGTCACGGGCAGAACGGGCAATCGCGTGTGGGTTTCTCAAAAGGGGGCGACAAAGTACGGCTTTCTTACTTTTTCCTACGACTCAAAGCGGGAAATTGATTTGTTTCCTTTTAGCAAGATTCAAGAGCGCCTGACGAGCGGCAGCATGCGCAAATTGGAAGAGACGACACAGCTAACTCCCGAAGGGGATCAAACCCGCATAACGTATCATGCGGTTTTCATTCCCGGCACCTGGATTCCTCCGATGGTGGGAAATGCTTTCATAAAGCATGAAGCGCGCGAGCAGTTCGCGGAACTCGTCAATGAAATGATCAGACGCAACCAAGTTAAAATCGCCAGCCGCGAGCCATAGCTGCACGGTTGAAGATAATTGTCTTGTGTCCGTAGAATCTCATTTTCCCATGCAGGATGCGTTTGCCGCAGGGAGATTGCCTGGACGGCTCGGCGCTTCAGCGTTTCAGGTCTCGCGTGATTGATCGGCCGACGCCCCCTCAGGCGCGGCCGGCGTTTTAGGCCTTATCTCGCGCAGCAGCAAGGGCGTTTCCGCGCGGCTCTTGACAGGCCCGCCGCTATCATCGATTCTGTTGGACTGCCCGTTGAAAGCGGCATTGTCTTTCCCGTTCACATGCAAATGATAGGCCTTGATCAGTAGCGAGATGCCTATCCAGCCGGCGATCAGCACAAAAGGAACCGTTATCAGCAACGGATGCAGGAGCGCGGCCACAGCCAGCGATAACAGCACCGCGCCGCCAAACAGCATGATTTTTGCCTCGGCCGCGCCGAGAACAAGCTTGTTGGTAATCGCGGCTCCAACGGTATTTCCCACCCGAATCGCCCCCGCCGTCAATCGGCTGGCACTTCCGCGCCGGGGTTGACGCAGCCCCCTGGGTTCAGGTGGAACCGGTTTGTTCGCCCGGGAGCTGGCAACCGGGCGTACGCGGTTTTTCTCGCTGAGCACGATTTCCGTCGCGTTGTCCAGGTCCTGGAGGTACATCTGCTCCATTTCGTCCCCAAATTCAAGGTTTTCCACGGCCACATCGAGTTCCCAGTTTCCGATCCAGCTCGCCAGGTTGAGATTGCTTGAGCCGACACGGGCCCAACGCCCGTCTGCGACGGCAGTTTTGGCGTGAAGCATTGACCCGTTCCATTCAAAGACGCGCACTCCGGCTTCCAGCAATGGTCGATAACCCGCGCGCGAGATCGGCCGCAAAAACCTGAGATCGCCGCTTGATCCTGGAACAAGCAGCCGGACATCCACCCCGTCCATTGCCGCGCCCCGCAATGCCTGAACATAGCTTGTGGTGCCGACGAAGTATGCGTCGGTAAGCCAGAGTGTTTTTTGCGCCAGCACTGCGATCAACTGTTCCAGCCGATATAATCCGGCTGTCGCAGCGCTGTCTCCAAGGACTCTTATGTCTACCGCTCCTACTGTCGGCAGCGAATCCCGCGTCGGAATTTCGTGCGCAGGCAACTCCGGCCCGGTCTCAGCCCACGCGCGCGAAAAGGAGTGCACGATGTCGGCTACCACGGGGCCACGTACCTCGACGCCTGTATCGCGCCATGGCGGAATATTCTTTTCCGGAAAACCCGTCCACATCCGTCCGACACATAACCCGCTGACATAGGCAACGCTACCGTCCACGCAGAGCGATTTGCGGTGCAGCCGGCTTAACCAGCCCAGGGGACTGTCGAAGCGCGGCGGATTGAAGCATCGAACCTCGACGCCTCCTTCACTCAGGCGCCTCCAGAAGGCGTTACCCGTTTCCGTAAGGCCGCCCATCCAGTCGTAGATCAGCCTTACCGTCACACGTTCCTTTGCCTTCGCAATAAGCGCGTTAGCAAACTGCTCGCCGATGTCATCGTCGCGAATAATATAATTTTCAAAATGAATCGTTTTATTCGCGCAGCGGATCGCTTCCAGCCAAGCTGGATAATTCTCTTCCGCGTCCCTGAGCAGGCGAATCCTGTTGCCGTGAACGAGCGGCGCGCCGGCTGCGCGCGAGAAGGCCTGAGCCGCCAGGACGCGCGGCGTGGACGTCGCTTCGCGGGGGGATTCGTTCAGCTTCGCGTTGGCCATGTGTATCTGGCTAGCTCGTGTGCGTGGCGCACGATATGTGCAGCCAGCAAAGGCGTGGAAATATGATTGTGATTGTAGGACTTTCTCAATCGCTGACCTCTTCGCCAAACTTGGAGTCGACATAGCAACGCATTGCCGCTACCAGTGGCGTGAGTCCTTTTTGCCGGTTCCGACCCGACCTCATGTAGGCTACGCAATGTTCCGATCCCGGTTCAAGGCTGTGACCCAGGTTTATCCCCTCCCTCTCTATGATCGGCCCGCCTTGAGACCAGTCAGCCGACGGCTCCCAGCGCACATGGTCGATGAGGCAATGTGCGTCAACTACATGCACCTCCGCTGCGCCGTTGGCCTTGGCCACCCAGTAATCGAGCAGCTCATCCTTAAGCTCGGATACTTTCATTAGATTTCCCTTTCACCGTTTCCGGTATGTCATAGCTGGCCGGTTTCCAACGTATTGCACTGCCTCAGGCTGCCGCTTTTCAGCCCGCGCGAGAACCAGCTCACTCGCTGTGCGCTTGTTCCATGGGTAAAGGTTTCGGGCACAACCGTGCCCTGGCTCTTGCGCTGCAGCGAGTCATCCCCGATTTTTGCGGCGGCATTCAGGGCTTCTTCAATGTCACCTTGCTCGAGCCATCCCTTCGATTTCTGCGAATGAAAAGCCCAGACCCCGGCAAGGCAATCCGCCTGCAGTTCAACCCGAACCGATAAGGAATTCGCCTGGGCTTGCGGTGCCTGCCTGCGCAGGCGGTTAACACGGTCCGAAATCCCCAGAAGGTTCTGCACATGGTGACCGACTTCGTGCGAGATTACGTAGGCCTGAGCGAAGTCCCCGGTAGCGCCAAGCCGGCTCTCCAGCGTGTCGAAGAAATCAAGATCGATGTAGATGCGCTGATCGTCCGGGCAGTAGAACGGTCCCATCGCGGCGCTGCCGTGGCCACAGGCGGTTATGGTCGCTCCGCGAAACAGCACCAGCTTAGGCGCCTGGTAAGTGGCGCCCTCCTGCTGCATGAGTCCTGCCCACACATCTTCGGTATCGGCAAGCACAGTTGAAACAAAGGCCGCGTGCCTGTCGTCGGGTGGTGGAGCTGGTGCCGGCCCTTGCTCCTGGATTGCGCCACCGCCCGAGATAAGGCTCAGCATGGTGAGCGGATCCACCCCGAACAGCAAACCGCCGAGCAGCGCCACGATAACTGTGCCGATGCCGATGCCGCGTCCGCCGATGCCATACCCGCTGCCCCGGCGATCCTCGACGTTGCTACTCTGACGTTGGCGCTCCCATTTCATGCGAGGTTCCTCATCCGTGTAACAGGAGACATGTGCTCCCTTGCTTGATCGCGCCTATGGCTAAGCCACGTCCGATCTTGATTACGCATGTTCATACAGCTTTCCCTGTATAAATAAGGCAATGCGTGAAAATTATAGTTCCAGGTCTACCACAACATTCAAGTGGTTATGGCGAACCTCCGTGTTCGCGTTCCAGTCGTCCTCGCGGGGAAAGTGCGCCAACGGTGCGCAGATCATCATATTTAGCACAGATCGGCACGGACCGGTGGGGTTATCTCCACGGGGTTAGTTCCATGCAGCGACTGATGAACACTTTACCGACTCATTGCCACACATTCAATGATGCAATGGTTGAGTTTCGCCAGGTCTGCTTTTAATTTTGCGATGCGTTATCATATGCATGTACCCTTGCTCGTTCTGATCGGGGCATTCGAACATGAATATCAGCGCGAACAGATACCACGTGGATTTGCACCACTTTTATTACTAGATTGCGGAGGCATGATGAAAAGAATGATTCAAGTTGGCATGCTGTTGCTTGTCATCCCGGCACTGTCCGGTTGCTGGCTCCTTGCAGCGGGAGGAGTTGGGGCGTACGGCGGATACAAGATGAAAGAGGAAGGCTATACAGTTCAGAACCCGGTGAAAAAGGAAGCGCCCGCCGAGTCATCGAAATAGAATCGGTAGATCAGGGGTTGATGGTGGTCGGGCAGGGCAGGTAGAACGGAGTTCGTGCGCGCGAAAGCAGCACGTAAAATCCGCTTACTGAGTTGCAGGACGCGGCGTCCATGTTGCCACCCACTGTTCAAACTCGCTTGCGGTCATCGGCCAGGCATAGAGATAACCCTGGCCTTCCTTGCATAGGACGCCTTGCAGAAACTCCGCCTGCGCTTTAGTCTCCACTCCCTCGGCAATAATCCGGAAGCCCAGGCTGTTCCCCATCGCTACGATGGCTGTGGCGATGGCTTCAGCGTCGGTATTTCCCGGCAGGCCATGTACAAAGGATTGGTCAATCTTCAACCGGTCAACCGTGAACTGCCGGAGAGATGAGAGGCTTGAGTAGCCGGTTCCAAAATCGTCGATCGCCACTTTTACCCCCAGTCCAGCCAGCTGCCGCAATTTTTCCAAAGCAGGCTCCACCCCTTGCATTACCACGCTTTCGGTGAGTTCCAGTTCCAGTCGTTCGGGCGGCAGCCCCGATTTCTTGAGGGCGCGCTTGACGACATCGATAAAGTCTGTCTGGCGGAACTGGACTGCCGAAACGTTGACCGAGATACTCACTTCGAACAGGCCACGGTCGCGCCAGAGCCGGGCCTGCTGGCAGGCTTGATACAACGCCCATTCGCCAATTCCCAGTATCATTCCACTGTCTTCCGCCACGGGTATGAAACGCTGAGGGGGAATCAGCCCTTGCGTCGCGTGCCGCCACCGGAGAAGGACTTCTGCGCCAATGACGTGTCCAGTCTCAAGCTCAATTTGCGGCTGATACACCGGGAACATCTCACCGCGTTCGACCGCTCCGCGGAGATCGCGCTCCAGGCTGAGCCGTTCAAGCGCCCGTGCTGTCATGTCCTCGGAGTAGAACTGGTACCGGTTGCGGCCCGATTGCTTGGCCGTGTACATGGAGGCGTCTGCGTTTCGAATCAGAGTGCTCGGCTCGGTGCCATTGTCGGGATAGATGCAAATGCCGACACTTGCGGTCAGCGACAACTCATGCCCCTCGATATGGTACGGCTGCGATAGCGTGAAAATAAGCTTTTCCGCGACGCGCGCCGCATCTTCCGCTGACTCGATGTCGCTCAGAAGAACGACAAACTCGTCGCCGCCTACGCGGCTCACAGTATCGACGCTGCGAATCGCCGCCTGCATGCGTTCGGCTACCACCTGAAGCAGGCGGTCGCCAATCTCATGACCTAGCGAATCATTGATCGGCTTGAACCGGTCCAGGTCCACGAACAGTACAGCGAGGCGGCCCAGCACGCGCGCCGCGCGTTTTATCGCCACTTTCATGCGGTCTGAGAGCAGCGCGCGATTTGGAAGCCCTGTAAGGGCGTCGTAGTGGGCAAGGTTCAGGATACGCCGCTCCGCCGCCTTGCGCTCGGTAACATCACGTGCAAGGACAATGAACCGGGGCGCCATTCCGGGATGGACATGCTTGCGTGAAACCGAAAGCTCGTACCAGAAGGTGCCTTGTGCGAATTGCAGCTCCAGTTCCTTCCCGGACGAGAGGCCCTGCTCATTAGCCTCATGCAATGCGGATACGATTACCTCGCTTGCGCTCGGGGAAAGGACTTCGGAGATTTTTTGTCCAAGCAGCTCCTCAGCGCGCAAGGCGGGGAAGCCGGTGCGCGCGGAATGGTACGCATGACAGCGGCCCTCCAGATCAAGTTCGAACAGCAAGTCGGGTATGGCGTCGAGCGTGGCCTGCAGCTGGCTCCGGGCTGCCAGGATTTCCGCTTTCTGGTTTTCCTGTTCGGTAATGTCCCGAATCATGGCGACAAAGTAGTGGGCGCTGCCGTCGTCCCGCCGCACGCATTTCACGTCGAGATTCGCCATAACGATAGTGCCGTCCTTGCGGATGAAACGCTTGTTCATCGCATACCCGTCGGATTCGCCATGCATCACTCGCTCAAACTCGGCAAGATCTTTTTCAATGTCTTCCGGATGGGTCATTTCCAGCCAATCCTTTTCCGCAAGTTCATCGCGTGAATAACCCAGGATCTCGCATAGTTGGTTATTGAACCGCAGCCAGCGCTTGTTGTCGGGAGCGGTGATCGCCATGCCAATGAATGGCAGCTCGTAAAAGTATTTGAGAAGACGGTCCTGCTCGGCGGTGCGAATCGCCAGAGCCAGCTGGTGAGCGCGCCGCTGCTGGCGCCAGAGGCGCAGCAATACTACGCTGACCGCCGTAATCGCGAGCAAGACGACGATGCTGACCCAGAACACCAGGGTCCACAATTGCGTGAGTACCTCACGCTGGTCGATTTTGGCGATGAGATGCCAATCGGAGCCGGATATTGGCCGATAAGCGGCCAGCACCTGCTCGCCACGATAATCCACTCCATGCATCTCACCGTGGGGCGGCTCACGGGCGCCGATAGCTCTGGTCAAGTCGTTGCGGGCGGAGAGATCGATTTCTGCTGGCGGAGAAGGATGCTTGAGGTGGCGCCCGCGGTTGAGGTAATGAACAGTGTTGTTTTCCTGGCGTATAAGCAGGATTTCTGCGCTTTCGCTGCTGCCAGGCCATTTCTCGACCAGGGGGAGCAGAAATTTACCGAGATTTGCGCGCAGCACCACGAGCGCGACCGTTTGTCCGTTCGGCGGGTCAGAGACCAGCGGCAACACGTAATCCAGCCAGGCCCGGCCGTTTTTATCCAGATACAGATCGCTGCTCTGTGTTCGTCGGCTGCGCAACGCTGCAGACAGCAGCGTCTTGCTGACCTCCGGCGTGTCGGGTTGTTCGCCCAGCGTCAGCAGCGTGTGGCCCGCTGTGTCGAGGAGCAGTATAGACTCGTAGCTATAGGCTTTCATGATAGCCTTCAGCCGGTTGCGGATCAGTTGCCGATTCCGGTCCGCGCCTGTCTCTTGCATGCTTGCCACGCGTTCGATGAAGGCCTGACTGGCACCCAGCACCTCCGCATCGCCACCTCGTTCGTCCAGCCAGATTTCGATCTGCTCCGCCTTGAGATCGGCGATGGTATGAAGGTCATCATACATTCTTCGTTCCATCTCCGGCCCATATACCTTGACAATGCCGACGCTGACCAGGGGGGCGACCATCGCGAGGGATACAAACATCAGCATTAACCGGTTCAGCTGGAAGCGAACGGAATCGGGGGCCGGTATGGAAGGGGGAACGACCGTATCGCGGGCGAACTTCAGCAGGGCATAAAACAGACCGCTGCTTGCGATAACAAGGACCAGTTCCTTCATAAAATAGGCCTGGCTCCGCAATGTCGGATCGTCCAGCGTAAGCGAGATCAGATAGCCCGCAATCGCCATCCATAGCGTTGAAAAGCTGGCGTAGAGGAGAACGAGGAGCCAGACCGGGCGCCTCAGCATATGACGGTCGAGCAAGGTAAAATCATTATTATCTGCGGAATGGAAGAGCCCTCTTTAACGGGCAACTCTGAACAACACTTGATTGTTGAACACAAATAGAAGGAAATAGAAGGGCTCCAGGCTAATAGTTGAGCATCCGAAGCGTGGGCCCGTCTGTATGATTGTTAACACTTCATGCTTAGACACTGCATTAATTCAAAAATGCATGCGTTTATTCACCCCTGCACACCGTGCCTGTGCAATCAGGGTCACGTTATGCCTGCCGTGGTCTTATACTATTGCGACTCTGAACCAGCCTGCCGGGCAGGCATCTCTTATTCATCGGTTTATGACATTTTTCGGAGGTATCCCATGAAAAACCGTAGTGCCAGTATGACTGCGCGCCTTTCCCCCCTTCTGCTTATTACGTCCCTTTTACCGGTGGAAGCAGCCGCTCTGGATGCCTGTCACAATATTCTCACGGCAGGTTTCTACGACGAGTATTCCAAGAGCGAGGCAAAGGTTAGAGACCGCTCGCTTTATGCGGAACTTTGCTCGCTCAACTATGAACAGGCCCAAGCCGCGATAAAACAAGCGCGGCAATCCGGGGATGATGGGAGGCTGGGACTGACGTATGGGCTTTTTACGCTGGATGACGACGGGGTCAACGAAGGCCTGAGCGCCGGGGTGGGGTCATCGAGCACTTCCCTCAGTGAAGATCGGTTCAGGCAGTGGAAGGCCGGGTATTGTTCGAAGAATTCAGAAGCGGAATCGTCTCAGGCCGCCGAGTTTTTAATACAGACGGTCACCACCGGGGCAGCGGTGGGTAGCGGCGCCACAGCCCGGGCTGTGCAGGCCTGGTCCAGTTGCATGAAGAAGCGCGAGGGATTGACTTGTTGGGCTTCGCCACGCGCGCCGGAAAGCGAAGAGTTTGTGCTGAATGTCAACTGGACAAAGACGGGCGTCAAAGAATTGCAGGCACAGCCCGAGGTGCAGTATTCTTATCTCACCCGAGGAGGACGCTCGAAATTGGACGGCGCGCCAGACAAAAGAATTTTACCCCCCGGGCATAAACTGGCTTCCGGAACCTCGCAGATCCCGGTAGAACGATCAACGGATAAGGGGATTACCGCCACCCTCAAGGTAAATCATGCGGGAACGGAACAGAGCTGCAATGTGTTTATTCCCGGCGATACCGATTTTACATTGTCGGCGCCGTTCATTAACCGGCTGAAATTGAAGTATCCGGGTTAAACGACCGACATTGAAGGGCTGGGCAGTGCTTCCGGACGATGCGACCCCGTAGTGGGAGACAGGCGTTCCGCCCGTAATCCATGCCGTGGCCTTGCATCCCTCCGCTGTCCGATCCCCGCTCCGCGGGATCTCTCGGGTCCCTCGCGCTACGCTCTCGATCGCTCCAGCGCCGCCATTCCCTCGAGGACATCTTCGAATTGCCGGGCGCGATAATGCGGCGACACGTTTTCGAACGATTTCGCGCCTTGATTCGAGTCGACGAAAATGGTTTTGATTCCGAGCAGCGCGGCGCCGTAAGTGTCGCGGAACATATCGTTGCCCACGCAAATAACCTCGGATGGCTCAAGGCCCATAATATCGATAGCCTTACTGAAGAGCCTTGAATCGGGTTTCCTGAAGCCATGACGGCTTGAGATGAGGACAGGGTCAAAGTAGCCTTCCAGCCCTACGGCGCGGAGTTCGGGGATTGCGTAGCAAGATTGGGCATCTGTTACCAACGCCAGCCGGTAACTGGCCTGTAATGTATTCAATACTTCTTTTACGCCTGGGTATAGTTGCAGCCGATTTCGCGATATCGCGCGATAAATCTGGGCAAGCACCTTCGCCAACTGTCCACGGGTGGGGCCGAACCTGATTCCTTCCTGCATCAGAAACTCATTCCATATCGCTTCCACGTCGATTTCCGCGTATTCCTCGCCACTCGCTTCCCGCTGCTGTTTCATGATGTGGTAATAGCGCTTCTGAACCTCGCCGCGGTGCAGATACACTCCGTGGTATGTCAGGTAGTGGGCAATGGCGCGGTATATTTCATCCATGGATTCGTCTGTTTCAATGTCGATCAGCGTTCCGTAGAGATCGAATAAAATTCCCTTAATGGTCATATAGTTACCTTAATGTTTTGCCGGCTTCATCCAGTAGCCGCCGGCTGTAGTGACCGCCAATCCACCCGTTGCGCGCGATACGGAGGAGGGTGAGGCCCGCATAAAAGGGGACACGGCGGGTGATCGATGCAAAAGCAGCATGGCGGTCGGGAAAGTGGCAGGCATATTCCCACAGGAAGTGCCCGATGAAGGGTTCCGCCAGCCATTTGTTACCCGCGTACTGAATATAGAAGTGCTGAAGCTCACCCACGACCCTGCCAAGATCGAACACCCGGTCCGCAGATTTCATCCGTTCCAGATCGATAACGATGACCCAAAGGCCGTCGCCGAAGAGGATGTTGGGCGGCGTGACATCGCTGTGTACGAGGACCTGCCGATCTTCCCACATGCAGCTTTGACCAACCCAACGCTCCTTGAGCTGCCGGAATTCCCGAACCTCGTCCGGGCCGAGGCGTCCTGCATTTATCAGATTTTGAAGGATATGATCGAAATATTCGGAATCCTTGGTGAAGTCCACCGTGCGCTCATGTACGGTTCGATTGTGCAGGCTCGCCAGGAAATAGGCGAGCGCGGTGAGTTTTTCAAAAAGCGCCTCCCGCGCGCTGTTGCGGATGGCGTTGAGAATGAATGTGGCAAGCGACGTGCCGTAGCAGAATTCCTCCATCAACACCTTGTTCAGATTGGCGTTCCGCCCCAGAGGCCTGGCTACGTAGTGAGGGTAACCCGTAAATCCAATACTTCGCAAGTAAGTCAAATTGTTGAATTCCCGTTCCATGCGCCGGGTAGCAGCCTCGGGGTCCAGGTCGGGCAGGCCGCCGAAGAATTTCCCGATGACTCGCGTCTGACTTTGCTGATCTTCATACAGATACACATGATTCGATGCCGGCAGCTGATACACCCGGAATTCCGGAGAACGAGTTTTGACGCCGAGCTTCGGGACGATATCGTCCCGAAGGTACCCATACAAAGGATCGTCCGTGGATAGATGGCCGAGGTATTTCATGAACCTTGCAGTAGCTGTGTTGTAATAATTTTTATTGGTCCGTATTCCGGCTTAGCCACGGATCTCCGCGAATGGCGAATGATCGTTACTGTACACAATCACAATAGTACAGAATAAGGAAACGCGCCCAAGTTGACGCAAGGTAGCGACGCTCTCTGGTTTAGGAGGCAGGGCAGGTGCACGCAGGCCAGACGAAGCCGGATGCGCCTGTGCGGGATTCATGCGGGCGGCGGATTATGCGGATTATAAGTTGGGGGGTGTGATAGAAACCCGGGCGCAGCGTTTGGAAGGGAGCTACCCAGTGAACGTGAATACAATTCCATGGTGGGCGAAAAGTGTTGAGGAAACCGCAAAGGATATCGGCGGGTCAATGAACGGCCTTACGGCCGCTGAAGCCGCCATAAGGCTAAGGCGGTATGGCGCCAATGCTTTGACCGTAGATAAGTCTTCGCGGGTTGTATCCCTGATGTCGCGCCAGTTAAGTTCGCCTATCGTCCTGGTATTAATTGCTGCAGCAATCCTGTCGTTTGCCCTGCACGATGCAACCGATGGCCTCATCATTCTGTTTATAGTCGCCGCCAGTGCGCTTCTCGGCTTCTGGCAGGAATTTTATGCCGCGACAGCTATCGAACGGTTGCAGAAAATGGTGGAGTCCCAAGCCGAGGTGGTGCGGGATGGCTGCGTCATTAAAGTGCCTTTATATGAGGTAGTGCCGGGCGATCTCGTGCAATTTTCCGCTGGGTCCGGCGTTCCCGCGGACTGCCGCTTGCTGGAGCTGCGCGATCTGTTCGTGAACGAGGCGGCTTTAACCGGCGAAACCTTTCCGGTTGAGAAGATTCTCGGCAATTTGTCTGCGGATACACCAATGACGCGAAGAACCAATGCCTTGTTTCAGGGGACTCATGTGGTCAGCGGGACGGGCCGGGGTCTGGTGGTCAGGACCGGACGCGAGACGCAGCTCGGAGCCATCCTCGCCCATCTGCGAGCCCGTCCGGAGGAAACAGAGTTTGAGCAGGGCGTGCGCCAGTTCGGTATGCTGTTGATAAGGGTAACGCTGACCCTTGTTATCCTCATATTTGCCTTTAATGTTTATTTGGAAAGGCCGGTACTCGACTCCTTCCTTTTCGCATTGGCGCTCGCGGTCGGCCTGACTCCCGAATTACTGCCGGCTATCATCAGCGTCAACCTGGCGAGCGGCGCTCGCCGCATGGCCGCCAAGAAGGTTATCGTCAAGCGGTTGGTATCAATCGAGAATTTTGGCAGCATGGATGTGCTGTGTTCTGATAAAACCGGTACGCTTACGGAGGGCACGGTCCGGCTTGAGGGCGCATTCGCCCCCGACGGCAAGCAGAGCTTGCGCACGCTGCAACTCGCGGCGATCAACGCGACCTGCCAGACCGGCTTCCGCAACCCGATCGATGACACGATCAGTGCAGCCGCTCAGCCGAGCGGCGGTCGTCCGCCTTGATGAGATTCCATACGACTTTACGCGGAAGTGCCTGAGTGTGCTTGCGTCTGTGGGCGGGGAGACTGTGCTGGTCACAAAGGGCGCCTTCGCCCAGGTACTTGAGATATGCGACACGGTAGAGCTGAGCGATGGCGGCATTTTTGGAATTGCTGGGTACGAAAACGCAATCCGTGAGCAATATACCATGTTCAGTCAGCGCGGATTGCGCACGCTGGGCGTTGCCATGAAGACAATGCCGGGTCGCTCGACCATCGAGCGAGCGGATGAGAGCCCCCTTACGTTCATTGGATTTCTGGCGTTTGCTGATCCACCAAAGGCCGGCGTTGCAGCCGCGATTCAGGAACTGCGGAGTCTGGGTGTGGCACTTAAAGTGATCACCGGGGATAACCGGCTGGTTGCCCGGGAGGTTGCGTTGCAAATCGGCCTGGACCATACGCACATGATCAGCGGCCAGGAGCTCCAGCAGGTTAGCGATGAAGCATTGCCGCAGCTGGCAAGCACCGTAAATATTTTTGCAGAGATCGAACCGAATCAGAAAGAGCGCATTATCCGCGCATTGCGCGAGGCGGGACATGTGGTCGGGTATCTTGGCGACGGTATCAATGACGCGCCTGCGCTTCATTCGGCAGATGTCGGTGTGTCGGTTCAGGGCGCGGTAGACGTGGCGAGAGAAACCGCCAGCATTGTGCTGCTCGAGCGAGATCTGGCAGTGCTCGCCGCGGGCATCCGGGAAGGACGTACAACTTTTGGCAACACGCTGAAGTATGTGTTTATGGCGACGAGCGCAAATTTCGGCAATATGTTCAGCATGGCGGGTGCATCACTTCTTTTACCGTTCCTGCCTCTGCTGCCGAAGCAGATCTTGCTGACCAATCTGATGACTGATCTACCCGAGATGTCTATAGCAACGGATCGCGTGGACGCCGAATGGATCGATCGTCCGCAACGTTGGGACGTTACATTCATTCGTCAATTCATGCTCAAGTTCGGCTTGCTCAGTTCCGTTTTTGACTTTCTTACCTTTGGTGCGCTGTTTTTTATTCTTAACGCATCACCTGAAATGTTCCGCAGCGGATGGTTCGTGGAATCTGTCGTTTCGGCCTCATTGATTGTTCTGGTAGTCCGGACTCGCCGTCCTTTCTGGCAAAGCAGCCCATCCAGAGCGCTCATGCTCGCAACCCTGGCTGTGGTAACGGCTGCTATAGTGCTTCCATATACGCCTCTCGCGCAGTTGTTCGGTTTCGTACCCCTGCCATTCCTTTTCCTGGGTGTCCTGGGCGTGATCGTGCTGGCATATATTGGCTCGGCAGAGATTCTGAAGCGGGAGTTTTACAATGGCCACGTCAACCGGACCGAATCCCAGCTTCGCAACGTATGATCGGGCTATGAGCCAGTCGCACAAAGCGTGTGAGGTGTTTTAATCTCGTTTAGTTATCTGGAAGAATCACGGCTATGACAGTTATATTATCTGGCTAGAGACGATGGAGCCCCCGGGCTTCTTCAACCATTCTTTTCAACTTTGCAATATCCAGTATGTGTAATTCATGGGATTCGCGTATGACCAGTTTGGCGCGGGCCAGCGCGTTCAATTCCCGAGTCACTGCTTCACGATGGGTGCTGAGAAGATTGGCAAGTTCAGTATGAGTGGGTGCTGGTGAAATCACGCCCATGTTTGGCGCCGCTGTTTGCCTTTTTGCAAGTCGCAATAATTGGATATGAATACGATTGCGGACAGAAAGTGTGCTGTAATCAAAGACACGCTCGGTTAAACGGCGCACTTGTCCGGCTAAACGCTTGAGGATAGCCAGTGATATATGTGGGTTGGATTGAAGGAGATTCAGGAAATCGGGTGCGGACATGGATGCCGCTATCGAATCTGTTTTAGCAATTACAAGGGCGGAGCGGGCAAGGCCATCAATGGCCGTTACTTCGCCAAACATTTCGCCGGCCGGCAGGTCGCATAAGATAACTTCATGGCCGGACGACGAGTAGTAGGTAATGCGAATCTCGCCTTGTACGATAAAGAAGGTGTGGTTCGTATCTTCCCGATACCCGACGATATGCTCCCCTGAATAGTAATGATGCCAATGGCAGCATTTGGCTACAAGCGCAAGATCTGTTTGGTGAAGATGCCGAAATTCCTTGATAACCGCAAGCATTGCGCTGGCACGTTCAGCTGTGATGTCTGGCGCAATCATCTCCGGTCTCTCCTCTCATCTATGTGCGACAACTCGGCAGGTTTCCGTGAGCACGTACAGGAGCGCTCCGTTTGCAAGGGGCGAGCGGGGGCAACGCAGCGCGCTTCCCATTGAATCTATATAGAACCCGTGGGATTTCCGTCGTTCAACGTCGTGCCACCTTCACCGTAATCACGGATAAGCAGAGAATGGTGCCAGAGATAGTATGTGCGCTTAGGCGATCGGCTTTCGCTCCCCAACGGGACATCCACGGCCTCCTATACATACTTCGTGAGCTTCAATCTGCGCGCCATCCTGATTTCGCTCGCCTCTTGTCAGCCACCAGCAGCCATCCGCTTCCTGTCTGATTTGAGTGGAAAACTTTCCTCCGCCGGCATCATCATCCGTCGGGTCGTCCGCGGGCGGATTTTGCGCCTCACTGTGTGCCGGGTGTTTCATATCGCTGACCGTGAGAACGTGTATATGGTTGCGCTTATCGATTACGATGGCAAATTGAACGTCCAGGATACTAACCGCCTCACGTATATTATCAGTGACTTTTATATGCACGTCCTTGGCTGGAGCGATGGGGGTCGCGGCGGCTACCGGTGCCGCTAAAGTCAAAGTTACCACTCCCGCCAATATCTTCGTTATTGCGCTCATTTTTTCTCCTTAAAAGTTTAACGTAACACGTAAAAACAAAGTGCGATGCGGGGTGAAACGTTGATAGTAAACAGGTTCGGATGCCTGGAAATTGACATTCCTGTAGAAGAAATCCTCGTCCAGAAGATTTCTGCCTTCCAGGCTTAAAATACCTCGTCGGTTAGACAGTCGATAACCTACGGCCGCATCCAGCAAAACGAAGTCGTCAACCCCGGAATTTTCGCCCGTACGACTTTTTACTTTCTGGTGAACATATGTTGTCGTCATTTTCGCAAATACGCCCGAAGGATGGTAGAAACTGACGTTGACCGGCGCGCTTGCCGTTTCAATTCCATACGGTCCGGTTGTGGAGGCGTCCCGGGCAAATTTTTCAAATTGAAACTCGCCTTTGGCCGAGAAATATGGATGAGGTAATAAGTAAAGGTATGCCCGATAGAGTTTTTCCTGTTGGCTTTCGGTTCTGCTGTAAGTCAGATTATCCGAGAAAAATGGAACGCCAAGGTTGCGGTCCGAGATTTCCACGCCCGCGTACAAATTCTCGGATACGACAGCATCAAGGCCTGCTCCCCTGCGTCGCGCCGTCGTTCCGTTCACGTCATCAAATAGCTGGTTGAACCCCGCGACCTGTGTAGGCTCAAGCGTTGGATTCGCAATGAGAGCCGACTTGACCGTCTCGAACCATGCAAGCCGCAGGCGAAGCCTGCGCGTAATGTCCCATTGCAACCCGAATTTCGGATTAAATTTATCGATTTCGAAATTTGTGCCGTCCTTCAGGGAGACGTAATTTCCACCAATTGTTCCGGTGATATTTCCGGGTAAATTTATATTTGTGTAGAGATAACCGCTGTAGCGTTCCCTCCTGAAGTTTCGCAGCCCTAAATTGCACTCCATGAACTGGGGACATGGCACTCCGAAATCCAGCCTTTCTCCTTTACTCGCATCGATTTGATATGCCCCGCCCCCCGTGGTTACGTTGTACCGTTCGCCGCGGAGAAGATATTGAGCTTCCGCTTGATAGCCTCTGCTTTTAGTTGTGGTTGTATCGGTAACATTTGTTCCGGCAAACGTGTTGTCCGGAACATTTATCAAAGCCTCTTTCCTATCAGTATAGATCCCGGACAGGATGAGATCCTGGTTGGGTGATAACGAATACCGCGCCCCGATCCTTGCCGTATCTTCGTCCAGTTTTCTCCGGTCTGGAGTAAAAACAGCAGGGTTAAAATTCAGTAACAAATCGCCGTGTTCAGTCTGGCGCGTGCGCACTTCGGCCTGCACATTAAAACGCGGAGTTACCGAATACTGCACGAATGCATTATAAATATTGTGTTTCTGATCATTGTTCTGACGAAATCCGTCGGTGTTGTAGTGAAACTGCCCGACACTGACTGAAGCGCGGCCATAAAGCGCCGAGAGCACAGCTTCGTCCCCGCGGGTGCTCTGGTTGCCTATCACGCCGGAAGCGACGAACTGGGGTTTGTTCCGCTCAAGCAACGGCGTAAATTCATTAAAGGCCGCCCTTGCCGGGCCCGTTCCGGTAATAATATTGAGATCAGCCACTGCGAGGCGCGGTTGAACCGGATTTACGTTTACGGGTTGCAGGAGTTGAGCCTGAAGAAGTTCGCTGACCCGGGCAACCTCATATCGGGGGGTGTCTGCGTAGGTGTCCGAGAGAAATCGATGCGCCGAGTGATTAGCAGGGTCGATAGTCAATGATTTAGCTGTTTCCACAATCGCGCGGTTCCCGAAAGCGAGATTGTCGTAGATGCGCGCCAGGCTGGAGCCGCGCGCCGCCTGATCCTGATCAAGCAATAGCCGAGAACGGTAGACTGCCCGGTTATCGTTCAGCTCGATGGACTTTTGAATATCGCGCAGAGCCTCCACCGGCTGGTTCCGGGTCTGTTTCATGATTCCGTCATAAAGCCAGGGTGTGGGATCATTGGGGTCCCGTTCTTTTGCCAGATCAAACTGCGTTCCCGCGAGGGGATAGCGCCTCTCTTCAAAATATGCTTTCCCGAGATAACTGCGGATGAGGGAGTTTGCGGGGTCGAGACTGGCGGCAATCTCAAGCTCAATCCGGCCGGCCTCAAGAGCACCTTCGCGTATTCTCGCAAGGCCAACACCAAGCCTCGGCATGGGATCGGTCTGGTCGAGCTCGACCGCGCGGGAGAAAGCGGCGTTTGCCGCGCCGGTGTCGATCTGGACGAGGTGGGTAAAGCCCAAAACGGTCTGCGTTCTGGCGAGATCCGGTTTGAGTCGCACAGCCTGTTGCGCAGCCTTGACGGCCCGCTCCGGATAACCGGCAGCCATCTGCAACTCAGCCAGCCGCGCCCATCCGAGGGCATTCTCTGGGTCAAGCTCGACCGCCTTTTTTGCGCCTTCCAGCGCTTCCTCGATCCTGAAGCGGGCTTGCTGCACGTAGGACAATGCCAGCCAGGCGGCAAAGGAGGCTGGATTCAGCTCGACCGCATGGGTGGCAATGGCGAGCGCCCGCTCATTATCGTTCTGCACGGTGGCGATCACGGCTTGCAGCGCGTAGGCGTCGCTGTTGCCGGGTTCGATTCGCAGCGCTTGAGCGATATCTGCGCTGGCTTCATTGCTGCGACCGGCCGACAGAAGGAGCCCGGCGCGGTAGATCAGGAAGCGAGGCGAGTGCTCGCCCTCAGGCACATCATGGAGCGCCGCGAGCGCTTCCGCAATTCTGCCGTGTTCATACCGGTCAATAGCAATACGCAAGTGTTGCGTTGCGGGTTCGTCGTCTGGCTGCTCGTCGAGCTGATAGCTGATAATCGCCGGATAGAATAACGCCCATTGGACGGCATCCATCGGACGCACGATTGTTTCTTTCCGCGGCGCCTGGTCCCTGGGGACAACCGCTGCCTCATTGTCCGCGAGGATAATGCTTCCGTGGCTATTGCTGGCCGAGAGCTTGCCCTCGTACATCACCAGCTTTGCCTGGTCCTGATCCAGCTCAATTAAAAATTCGGTTCCCTCGACGCCGGCATTTAAGAACGGGGTGTTTATTTTGAAGGGCTTTGGCGTCCTGGTCAGTACATGTATCGCGCCCGTGAGCATTTCCAGCAGCGTTTGACGCTCTCCATCCGCCCCCCCAAGCACGAGCGTGGTTTTCTGGTCCAGCCGGAGCACGCTTTCATTGCTGAGCCGCAGCGCTGCACGGCTGTGCTGCCGTACGCGGATCATATCGCTTGGGCAAAGACTATGGTTCAGTACCGCCGGCTGCCAGTTTTTTTCTTGGGAGCGGCGAACTTCTACTATCCCCTGCACGGAAACGACCAGGGCGATTGCAGGGGTGCAAAGTTCCGCGGCCGATGCATCAAAAACCGAGTTGAACAGGGCGGCCGCCAGGATCAGTAGAACCACCGCGCTATGTTTGCAGGCGGAGACTGATCTTCTTAGACCTTCCTGAGGATTATTCATTTTAACCAGTCATTCCGGTTTGCATTCCCAGTTTTTTCCCGTGCGCTGCCTCGGTTTTTTTTCACTAGATCCATTGAATCAAGTCGCATGAGTTCGTAAGCTTGTATTCCATTTCTCCCAGTTTCACTTTCCTTCCATTCGTATGCACGCATCCCAGGGCCCCACCGGTGGCGTTTCCCGATAATGCTGGCAGCGCTTCAGATAAAATCGGGCCGGGCCGTCATCAGGAAATGCTTTGAGAATTTCCGCGAAGTTGTAGCATCCCCCGTTCCATTCTTGCGTTTCGTAAGCAAGCATGGCATCGGTGAAGATTTCCGCGAGCCACCTCTGTTCGCTGCTCGCCTCCTGCTTGCGCCCCATGAGTTCGGCTACGCGTATGAAAGTCGTTCTCCCCGCCAGCAGAAACCTTCCGACCGAACGTGTCAGGAAATCGTCCAGTCCTTCGATGACTTGTTCCGATACCAATAGGCGTGTGCCGAGATATTTGTTGAGACCCTGGATGCGGTTCGCGGTGTTTACGATGTCGCCGACCGCGCGGTACTCAAAGTGGTGGAGCGCGCCAACGGCGCCAAGGAGCATCTCGCCCGAGTGCAACCCAATACGGGTATAAAGCGGGGGCCTGCCTTTAATCGCGTTAAAGCGTTCCAGCGCATCCGCAATATCGAGGCAGGCTAGGCATGCCTTTTTACGCAAAGAAGACTCATCCCCGGAAGAGGTAGTCCAAATCGCGAGCATGGCGTCTCCTACGACGTCTGAAACCGCGCCTTCATGCCGGCTTACGGGTTCAAACATGGTTGCGTAGTAGTCGTTCATCAACAAGCCAAGCTGAGCGGGGTTCATCTCCTCTGAAAGCGTCGTATACCTGTCCGCATCGGTCGCTAGGCACGCGCCATGAACCAATCGATTGTTGGTCGTGATGGGACCTGTACTCTTTAAAATTTCGGTGACAACTCGCTGGGGCACGAATTTAGCGAATGCTTTCTTGAGGATCTCGCGTTCCCGTTTGACGTCGTAATACTTTAGCGATACGGCTCCGAACACAGCGACGGAAACTTGCAGCAGCGGTACGATCAGGGGCAGCCAGTTCCCCGCGTTGGTGAATTGATGGTGCGCGATATAGACATAGATGGAGACAAAACCCAGACCGAGAAGTACGAAAACCGTACCGAGCGTGATATTGGTGGGTTGAGGCAGCGCGGCGACGACAATCGCTATGGCGAACCCCCAGAGAAAAACGATCGCGAGATTCAAGGGGGGAGGGAGGAGCCGCAGGGGGCGATCTTCCAGCAGATTGGCGAAAGCGGTCGCGGCGATCTCGACCCCGCTTAGATAAAGCCCGTCAGACCGCGAGAACACGGTATGGTAGTCGTCTCTAATTCGGTCCTGCTCGGGCTGCGTTGCGGCCGAAAAACCAACAAACACAGCTTTGCCTTTAAAATCATTTTCTGTTGGTCCGCCCGTTCCCGAACCATGGTGAGATCGTAGTGCCTGGTAATAAGGTATGGTTCGTACTGTACGCGGGGGGCCGTAAAAATTCAGGTAGCGTGCTTCATCGCCGGAATAAAGGCTCACCATCGATCTGATAAGTCGCCTTGATTGTTGGTCGAGACGAGCGTCGCGGTTCAACGCGGTGATCATTTGCTGAGCAAGCTGGGGCTCGTCGGTGAAAATGCCGCGCAGGGTCAAGATCAAATTCTCGACAGCGATACTGTTTCTATCTGGAAGCCGCAACGCCAGGGATGGATTGGCGTCGCGCAACAAGCGGGCAAATTCTTCATACGCATCCAACGCGAAAAGCTGTAGCGCGACTACTGGTAACGTTGGCGCTTCGCCAGCATCGGTCTTGAACGCCCAGTAATCGTTTATCCTGGAGGTTCGTGGCAAGGGAAACGTCGCTTGGGCAGCCGCAGCGTCTGCGATGATGGGAAGAAGGGCCGCGCTCTTTACCATTGAGCCGAAGTGAGCCCCGCCCCCCTGCTCGGCCGGTAAGGGCGAATCCTCACGGTCCAATCTTTCCACGATCACGACGTTGCCCGCGTTATTTATCGCCTTCGCCAACGCCACGTCATACTCCGGCACCTTGCCGGGCGTGTCGAACCGCAAATCGAAGGCAATTACTTTTGCACCCGCTTCCGATAAGTTTTCGATAAGATGGGCGTGGACATCGCGGGGCCACAGCCCGGGCACGACCGGTAAATTCAACTGGACGGCCGAGGCCTTATCTATGGCCACCACCATCACGTCGGGCGGCGCCGGGGCTGCGCCACGCAGCTGAAATAGCCGGGGCAGTCCAAGATCTTCCTCCAGCTCCAGCCCCAACGGCGTCAGGTTGATCAATACCCCAAACGTGCCGACGAGAAATGCGAATAACAGACGTTTGATCCAGTCCGTCATGTTTAAGGAGTGCAGTTAGGAGGTCTGTATGATTTTCTTAAGGATAATTTGGTGAGGATAGCGCCGGCTGTTATGACGGGGGTGCTTAGCACCTCATTCACGCTCCTGATAATCAGTGATGAGCGGCCGAAAAAATCGAATTGCATTGTTTACGCAAATTTGCCCATCTCGCAGGATAACGTTATCCGGGTTGGTTTAATGTTGGAAACCGCACATAGTTAATTAAAAAGAACCATGCAGATGTGAACAGCGCCCGATTTGATGCCAGAACCCTGCGCCCACATCTCTCGCCCACTTCCCTTCTCGACCCTACGGGGTCATTCTGTAACTCTAGCAGAAATATAAAACATCACAGACGTGTGACTTTTCTCACATCTTTTCGGCGCGCCGCGAAGTATCGTGTAATTGCGCGGCAATACGCGTAGCAGGGAAACAAGAGGGAAATAAGAAGAAAACACGAAGCAACCAAGAAGAATTACAAGAGGGAGACATCAAGTAGAGGAAACTTCATAAGCATCTTTTGATTGCACACAGAGGTAACTGCCATGGCTACTATTAATGGAACATCGTTAAACGATATCATTACGCCCGATTTTTCCAGCTTACCGGGCCAGGGAAACCTTCTTCCTACCGAGGGCGTTGACACTATCAGTGGATTAGGCGGGAACGACTGGATCGATGGCGGTGACGGTGACGATACCCTTAACGGCAATTCCGGTGAGGATTGGTTGTCCGGCGGTAAGGGCAAAGATGAGCTGAATGGCGGCGACGGCAACGACTCGTTATCAGGTGGTGAAGGTGACGATGCTCTTAACGGCAATGCCGGCGAGGACTGGCTGTCCGGTGACGACGGTATCGATAAGCTTGACGGCGGAGCCGGCCATGATCGGTTGTCCGGTGGCGAAGGTGACGACATTATGGACGGCAATGTCGGGGACGATTGGTTGTCAGGAGATGACGGTAACGATGCGCTTACGGGCAATAACGGCGTCGACTGGTTGTCAGGCGGCAAAGGCGACGATAAGCTTAATGGCGGTGTCGGCAACGATTGGTTGTTAGGGGGTGAAGGCCGCGATACGTTTGACGGTGGGGATGGCGATGATGTGCTTGCAGGCGGCATGGCAAAAGATGATCTGACTGGAGGAATCGGCATCGATGTGTTTGGGTACAGCTCCCTTGCCGACAGTGTTCCGGTAGAGGGATACCGCGACGTTATTCGAGATTTCGGCGTAGGGAACGACAAGATCGATCTCAGCAAGATCGATGCTGACACGACTGATCCCGTGAATGATCCCTTCACCTGGATCACGGGTCCTTTTACGGGAGTGCCTAGCCAACTCTATTTTGATCCTGTATCGAATCTTCTAAGAGGCGACACGGACGGTGACAAGCATGCTGATTTCGCGATTGAGGTCTTGGGTGCCGCGCCTGTCGCTGCGGACATCGTACTGTAACCGGAAAGCGTTGCGGGCAGGGTTCTCATCCTTGCGGTAGCTCCCCGGGTTTCGTTGGCATGTTGGTAAAAATTCATCCATGCGACAGATTTAATATTCGCACGAGGGTGCTCAACTCCACAGCACTCCTTTTGATATTGCAGAGTCAATCCTCCGCTGCCCCAGATATTTGATTGTAACGATTGTGGGGTCAAGTTGCCCTTCGGTAAGGCACCTCTATAGAAATTCCTGGACGTTCTCGCCACCGGCTTTAGAACCCTTATCCGCAGCCGGAAAATACCACCCCCTAGTAAACAAATTCTTGTTAATCACATCTATTAGCAACACCTTGCTCACGGGAAATCTCATAATATATCTGCTATCCGGGTGGGCTCGAATATGCAAGATGCAGGAGGTATCCCAGACTTTGGTCAACGATGCCTTGGCTCCAGGTCGATAAATTCCAGAGGCAAAGGGACCTCTAATAGAGGGACGTCTATATACATCCTTCCATGATCGAGAACTGCTATTCGTAAAGAGAATCTTAAAACAACCGAGATTGCCATCGTCGGTGGAGGGCCTGCGGGAGCGTGGTGTGCGTTCATGCTCGCGCGCAGCGGCGCTCGGGTGAGTCTTGTGCACTGGGGCGGGTACGCCCCTGGAGGAATTGAACTAGTATCCGGTCGAGCCCGTCGTGTGATCGAACAGCACTGTCCTGATTTTTTTCAGGGGGTAGCGCAAGGGGTGGAAGTTCATGAAACGATATCTCTCTGGAGCACGCCGGAACCGGTTGTATTGAACGCAATGTTCAACCCATGGGGGCCGGGACTCGCCGTAGAGCGCTCGCTGTTTGATCAAGCGTTGCGGGACTTGGCATGGACGGCCGGGGCAGAGGTACTGCCGGACGCGAAGGTCGTGCGAATCGAGCGGAGCAATGACAACTGGGAGCTGTCGATGCGCGTGGGAGAGGATGACAGCTCGCGGTTGCATGCCAGGTTTGTCGTTCTCGCCACCGGTCGTGCCGCTACGCCCTTTTTCGACCGTCCGGCCGCCTGGGAGTCATCAAAACTCGTCTTGATGACGTCGCTGCCGTCCCAGGATGATGAGCCGCGGCATGCGCTATATGTCGAGAGCACGAGCAGAGGCTGGTGGTACGCGCTACCGGCGCGGAATGGAAGCTCTTTTGCGGGTTTTTGCCTCGAGCGCCCTGAACTTAAAAAGAGGGGAGGATCGCTGAAAGAGTTTTTTGTCGAGGAGTTGTGCCGCACTCGACTGCTGTCCCCTTTGCTGCCGCACGATATCGGCAATCTGCACATCTCCGGACGCATGGCGGATGCCCGTCCATTCCACCGCGCAACCGGAGAAAACTGGATATCCGTGGGCGATGCCGCTTACGCGCCTGATCCGCTAAGCGGAATGGGCATTGAGCTGGCGATTGAATCTGCCCGGCTGGGCGCTCGCGCCGTGCTCGAAGCGGTGACGCCATTGGCGGGGTCAAAATCAAATGATGCGCTTGCGGAATACGAAGCAGCCATGCGCGGGCATGCCCAGGAACACCGCAGCACGGTAGCCAACTATTATGGCCGATTGGAAAATAGTCCAGGGGAATGACAGCTATGGCGTTATTCGCGGGGTCTGCCCGACAAAATTATTCAAACTCATCCAATCTTCACTGCGAGCATGGAGATGGAACCGCCGTCGAATCCTTCCGCTGGGAACATGATTGGTTCATTTTCCCTCCGTTGAGCAAGCACGTAAAGAAAAGGCAGGTAATGGTCCGGTGTGGGTACCGACAATAACGCATCGCGTCCCAACGTTTCGTAAGCTACCAGAGACTCCGCATCACCGGCGCTTAATGCTTTGCGCACGGTCTTCTCAAACCTGAGCGCCCAATCGTACGGTTCCACGTGATGCTTTCCCCATGCATAGGTGTGCAGATTGTGCACAATATTGCCACTGCCCAGTATCAGCACTTCACGATCCCGTAGCGGCGCCAGTTTTCGAGCTGTATGGTAATGCCAGGCCGGCTCTCTGGTTTCGTCAATGCTTAACTGAACGACCGGAATATCCGCTGCGGGGAAAATGTGCATGAGAACAGACCATGTTCCATGGTCGAGCCCCCAACTGGTATCCATGATTGCATCCGGCGACAGTAAATCCGCTACTTCTGCGGCAAATTCAAGCGAACCGGGCGCTGGATATTCAACTTTAAAAAGCTCGGGCGGGAACCCGCCGAAGTCATGGATTGTTCTGGGTTTTGGCATGGCCGTGACAGCGGTTTTAGGCACGTACCAATGCGCGGAAATGCAGAGCACAGCTTTGGGTTTGGCGGGGAGGGCGGTGCGGATTTCAGACCAGGCGTTGGTGAATGCATTATGCGAGAGCGCATTCATCGGATTGCCGTGCCCCACGAAAATTGCAGGCATTGGAACCGGGGCGGCCATCGGCGTTAGAGGGGACATAAGAGGGGTTGCCGCCGCAAGGGCGGCGCCGAAGCGCCACTCGTCACGCGAACGCGACGACAGAATTAAAGATTTGCTACGTTTGCTACGTTAGGCGTTTGTCAGGGGTTCCCTGAACAATATCACTCCCTTGCTGCGGTTGCATTCCGGCATGTTCTCAATACTTGTCCAATGGGCTTGCGGGTTCGTCTGGAAATGTCTGCACATCTTTTGCCGAAATGCCTCGGACCTGTGATCCAAGGGGGCAAGAGCGGCGCCAGGCGGATTTTGAGCATAGTATTTTTTCATTTGGATTTTTCCCAAAAGATAGTTAGGTGCTTGACCGTTACCTTAAAACAAAACTTTTACAGTAAGATGAAAAATATATTTATTATTTAAGGCGACATTGTTGCCCTTCGCCCGTTTTTCGTTTGTGCGGCAACGAACAGAAATACGATTGAACGGCGTTTCATTTCGAATTTTATGAATGATTTAAATTAATGACGTGTCGTCATGGCGTCGTCCTCAATCAGAGCCCTCAATAGATGGAAGAGATCAGCAGGCTACGAGGTAAACGGAATTACGGATTAGTGCCGCATCATTCAAATTTCTTCCGTCGGTCGAATTACGCGTGCAAATGTACTAGACTGAGTTGGCGCGCTAATTGCTCTGAAGTCCTCATTGGAAAAGCGGGAGTTGCACCGGTACAACGTATGAGATCTGGCTTAGGTTATGAACAATAGAATCGACTCGCGTTTTGGAGGCACCTTTCGTTCCTCTGCAGATGAAAGCGATCATCCCTGGTATCGTTCGCGTAGATTCAGCATTTTCGCAGTGGCATTCCTGATCAGCGCCGCCGTCAGTCTTGCTTACAGCTACAGCCGCCCCGTCGTCTATCGTAGCAGCGCGACTTTATTGACCTCCGCAATGACGGCCATCGACCGTGAAAGCAGCGATGCGGATATTCAGCATGTCGCTATTCAACGACAGATTTTGCTGGGGCATGAGCTCGCGGCGGAAACGCTTGCAAGGCTTAAAGCCTCGATCGCGGACAAGTTGCTGCTTCAGTTGAAGCCATCCGATATCCAGACCTTATTGACTGTCGAGCCTGTTCCCGAAACAAATCTGGTAGAGATCAGCGCGGAGGGCTCCAACCCGAGGTTTTTGCCGCTACTCATCAATACCTGGATTGACGTATATCTGGATGCACGCGCGGCAGATGTCAAGAAGTTGGCCGGCGACACGCAGCGTATTGTCGAGGACGAGCTGGAGGGGTTATCCGAAAAAGTTGTCTCGGCTCGAATAGAGCTGGATAAATTTCGGAGAAACAATGATATTTCTTCCACCGGCCGTGAGGAAAACGAGGCATTAGCCCGCCTCAAAGGCCTGACTGAGTCCCTTAACAAAGCCAGTGAGGATGAAGTCAAGGCAAGAGCACATTTGAATGCCGTGAAGACTTCAATTTCGCGCGGCAAGGCGGTTGTTCCCGAGGATGAAAAGGGTAGCCTGACTGATCTTGAAAAGAGATTGCAAGACTTGCGGGATAAGCTTTCGGACCTGGATAAGAAATTCACGCGCGACTACCTGGACCTCCAACCCGACCTGAAATCCATCCCCGAGCAAATCAAGGCACTGGAATCCGAGGTTCAACACAGGCGCCAGCATGGCCAGAATCTGGTGCTGAACGATGCGGAAATGGCTTATGCCGCGGCGCAACAAACTGTACGGGAACTTCGGGCCCAGCTGACTGAGCACAAGCAGCTGGCGTCCGCCTTCACGTCTAAATTTGCCCAGCATGAAGCGTTGAAAACGGATCTGGAGGGTCTGGAAACGCTATACCGCGATGCGCAAGAGAGGCTGGTACAAGTTAAAACCAGCCGCAAAGAGAAGTATCCGCAGGTGACGGTGATCAATAGGGCGTACGAGCCGAGGGAGCCGGTGCGACCCGACTATACGCGGGATGCGCTGATAGCGATTGCCGGTTCCTTGCTATTCGGCCTGCTTACCGTGTGGGTTGTTGAGTATCTGACGCACAAAAAGGAACCGCAAATGCCGATTGCGGTTTTCGGCGTGCAGAGCTATCAACCGCCTCCGGGTACGCTAGGCGCGGCAGGTGGAGTGATCCAGCAACAGGCCGCGCCACCATCATTAGATAAGAAGACGCCGCAATCCCTCGCAAGTCCGCCACAGCGACGGGAACTGTCCAGTCATCAATTAAGGACGTTGCTCAACGCTTCGAATCTCAAGGGGAAGCAGTTGATCGCCTTATTGCTGAGCGGATTGAGTCTCGACGAAGTCGTATGGCTGACGAAGCATCAGATTGATCTGGAAGCTAATATGATCCATGTTGGCGGCAAGTCCCCTCGATCCATCCCGCTGTGCGGAGTGCTAAAATCCTTGCTCATGCAATCGAAGGGATATGCCGTATGGAACCCGGGCGATCTGGAAACCAGGGTCGATCTCTCAGCCGCCCTTGTTTGCGCGGCGGTGGACTCAGGCCTGCCCGAGCCTCAGGAAATAACCGCGGAAGCAATCCGGCATAGCTACATAGCATACCTGGTTCGACAGGGATTACGGCTGTCAGAACTGGAGCAGATCACGGGGCATCTGGAAGCTGCGGTTATTTCAAGCTACAGCGCGTATTCACCCCCGCAACAAGGGCGCCATCTCTCCGAAATTGAACTGCTTCATCCCGCCCTGATCAATATTGCTTGAACATCGTAGGGCGCGCTGACCGGCTGTTGGGAGCGAAAACCGCGCGACCGAGCCAGCGCGCACGCCGACAGTCTGCCCGACGGCGGGCCGAACGAGATCCGCAAGCTTGTGCACGGTTGTGCTCAGGGGATTGTGTTGCTGGCGGACTGGCCTCCAGTGTCCATGCCATGCAGGAGTGCAGCCCGTTCTGCTGCAGGCAGGCGGCCGAGTGCTCGCACGGCCTCATAAAACCGATCCATATTTCCCTCATGCTGTGCAAGAAGCGCGCGAAATGCGGGCACCAGTTGCGTATAAGTCGAGACTGACGCAAGGTGCGCATTGTTGAGGTGTTGCGCCAGCCAGCGGTCATAGGCTGCGGCCTTGGTCTTGTCCGTTACCAGACTGGACATTTGTTCCCGCAGTTCGGCAAAGAGGCGCGCTTTCCCGGCGCGTTTTTCATCGTCACTCTCGTCAGAGGCATATAAATCCTCCAATCGTTTGCGGTATTCCACCATGAGGGCCGCAGAAGCGGCTTTCCTTTCCTGTCCGACATTAAATAGCACGCGCTGCTTCTCCGTGCCATGCTCCTTCAGCCAGTGCGCTATGCCTTCCAATTCGACAGCGGTAGCAAACGATTCGTTGAAAGTGCTATCGTCGCCTACGTAGACCACCTGGTGGGCCAGTTCGTGAAATATCAGCTGAGCGAGCTCCGTATCGGAATAGCCAAGGAAAGTATTGAGTATGGGGTCCCTGAACCATCCCAGAGTGGAGTAGGTGCGGACACCCCCTACCGATACATCATAGCCTTTCTTCCTGAGGTCGTCGGCAAAGCGATTTGCTTCAGTTTCCGAGAAAAAGCCGCGGTAACTGACACATCCAACGGCTACAAAACACCATTTTTCTGGGTGCAGAGATAGCTCAGGGGTTGCGGAAACATTCCAGATTGCATAGCGCCGCCCGAGATCGGCGTACGTGGTAAAGCTCTGGTTATCCGGAAGCTTAAGATTTCGTATGGCAAATTCCCGCAGTTGGACGATCGTGGCGAGAGAGCGTTTTAGCGCTGGCTCGGCATCGGGGTCGGCAATAACCGCGTGAATAGGTCGGATCTTGTTCCGGATATTCGAATGGCCATCCACCGCTTGAGCGTAATAGCCGAGATTGGCGCAACCACCAAGCCAGACGGTAAGGCCAAGAGCGATCAGCCTCGATTTTGATGAAACTGTCCGCTTCATGATGGTCATTAAATTCGCCGGAGCGCTGGTCATGTTTCAATTCAGTTTAGCTCAGGTTCGCCCAGGTTAGGTTTGGGAGAACCGGGAGCTAAAGATTTAGCCCCCGCTGTTCTTGTTCCTTGTCATGCAAAAAATGACCCTGCCGTAAAAACGAGCACACTTGTCGAGCCACCTCAGCGGACACAAGCATCTGCGAGTGGCTTACGTTCAGCACAATCTCGTCGCGTGCATTCCGAATTCGCGTTTCCTCAACTGTAACCACGCCATCATTAGGCTCCGGCAGGCGGGCTATCAGCCTGCCCGCCCCCAGGCTCCTGCAACCGGCGATTACGCCAAGTTCATACGGATGATCGGGGGTTGTGTGCATTGCCCCAGCCTGATTCAGCCACTGTAACATGCTGCGTCCGAGGATGTGTCGTCCGGGTCCCCGGCGAGAAAGTTTGGTTCCCACCGAACACGCACCATAGGGGCTGCCCGCCAGTATCACGCGGCCCACTCGTGGCTCGGGAAATTCGGCGAGCATTTGCAGTATCAGCAGACCGCCAAGGCTGTGGCCAACAAAATGTATCCGAGAGGCAGCAAGACCGGCGACAAAACGCGAAAGAATCAAGGCGTTCCGGGACAGCGAGTTGGACATGGAAGGATACGAAAAGAAGGCAGTGTGGAAGCCGCACCGCCGCAGCCGCATTCCCATTGCGCTCATAACCCAGCTACCCATCCACAGTCCATGAACGAGCACTATGGTGTCTGCCCCAGGTGCAGGGTAGGTGGCGTCCTGCGGTCGGCTGAAGCTTTGGTGGTCTTGCCGGCCTTGGTGATCTGGCGGCATTGGAATACCGGGACCCTTAGAGAAATACAGAAACGCGATCATGCTCCCAACCGACGTCCGTGGCAGTTGGGCGCGAAATCAACCAACGGATTGCGGCGGGCTGCTCTTGGCGCCTCACCCGCCGAGGGATATTGTGACAGGAATGCCCCGGATCCTGATACAAGGTCGGGCAGGCCTGCCACAGTCACCAGCCTCAGGCTTTCGTCACCGCGCCATGGTCATCGCAATGACCATCGTGAGGATAATGGAGATGTCCATCGACCAGATAATCAATATGGTCGCCATGCGGTACTGCCTCATGCCCACAGCCAGGCCCATGCACATGCTCCGACGCGTGTCCGGCGCATTCATGCTCAGGCGTGCAGTTTTGCGGATTGGACGAGGTTATGCCAATCACATGTTCGTCGATATGGCCTTCGTGCGGATGATGCAAATGGCCGTCGTGCAGATAATCGATATGGTCATCGTGCATGATCCCGGTGTGGCCGCACTGCGGCCCATGCGGATGATCATGATTTTCGTGCTGCTGAGAGGTACAATGGCTCATTGATAATTTCCTCATAAAATGCTGCATAGTTAAACAGGCCGCCCTCAAAGCAACGCTCTGTCAGCTGTGATAAAATTGAACGTTTTCGGCTTTACAATCCCGGCATCGCCATCGTAGAAAACCAGCTACAACTGTAGCCGCCGATTCTGAGTATCCACACAGTGCGCTGCCGCTAACCGCGCAGCCCTGCTCAGCGGTGGTCAAGTGTAAATTTGACAGATTCAGTCGTGTACAGTTCCCTTCCGGCAGTACGGATAAATACGGCAAGGCGCGCACCGCCGGCAGTGTCGGAGAGCGTGTAGCGCTGTGTAGCGCTGTGTCTATTCTATAGGGAGACTATAGGGAGAATCATTGAGAGGCTCGGGGACCGACCCCTCCTCACGCGCGGGAACCACGGGAGAAAAAAGGATGAAGACATATAACCGCTTCGCGCATTTGCCGGGCAACCTGGTGATGGTGGGTTTCGGCAGCATTGGCCAGGCCGTGCTTCCCTTATTGTTTCGGCATCTTGATTTGCGTCCGGAGCAGATTCGGATTATTTCGGCGGGCGAAAACGGCGGGGAGGTCGCGCAGGAGTTCGGGGTGTCATTCACTCCCCAAGCGCTCACTGAAGAAAATTATCTCGAAGTGCTTGAGCCTTGCCTGCACAAGGGCGATTTTCTTCTCAATCTATCGGTGGATGTCTCAAGCCTTGCGTTAATCGAGTTATGCTTTCGGCGTGGTTCGCTGTACCTGGACACGTGCATTGAGCCGTGGCTGGGAGGCTATACCGATATGTCGCTGACTCCGTCGTTACGTTCCAACTACGCCTTACGGGAACACGCGCTTGCCTTCAGGCGGCGAACCGGCGGAGGTCCTACCGCTGTGCTATCCCACGGCGCCAATCCGGGCCTGGCCTCTGCCTTCGTCAAACAGGCGCTCCTCAATATCGCCACGGATACAGGCGCGACCGTAAGCGCGCCCGCGAGCCGCACCGATTGGGCCGAGCTTGCGCGAGCCCTGGACATCAAAGTCATTCATATCGCCGAGCAGGATACCCAGGTCAGCAGCCGACACAAACAGCCGGATGAGTTTGTCAACACCTGGTCAGTATTCGGTTTTGCCGGAGAGGGATTACAGCCTGCGGAGCTGGGCTGGGGCACGCATGAGCGCCATTGGCCAGAGGAGGGCGGTCGGCACGAATTTGGATGTGATTCGGCCATCTATCTCAACCGCCCTGGCGCCGCTACGCGTGTGCGCAGCTGGGTCCCGCTTGGCGGGCCCTATCATGGGTTTCTGATCACGCATGGCGAGTCCATTTCGGTGGCTGATTATCTGACCTTGAGAGACGACAAAAAAGTAGTCTACCGCCCCACGGTACACTACGCGTATCATCCTTGCCCTGACGCCGTGCTTTCCGTCGACGAATTTGCCGGCAGGAACTGGCGTGCGCAGGCAAAAGAACGGGTGATCCGGGACGAGATCGTAAGCGGTATCGATGAGCTGGGCGTACTGCTGATGGGGCATGCGAAGTGCGCTTACTGGTACGGGTCGCGCCTGTCGATCCAGCAAGCCAGGCAGCTTGCGCCATATAACAATGCCACCAGCCTGCAGGTAGGAGCCGGGGTACTGGCAGGCATGGTGTGGGCGCTTTTGAACCCTCAGGCGGGAGTGGTGGAGCCAGACGAAGTTGACCATCAGCTCATACTCGAGATCGCGAGACCATATCTGGGAGAGGTTGTGGGGGTATACAGCGACTGGACACCGCTGCGTGAAAGGGGGTGGCCCTTCGCTGAAGAGGTGGATAGCAGCGATCCATGGCAATTCAAGAATATCCGGGTGACATGATGTCCGGGTGGGCGCGCACCCGGATTTTGGGCAAAAAGCCCGCCGTGCAGGCATTTGGGCGGAGTTGCGATTCAGTCCGTTAACGCTCGCTATATTGTTGGGCTTCCGATTGAATATATCGCCCTGATAGGGACGAGTTTTTGAGTAAAACCGCGCACGGCCATTTGTCCACAATTACTGTGGATAAGTTTGTGGGTAACCTATGGACGGGGTAGGTAAGTCATCTTTTTGTAACACTATTTTCTTGCATGGCTATTTTTTATACTTTATGAAAAAAGGTTTTAATTTCAAATACATATTTTATTGCCTCTGATTAAAAGTTTTTTTCTCGACGCTATTTTAACTGCTGGCTGGCGTTACGGCGCAGCTCGAAACGGATGTGGATTAATGGCAAATGTCAATAGAAATGTCGGTCTATTAATCTAAAATTTAATGGTCCTTTCGACTCCCGAATTGATCCACAAGTATGAGATTCACGCACTCGGCTGCGATCTAACCGGAGACCTTGATTGCCTCCGAAAAACGTTCTCCCATTGCTGAGAGATAAACAACGTATATAATTTTGAGAACCGTCTTCGCGGGATGGATGACGGGGTTGACCCCGGCGCGGTCATTCGTATACTCGTATGTCCCGGATCGACCCCGGCTATGCGAAATCTCTCCGGCCCAGAGCGCGGTAGAGGTTGATAAGATACTTAATAATCAAGGAGTGCAAAAAATGGAAATCGAGTGGAAGATAGTTGATGAACATCATCAAGAGGTCTTCGTCAATCAACACGTGCGCGGCCTGCTCTGGATTACATCGGCCGGTTTCTCATTTTGGCACAGCTATCCCAACCCCGGCGTGGTTCTGTCGCAGGCGAAAACGGTGGATGAGGCCAAAAAAATTGTAGAAGCTGCGCTGCGTTTGGAGGAATACGAAAACCCCCTGGCGGATAAACCGTAATCGAACATACAGTAGCGCCTAAGGATAATAAACCGTTCGCAGCCCTTCCGCCGGCGCGAGCTGTCGCATATATCGATGAATCACCCGGAAGGCTCGGCAAAATCCGGGGCTCGATCCCGGTACCGGTCTATAGGGTCATGCATGTAAACCCGATTAAGTAACCATCCGCGTTAATTTCCTTCGACGGTCGCGGTTTCAACAAGGGCATTTGTGCCGGTATTTAGACAGCTCGCAAACTTTTTGTTGGGCGGTTTTGTACCAACTCAAGCTGCTGGTTTATCCAATCCATGAGCTTTTCCTGTTAAGTTACAGTCTGAGCGTCTCATTGTCCACAATTCCTGTGGATAAGTTTGTTGATAAGCTATGGACACGGAGGCTAAGTCACGTCCCTGTAACAATATTTTCTCGTTTGGCTGTTTTTTCATCTATGTAAAATACCTTTAAATTTCAACCTCTTGTAAATCATATTCTGCTCTACGCCGGTCCTGCCGGGCTGCCCTGATCATTGTTCTAATGAAATTCCAAGTGTGGATTACTATGGGGATGTCAAGAAAAATTTGATAGGAAAACTTTAAGAAATTTTCCACGGCGTGTGGGTAAAACCAATCCCGTGCGGGTCAATGCAGGGTGGTCATTCATGGGATCGGAGCGATTTTCCAAGTCGCGGTACGTTCGCCGACCGACAAAATGTGCGGCAACGAACAGTTACAGCTACAGTTTCTGGTTATGCTTTGGTCGTGGTAGCCTTTTATAACTTTTATAAACGAAAGAAAGGAAAACACGATGAAAAATATAAAATTGTTCGCAGTAGCGGTCGCGGTTACCGCACTCACCGGCTGCATATCGATCGGTTCAAAAGAGCCTGGCCCTCAAGGCCCTCCCGGTCCGAAAGGCGATTCCGGCAACACTGAAAAAGTAATCGTTGTTCCCGAGAAACGGTATTAAAAACCCAAGTCAGAAAAATCGCCGGCGCGTTGCATGGCCATCGCAGCTACAGCTGCGCGCCGGCGCTCCAGTCCGTCCCCGTTTCATATAGGGCCGTCATTCACCGGGTGCTCTGCTACACGACGCTGGACATCCGCATAGCGGGGCAAAACCAATCACGGATATAATTTCGCGACCCGTTGCGAAGGTGAAAAGGAACGCGCGGTCCGTCGATGCGGTTCGTCACCTGGACCCATCGTTATTGGGGCCATAACTCGCTTATTCGCGGAATACTTCGCCTACACGCATTGACCAGCTTGCCTCAAGCTATTAGTATATGCACCTCTCCAATTCCCCGATAGCTCAGTCGGTAGAGCGACGGACTGTTAATCCGCAGGTCCCAGGTTCGAGCCCTGGTCGGGGAGCCAGTAAATCAATAAGTTGACGATACACGCAGGCTTATTGCATCGAGTCACCGGTTTTTGTTATCCGTCTGTTATCCGCAGTCACCTAAACGCGGGTCTTTCTGCCGTATTTCTTGGAGTAGTGGAATAGCGGAGTAGCCGTATGCTTGCGTTGCAGGAGTCCATTAACGCAGAGAAACGGATGGTACACCAGTAGCGAGATGTCGATATATGCGTTCCTTTTCCACCACTATGAAAAAGTCTATCGCAAATTTCCGTTGATAAACTCTTCTCCGAGGTCCCGGCCCTAAGTTGGCTTGTAATAAGGGGATGAGATGCTGCGGTGATGTCACTTAAATGGGTACTAGAATTGTATGGGGTAACAGTTGCGAGCGGCATCACCGAACAGAGTGTGATGGATACCACGAAAACTGATGCGGCGGTCGGCATGTTGTTTAAATGCGCCGAAGAACGACCCACGTAAGAATTAACGAAAACGAACAAGGGTTTTTATTGCTCAAGTGGTGGTAGTTTTTTGACTGACAAGCTTCTGTGTCATGCCTACGATGAAGTATGAGGGTGACGACAAAGCTACGCGGGTCAAACCGCCGACGGTAAATGTATTGATGAGATAGGGAAGTTTAATGGGAACTGTTCGCCGCTTCGTAACCTATGACCCATACTTGACTTTTTCCGATCCACTCAACGAATCCTTCCTGACATATCTTGATAGTCTGGAATCAGACGAAGACATTACAGCGCTTTTTGGGTTGGGGAGAGACGCATATTCACGGTTTCCATCGGTCCCCTCCCAAGAGGATCTTGAGGAGATGATTTCAGCCTATTTCGAGTTCATCGAAGGGATGCGTCAAGCGCTGAAAAAGTTTGAATTGAGATGGTCTAGATCGTCCGATAACGATGATATCGAGATCTACTGGAGCACCGCCTCAGACGAAGATATATTGCAGAGTATTCTTCGCGATCACCTGCGATTAAGCATAAATAGCGCGCTTTTAAAACCACGTTTACTAAGAAAAATATTTTTGGTTCAGGTTCTGGTAGAAATAGACAACACGATTTTTCTGAAAGCTGCTCGGAAACCAACGATTCGTAGCGCACTTGCTGCCGCTTATGCTCTGTCGCGCGCAACAGCATTGGAAATGGGAGAAGGCGTGGCTCAATCCGTAAAGACAGACTTTGCGTATCGAGGGGTCAACGCATGGAAAGATCGCGATCCTAAGCAGAAAGAAAAGAAGTTTGTCTTCGAATGCTGGCAGCAGTGGCAAAAAGCTCCTCATTCTTACCCGTCAAAAGCCGCGTTTGCGAGAGATATGTTGACCAAATGCGAACTCCTAACTAGCCAAAAGAAGATAGAAGATTGGTGTCGAGACTGGGAAGCCAAAATGGAACCCATCGGGTTGGGTGAGCATTCCTCCGGTCCGAAACTCACCAGTCAAGAATAGCGACATAGCAGGCCCGCTATACAACGGCTAGGATGTTCCCGTCGACCGTGCAGGCCGGTCTTGGACGGGAATAGCCCTCAATGCACCACCTCCCTGAACTCGGGTTTCTTCGTGAGTCCGATATTATCGGCGATCCGAAGTCCCTACCTCCGAAACCAGCTGTAATTCCCGTTAGCAGATCGACCTGGTGGGCAGGCGTCAAATCAGGACGCTTTCCGCAGCCGGTAAAACTCGGGCCGCGTATAACCGCGTGGCGAGTAGAGGACATCCGGGCGTTGATAGATTCCTTCTAAGGGGTATGACATGAGATACGCGAATCCCGCGCAAACGAAATTTTCCTTCGATCGCAACCGGCTCCCCAGCCCGGACGAGTATTACAAATCCCAAGGGTTAAGACTAATTGGAGGCGGCGCGTGGAAAAACGCTCTTTGCCCCTTCCATAATGATACGAAACCGAGCCTCCGAGTATGCTTAGTTAATGGCGCCTTTAAATGCATGGCATGTGGTGTTAGTGGCGGCGACGTGTTGGACTTTCACAGGAAAAGGTATCGGCTGAGTTTCCCGGAAGCTGCAAAGCAACTGGGGCACGGGTGAGCTAGCCATGGCGGAAACCCCTAAACAGGCGGCGCAACGCCTGTCACGCCCGATGATTGAAAAGGGCTATCAGGCTGCCGCTCTTCATCAATACACCAATGCTGATGGCACGATAGCTTACTGCCGCATGCGCCTGGAACATCCACGGGGAGGGGACAAACATATTCGCCCCTTTAAGCAGGACGGCGAAGGCTACGTCCTTGGAGAACCCACCTTTCCGGGTAAGAAGCTGATCTATCGGCTCGACCTCCTGAATCGAAGGCAAGATGAGACCGTTTTTGTCGTTGAGGGGGAAAAGTGTGTCGATGCACTGGAGAAACTGGGGCTGCTCGCCACCACCAGCGGCGGGGCAACTTCAGCAGAAAAAGCGGACTGGACACCAATTGCTGGACGTAAGGTAATAATATGGCCGGACAACGACGAAGCAGGGGAACGTTATGCAGATGACGTGACGCAGCAACTGCAAGCGCTAAATTGTGACGTGCGGCGAATTGCGGTGGGCAAGCTTGGACTGTTAGAGAAGGGGGATGATTGCGTCGAATGGCTGGCTGCAAATCCCTCGGCTACGGTTGAGGATATTCTGAATCTGACGATAACGGACCTGCAAGGCGAAGTGAACCATTGGCCAGAACCAGAGCCTCTGGTACCAAAAATAGCCCTAGAACCCTATCCTTTAGATGCGTTACCCGAGATCGTCCGGTCAGCAATTGAAGAGGTCGTAGCGTTCGTCAAAGCGCCAGTTCCATTGGTGGCATCCGCTGCGTTAGGAGCTTTGTCCCTGGGTATCCAAGCCCGTGTAGATGTCAAGCGCGCCGAAAAACTAGATGGGCCAGTTGGCCTATTCCTGTTGACCCTGGCGGATAGTGGTGAACGCAAATCGACTGTTGATCGTTTTTTCACAACGGCCATCCGCCAACATGAGGAAAAGCAATCAGAGGCTAGCAAGCCGGATCTGGAAGCCTACGACGCTGATATAGACGTCTGGAATGCGAAGCGTGATGGGCTGCTGGCCGCAATAAAAGAGGCGTCGAAGAAGGGGCAACCAACGGAGGACCTGGAAACTGAATTGGAGACGCTCCAATCCGAAAAACCAGCAAAGCCGAGAGTAGAGAGGCTACTGCTGGGGGATGAAACTCCTGAAAGCCTCGCGTGGAACTTGGCACAGCACTGGCCCTCTGCTGGCGTCGTATCAAGCGAGGGCGGCTTGATCTTCGGTGCACATGGGATGGGTAAGGATAGCGTTATGCGAAATCTGTCCCTTCTGAATGTGCTCTGGGATGGGGGCACACATTCGGTGGGACGTCGCACCTCAGAGTCCTTCACAGTGCGGGGGGCGCGGTTGACCCTGGCTTTGCAGGTGCAGGAAGCGACGCTTAGAGAATTCTTCGCCCGTTGTGGGACGCTTGCTCGTGGCACCGGCTTCCTTGCCCGGTTTCTCGTGTCGTGGCCAGAATCAACCCAAGGCTTTCGACCGTTCACCGAGCCACCTGAGACTTGGCCAAACCTGTCCAGGTTTAATACACGTATTGCCGAGATTCTAGCGGAGGAGGCATCCATGGATGAGAACGGGGCGCTTGCACCGTTGACGCTTACTATGGACTCCGCTGCAAAAGCTGCCTGGGTTCATTTTCACGACACCATTGAATGTGAGCTCGTTACCCATGGGGAACTCTACGACGTTCGCGATGTAGCTTCTAAATCTGCGGATAGCGTGGCCCGGCTTGCAGCACTGTTCCACGTCTTCATTAGCAAGATTAGCGAGATTAGCAATAGCATCTCGGCCGAATGGGTAGAAGCCGCGAGCCGTATCGTCGCTTGGCACCTGAATGAGTCGAGGCGCCTGTTGGGCGAGCTCGCCGTGCCTGAGGAGCTGATGGATGCGGTTAGCCTTGATGCCTGGCTAATCAGTTATTGTCGCCAAGAGCAAACCCACCTTGTCCCGATCGCCGTTGTGCAGCAGCGGGGGCCAAACGCACTACGACGAAAATCTGTGATCGACGCCGCTATGGTTGAATTGGTAGAAACAAACAGGGCGAGATGGATACTCGATGGAAAGCGCAAGACGATCGCAGTAAACCCCGCACTATTGGCCGAAGAGGATGAGTCATGAGCCTTGCCGACCTAATCAAAAAACGTAATATCAGGAAGAGTGCTATTGCTAATCCTGCTAACGATGCTAATGAAAAGCAGGCAACGGATGAATCATTAGCAAAATTAGCGACTTTAGCATTAGCTAGCGTGGGTAACAACGAGGCTTCTCTCCGGAAAGTCGGTGCTAGTGATACCGCTACTACCTCTCATTGGTGGCGGTTTAATTATTCCAATCATGAGCTGACGGAAGCGTCTTACTGGCCGCCGGTAAGCGAGGCTGAGGCACTGGAAGGGGAACCCGAAGCAATATCAGCCGAACCATTTGAGCCGATTCCGCGGCAGCCAGATGAACCCTTCAGTAAAGACGAGGAGATCGAGATCCGGGAATGGCTTACGTATGTTGGCGAAACGGATGAAGCAATGATTGCGGTGGCGCTAGAGCAATGTTGTACCGATGCGGATGCGCGGGAGGCCTTCCTTCGAACCGCCCGGGAAAAGAAGTGATAGTAACGGGGGGGGCGTTGAGTTGAGCACAAACAAATCGACTGAGCTGACGTAGGGGATTTGTGGTCATCATTCGAGCGGGAAAAAGATGAAACAGCAGATAGAAAGTGCAAAACGCCGGGCTGTAACCATTGATGCGACAACCGGGACGTGTACCCCCACCCCCGCAAAAATCAAGCTGAACGCGCTCGAGGATGTGCGACGCGAGATGGCTAGTGTGTACCGAGAAGCGCGAGCAGGAAGGATGGACGCGAGCGAGGCGGGGCGCCTGGCTTATATTCTCACCGGTATTGGAAAGTTGATCGAGGCTACGGAAATTGAAAAGCGGCTGACACAAATGGAAAGGAAATTACTGAAATGAACATGAATAGAAGATTAGAGAAACTTGAGGATGCAATGCTACGCGAGAATGGGGGTCCGGGGTATAAGCTAGTGATGGTAGAGGATGACGAGATGCCGGAGGACGCTATCGCGACGGCGGGATTGTTGGATTGGCCTCCTGACAGAATTTTTTTGATCAGCTTTGTTAAGGCGGACCAGAAATTCCCTTGAACCAGCTACGGCTGGACGAAGCAATTCGATTATTTCCCTCTTTCGCTAGGCACATGGCGGACCATAAGTAATGTTTGGGCTTGCCGCGTTAGCCCTGAGGCATTAGTAACACAACTACAGGTAGATTCAAAAACAACGTCTCAGAGAATTCTTGCGCCCCAGTCACATATCCTTGGCGCGAGCCCCTTCGTCACCGTGCAGCGTAAGACCGACCGTAAAATGACGCGTCTCCCAAACAACTGGGAAACCGCGCTCCTAAATGTCCTGCGCCTAGATTCGCTGACCAGCAGGAGAAATCAAATTCAAGTAAAGCGTGTGAGTTTTATCACAGAGTAAAGCAGGCAAAGCTGTTACGTTGTACTTGAATTCTGCTCAGTAAAAGAAAACCCCGAGTTGGAAATGTTGCGTTGGTCACACTGCTGAAGCCTACTCCCGAGGGGGAATCGATAAAAGTTCGAGTGTGAATTTCTACAGGCAGGAGTAAAGCAAGATGAAAAAGAGAGCGCTTTCCGTACTATTATTTTTGTTTATCACTGGAAATCTTTCCAGCTTCGCAACGGCTGAAACGGTAGTTTTTGGGAAAGCCGAAGAAGTGTTTGCAGACCCAAGCGATGTTGTTGTGCAAGTCGATGCTGCCGGACCATGCGGTTCTAAATATTTCCATATTCAGAGGGCCAACAAGAACTTTAAGGAACTAACAGCAGTGGCACTGACAGCATTTTCTTTAGAACAAGGTTTACGACTGTTTGTCGCCTCCTGTTCAGGCGACCGTAATATTCTGAGTCATGCTGGTGCACGCAAAATCGAATGAGGGGCTTATCACTAGGCGACCAACGGCCAGTTAAAATAATCAGTAACTCCATAGTGGCATTAAAAGAAGGGAAAGTGTGAGGCGTATTTTGCTAGTTTAAGGGTGTAACAAAAGGGCAACTTTACGCAGCACAATTCATTTCAGCGAATTGAGATTGAATTCCCTGCCTCGACTTCTCCGATTCTTCATCTGGTTATAGCGAATAGGGGTTACTTTTTGCATTCCCCGCCCCCGTGAAAATCAAACAGGGCTTCACCATGAAAACTAGCCAAAGCTTCAACGTCTACAGCCTGATACGGGCCGCTGCTTTAATTGTCAGTCTGAACCATGTTACTTCTGCAACAGCTGATACTCTTGAATTCCCCTCCTACCTCATCGACCTCAACACCAAGACAGTAACGAAGCTCGGAACTTTAGGCGGGGGTTGGACTGTCCCCACCGACATCAACGATACCGGGCAGGTGGTGGGATCCTCCACAATGCCCGGAGACACTTACCCTAGCCATGCATTCATCACTGGCCCGGACGGGGTGGGCATGAGGGACCTCGGGACGTTAGGGCGGGACAGCAGCTTTGCTTATAGCGTTAACGAGGCCGGGCAGGTGGTGGGGCATTCCACGACGCCCGGACTTACATACACATACCATCCTTTCATCACTGGCCCCGATGGCGCAGGCATGAGGGACCTTCGCGGGTTTGACAGCAGCACGGTTTATGGCATCAATAATTCCGGCCAGGTGGTGGGATATTCCACAACGCCCGAAGCTAATTCTCATGCTTTCATTACTGGCCCCGACGGGGTGGGCATGAGGGATCTTGGTACCCTAGGGCCGAGCTACAGCCAAGGTGGCAGTAGCCAAGCTTTGGGTATCAACGACGCCGGGCAGGTGGTGGGAGACTTCGAAACCCCCGACGGGTATCCCCATGCGTTCATCACTGGCCCCGATGGGAAGGGTATGAGGGACCTTGGCCCTTTGGGCGGCACTAGCATTGGCTATGACATCAACGAGGCGGGACAGGTGGCGGGGAGCTTGACAATGGGCGTAGGCGGTACCCATGCATTCATCACTGGCCCCGACGGTGTGGGCATGAGGGATCTGGGCACGTTAGGGTGGTTTGCGGAGGACGATTTTAGCCGATCTACTGGCATCAACGAGGCTGGGCAGGTGGTGGGAGTCTCCCGGACGTCTGGAGGCGAGTACCATGCTTTCATTACTGGTCCCGACGGGATGGGCATGAAGGATCTCAATTCGCTGGTTGACCTGCCGAAGGGAGTTGTTTTGGACATGGCTGTAGCCATCAATAATGTAGGCCAAGTCGTGGCTTCTGGTGTTGCTCTTGTAGTCCCGGAGCCGCAGGCCTACGCGATGTTTCTTGCCGGGCTGGGCCTGATCGGATTCATGGGTGGCCAAAGAAGATGCAGTTGTGGACGAAAAAACGGGACTCGCTAACGTTACCCGGCTTTGGAACGTTCGAAGTGCGCGACCGTGCCGCACGTGCTGGCCGCAATCCCCAGACGGGTGAGGAACTGAAGATTGCCGCGTCGAGGGTTGCAGCTTTCAAACCAGGTGCAGCGCTTAAGGCTGCGGTCAATACAGGCGGGAAGTAAAGGACGAGTATTCATACTTCACTTGGGAAAGTCGGAATGCACTGATCGATGCTCAAAGACTCGCAGATCGGCGTTCTATCTTTCTGCGTTTCGCTATCAACCCCAGTAACCCCAGTCCTGCCAGTAGCATGGCAAAGGAATCAGGTTCGGGCACTTGAGAGATATAAGAAGCCCCAACCGTTGCATTCTCGACATTTGACACATCCAGTGCCCATTGCGAACTGTGGGAGCCAAAATTCTCTAGGACGGACCCCGAGAAACCATTTGCAAGGAATGGCGCGGGAATACTATTGTATTGGGTCACCGTGACGGTGTAATTGCCAGCGGAAAGATTCGTTGTCAGAAGTGAATCATAAGCAAAATTGGTTGAGGGGAAAAGGGGGAAATTGGGGTTGGGGTAATTGGGGAAATTGGAAAAATTGGGGAAATAGGGGAAATAGGGGAAAGTCGGAAACTCGTTATCAGTAGCTGGAACCTGAAAGTGAAAGCCGTCGTCGTTGAAGCTAATGAGCGCTCCGGTCGAAGAATTGAAGAGTGACACAACGGGATCAAATCCGCCTGCTTGGATAACTTGTCCCTCGGCATTGGTACCACCAGCAAAAGACCAAGTGCGCAGGGTGACCTCTCTTGCCGCTCCTTCTACCTCGAAATTGAATTCCTGCACCGCGTCATCGTGGTTGAGGTTTCCCATGAAAGAAAAATTGGCCGCACTTGCACTTGCACTTCCACTGATCAAACCTATGGCGATAAATAATTTAAATACCTTCATGTCCGGCCCCTTAATATAATTGTTGTACCCTCGAATAGACCGACTCGCAAAGCAGGAGCCCTTTCATGAATCCTAGCGCAGCCGAATAGAATCGCATCAATTGAATTGACAGTGTATTCCGCCCCTCCTTTTCCCTGTTCCATAACCTCTATCGCCTAAACCATTATGGTCTTCACATATATTTAACAAAATTTCGTCAACGCAAGCATTTGACTGCGTAATACCCAGCTGCGCAAGATATTCTCTTGCTGCTTTTTTTTTGCTTCTTCCAACTGCTTTTTTGCATCCGCCGCCATCTGCTTCAGATGCTCCTCGCTCAAGATTCCGAGGGCTTTGTCGATCCTGCCATCCAGAAACAGTGCCGCCGGCTTCCGGTAGTTCTTGCTCATACCACTTGCCCGTTAAGCGGATAACTAGCGCGCCATCTCATCCGCCGGGGCACGTGCCTGCAGCGGTCGCGCCCGCTCCTCAGATCCTGTGGCATTGCGGCCTTCCAGTTCCGCAAGCTTCTCCTTGCGTTTTGCGTCTGCTGTATTCTGGCCTACCAGTCGGTAAAACTTCACGGCCCACTTCTAGCGCTCAGCTGTCTTTGCGGTCAGGATTTCCAGCGGACTTTGTGCTGCGTTGGCAGGAAGGGGAACTGGAGTTGAATATCATTGACACCCCAGCCATTACGCGATACATCGATGCTCACGTCCTTGCCCGGATGGCGTTGCGGGAAGTGAAGCACAAACTGCCATCAGCACCGGTTGCCATCGGATTCGCGCCCAGAGCGCTCACCGATACGTTCTTGACCAGGCTTCCGCCAACATGGTTTTCTCGTACCACCCCCATGAGGGTGGCAGCCGCCAGAACGCAGGAATCCTGAAAAAACAGAACAAGCGCAAAAACCCACCCCTTGAAAGTGTTCATGCTACACGGCTCATTGTTATACTTTTTATATAGCGCTTTATAACACCGGGACACGGAGGTCGCATTGCGAGCAATGGCTTCGGTGGGTGAGCGGAGGGGTTGGCAAGGGTGACGCCAAAGGTGACTAGACCGTACTCCCTGCCCGTTTGGCGGTTCTTCTCAATTTTCTGTAGACAGGAAAGGGGTTGTATACCAGGGCTTAATCAAGCACGCCGGGAACTGGGGGACCAAGGAATACACATCCTGCTAATACCCACCCTCAGCTCTCCGAACTTTATAATGAGCCATTAACTAACTGGAAAAAGACTATAAATATGAACAAAAAAGAACTCGTTGAGGCAATGGCCGCAAAGACTGACTCTAGCGGGGCCGCTGCAAACCCCGCAGTGAACGCACTGATAGGAATTATTTCAGATACGTTGAAAAAAGGGGATTCGCTGACCTTGCCCGGCTTCGGAACGTTCGAAGTGCGCGATCGTGCCGCACGTACCGGCCGCAATCCCAAGACTGGTGAAAACTGGAGATTGAAGCATCCCGGGTTGCAGCATTCAAACCAGGTGCAGCGTTGAAGGTTGCGGTAAATGGTGGCGGAAAGTAAGGACTAGTAGCGGCACAGCACCTGCAGTTCAGGCGCTCTCGCTTACAGGAAGCAGCAAGTGCTTGCCGTCGTTGTTCGGATCGACCGGCTTTACTGCTCTGTCACTTTCCGTCAATCAAATTCTTCTGTGGGTAGCGACCGCCTGCGCAATATGCGGCTTCCTCAATTGCTCTATGAGAATCCATTCAGAGATCCCTCCCTGTACAAAGATAACAGGCTACCGTCGTGAATTAATGTTTTTTATAGCTCGACTTGGCGACATAGTTACAACAATCGCCTGTCTGCGGTAGAGTTCGAAAAACAGCACTTCAACCGCCGTCTAGCGAAAAAATTAGGATTCTTCTCCCATGCTTAAATGGCTCGATAAGAACAAAGAGTGGCTTTTCCAAGGGGTGGGAGTTGCAATACTTAGTGCGACAGCATGGCTAGCCACCTCTCTCTGGAATAACCTTACGCGTACAGCAACCGAAACCGAAACCCTGCTTCTGGGCATCTTAATGGCAATCTGCGTGGCGCTAGTTGGTATTTTTCTGTTCTTGCTTTATCAAGCTTTCCAGGCGCACCGGAGTCGAAACGTCCAAATGGAACAGCTAAATTCAATGGAGAAGATAATAAGAAGCCTAGAAGCGCCGCGTCGGTTTAATAACTGGGATCAGGTTCAACCGGATATTCGACGAATTATTGATAGGAGCTTCGAAGATTTCGAGTCAACAGAACTTCAAGTCCTAGGCGTTGCGCTTCACGTGTCGTGGAAGACGGTCCGCGAGTGTATAGAGCGCTACCAGGAGAAACATCATGGCAAGCTACCAAGGGCTGTAATTAGCCTCAAGATACTGTCTCCTCACTGGCGGGACTGGGACAAACTTGGTGACGAGTGGATCCAACGAAGTATCAGTTTACACATAAACATTGCCAATTTTCTCGTCAGCATTCGGGGTGACCCAAATTTAAAACTCCTTCTTTACGATTATGACTACCCGCCAAACTGGCATGGTGTACTAATCAACGGGCAGCACCTTTATCGTTCTAGCTGCCTGTATCGCAACAATAAGTTTACTGTCCATAAAAATCCATATGTCTATTTTCGTCGCGAAGATAATTACTATTCCGATATGCAAATTTCGGAGTTTTCGTATTGGTTTGGCCATGAGGCACGAGCCAGAACACTAGGTGATCTTCACGATATAACAAAACCGCCAGTTACCGGCTGGGGAGCCCGTTCCTAAGAGGCTATGTTGGGCTGTGGGAGGGGGACTACCTAGAGCAAATACGGTCAAGGGTTCGCCCAAAACATAACGAAGATGAACCATGGAAAAAGATAATGACCAGTCAGATATTCAGCACGAGGAGATGCTGAATTTTTCTCGTCAGAACATGATCGATTCACTTCAATTATTCTTCTCTCATACAAAATACTCTCTCACGCTGCTAACTACAATTCTGGCCGCGTCGCTAGCCATTACCGCATTCTCGTTCGATAAGCTTCAAGGTGCACCCGAAGCATCAAAGCTCGCGCTGGTCCTAGCCGCAGTATTTCTCATACTCATGGGACCAGTCTCCTACATCACCCATCGTCTTATAGGCCGCTACTACCGGCTCTATGTTTCCTTCTACGTATATGCCGCCCGTGTGCATGAGAAGCACTCTACCATCGAACATCCCTGGTTTGCTGACCTGAAAAGCCGGCTCGGTGATCCCAGGAATCACTCTGAGAATCTTAATGACGAGTCAGCTGTGGCGAGGTTTTTGGATGATGAAGTTGCAAACTTTGCGAATGGTGGACGTAATAGCTGGTACTTTTATCGATGGTTAATTTTTATCCTCGGGGCATTCGGTACTATTGCAGGAAGCTTCGTTTTAGGTTGGCTTCTTATGAATTAGTAGCTATTACGGGGAATGGCGCAATGTGCCGGTAGCGTATGCGCATTAGCAAGTTTTTGTAGTTAGGTTTGCAATCCGCTTTGCGTATCCTTGCGCTAGCTCGTCTAAAGTCATGACTCTGCCCACCTATCCGTCTTGAGAAGCAGGCGGCCGGTAGCAACTGGCTGTTGACGACGGTACACTCCTCGCTCGATTGCCACCTTGTCGCCGGAGTGCCAACACCGTTCTTCATCATGAATCCGTAATAGCACGCGCAGAACTCCCACTCTGCCTGGTGCCATTTGTTTCAACGTAAGCGTTCTACCATAAAAACCATTGCAACAATACCTGGGGAAACTCGGCCTAGATAACACAACCCGAGCTTCTCTAAGAAGCGATCAGCGCCTAGGAATCCTGGTAACGCTTAAGCTCTTCCGTTAAATAGGCGGTGCAAGGGGTAGAAATTTACAGCGGATGGGGCTAGAAGGCGCAGCAATGCCTGCAGTTCTCCTGGTTACATTTCGGTAGCTCAATGTCAGCAAAATGACGCAAATTGTCTATATTGAAGAGCGCTCTTGCGCTAGCGATTGGCCATGTGCCAACTTCCAAAAACAATCTCACTATTGGAGTCTTGTAACTATGAAACTAGGTCGTATTTTTCAAATGCACTCGCTTAGAAACTTTACCGGAGTCATTCTCAGCGGGCTTCTTGCAGCCCCAGCATTTTCCCAAAGCTACACTTCTTTTAACATCGGTACCTTAGGCGGACCCGGAACATACGCCACTGACATCAACGCGTCTGGCCAGATAACCGGAAACTCAGATACGGGTACTGTAGGCCAATATCACGCCTTTGTAACCAAAGCTAACGGTCGGGAGATGACTGGTCGTGGAGCCCTTCCTGGGGGAAATACAAGCGAAGGCTACGCTATCAATGCAAGTGGACAAATTACAGGAATATCTCAAGCACCGCACGGTATTGGCGAATCTATAATGCCGTTCGCATTTATTGCCGACAGTGGCGGGGGAATAAGACCAGTTACGGACTGGGAGCAGAGCGCGGGCATGGGCATCAACGATGCAGGTCAGGTGGCAGGTTATATCAATCAACCCTTCCATCCAGGGACTGACGCATTTGTCACGGGCCCTAATGGCTTAAATCCGCTACCCATCGGTGGCCTACATGGGGAGGGTGACAGGGCGTATGGTATTAACTCTTCTGGCCAAGTAGTAGGGTCTGGCCTCTTCAATTCTGGTTTTCACCACGCATACATTACTAGCCCAAATCACGCAAGCGCCTTGGACTTAGGCACTCTCGGCGGGTACAAAAGTACTGCGACTTCAGTCAATGATTCAGGGAAAGTCGTGGGATCGTCGACCACCGACCTTGGTTTGGAATCTCCGTTCCATGCCTTCATTACGGATGCGAATAGCGAGATGACAGACCTCGGAACATTGGGCGGTAAGAACAGCGAAGCCTATGACGTTAACTCAGAAGGAGTAGTGGTCGGCTGGGCAGACATAGCAATAGGAAATCGCAAGCATGCATTTATAACAGGACCAGACGGGGATGGGATGAGGGATCTCAACGAACTGGTGAAGCTCGAAAACGGCACCTTTTTAACTGACGCCCAAGGCATTAATGATCGAGGACAAATCATCGCTAATGCCAGTGATGGCTATGCTTACCTGCTTACCCCCGTGCCTGAGCCGGAAACCTATGCAATGCTCCTGGCTGGTCTTGGATTGATGGGTTTGATGGCGCGCCGCAAAAAAATAGCGTGATGTAGTACGAAAAAAGCGCGGATAACGTCCGCGCTTTTTTTCCCAGCGCGGGTGCAGGTGGATCTGGTTTCGTACCGTTTTTAACATAGGTACAAAGGGACTACCTGTCCTGGCATCTCCTACCTGCGACCCTCCTGTATTGAATTTACGGTATCGCTGAAGGTCAGTGTCATCCCTGCTCTGGGCAGTTGATTTCTGCTATTGTTAGCACGGTCAGGAAAGGACGAATGAATAATCGAGAGTTAGACCGATCAAGAATTCACGCTTTGGCGCCGTTAGTGGGTTGGCCGGTGGCTAAACGCAGTTACGATCACTGGCAATTATTAGGATGTTTCTGAAAACTTAGGGTTACGATGTTTTTGATAAGTGGTCTCGTAACGGATGTAGTGTTTAACTACCAGGAAGGTGACGCAGCTTACTATGCAATAATTACCGTAAATGGGCAGCGAATCCGAGTAATCTCAAGTTCAGTACCTATTGAGAGATCCTCGGAAATGGTTGTAGCTGTTGAGTCCGCAGAGGCCGATGGTTCTTTTACGGCTATTGCCTGTTTCATCAAGGATGCAAATGTTTTTGCAGATAAGTGGGACTTGGGCCTAATTTTAATAATTACTTTTTTCGTAGCCATCGGTTTAATTTTTTTGACTGTTGAGTTCACGACCGGAAGCGAGATATGGCAAACTAGTTTTGCATTATTCTCTCTAGGTTTCGGTGCATTCTTGATTTCTCGCTACAAACAATTTCATGATGCAAAAGTAGCTATCCGCCGTAGCCTGGTAAAAAAAAATTCGGAAAATTAGCAAGTGTGAAGCTCCAGAACCTCGGCCGGAAGAAACTCAGGCTTTCTTCACTGGCATAACGGAGCGGGCATGAGACACCTGGCAGACCAGACGGGAGGTTCAACAAGGCTTATCGCGTCAACGGTGAAGGGCAGGAGGCGGAAAGTACGGACTAGTAGCGGCACACACCAGCAGTTCAGGCGCTCTCGCTTATGGGCACTAGCAAGTGCTTGCCGTTGTTGTTCGGATCGACCCGGTTTACTGCCCGGTCCACCTTCCACCAGACGAATTCTGCTGTGGGCAGAGACCGTGTCTGCGCAATACGTGCCGCTTCCTCGACCGGTGTCTCAGGATCTAGCCAGCGCAACGCGTCCTCGGGTTCCAGCACCACGGGTCTACGGTCATGTATGTCCACCATGCCGCCTTCACAGTCCTCAGTGACAATAACGAATCCCACTTCAACCTTCTGCTGCTGAGCGCCATGCTGATTCGGCCCGTAATTGGAAAGACCAGCCATGAAGATTGGCTGATGTGTTCGCCTTGTAATGTACCAAGGTCGCTTCCCATTCTCGAGCGTCCATTCATACCATCCACCCGCAGGAATGATCACTCGTCCTTGGCTGAACATGTGCCGGAAGTAGCGGCCCGTTAGTGCCTTCTCTACCCGCGCATTGGTCCATGGTTTGCGCTTCGCCGCCGCCTCGTTCGGCGTTCTGCACCCTCACGTGAGGTAATCGGACTGAAGCTTTCCTGTCAACAAATGGAGCAACAGGGCAGGGCGACCAGGGCTAAGGTTGTACTCGGGGCCAGGATCACCACCCAACCAATCGGGCTCCCAAATTTTGGGATAAGAGCCCCTCGCGTCGTGCCCACGTGTTTCGGATTGTTCTATGCGGCCGCACATTTAGATGTATTAAGCAATTGTCTATTGCTTGCTGTCTTTCTTCCCCACCGCGCCATGCCATCAATTTGTGCAATGAGTTAAGGTGTTCTTCGCCGGGGTCGGCATGTTCACATTTCTCGTCACGCGCCAACACTGGAAGGCTTCAGTGGTCAGAGGAAAGCCTGAGCCTCTCCATGCTAGTCCTCTCCGTTGTATTTCCAAGGATTAATACGGCGCTCCCACGTCACTTTAACTCTCTCTAAACGCCTTTCCGTTGTGCCAATATTCTCCAGCTGTGTCGGCTCATTTTTCCCTAGTCTGGGTGGCTTAATAGGCGTTTCGGCTCCATCTTTCTTTGGCCGGCCGCCCCACAGAACATCGAAGTTCGGCGCGTAAGTCTCTTTCGATTCGCTATCAGCCAGCCTGTAAGCCTGTTGCCGCGCCAGCTCAGCAAGCCGCAGGATCTCGTCGACTTTGGCCTTCATCTCCCTTCGCGACCCAATGTGTGGCAGCTCCTCGACGATAGCCTCGATCTTGGAGATATTGACGACGAGAAATTCTACGTTTGTACTGGACATGCTCCGCCTCTTACTTTGTAAAAAGATCAACCGGAAAATTTAACGCTTGTGAAATTGATAAAGAACATTGATAGCCCATGCCTTGATCGGATGGACGCCGTCGAGTTCGGCATCGACAGCCTCGGCAGGAATGCGAGTTCCGTCGTCCGTCGCCTCAGCTGCTTTATAAAGAGCAACATGGTCCAAGCCTTGGTAAGACGCCGCCATGTCTTCAAAAATATCAATTGGGACGATAGTATTCGCGCTTGCCGTCCTTTTCTATGACAATATCCTGCTCATTTGCGTACGCTCGCCTCAGCTCAATCTCGCCTGGAATGTCACGTGTTTCTGCACTCCTCCGATCTTACGGACTTCGGGATTAATTAACAGTGGACTTTGGTACAGCTTTTTTGGCTGAGCCTTAACGAGTTGATGTGGATGTACGTCCCCGCATAGTCCGGGCTTTCCTGCTTTTCACCGCTTTCCAATCTTTTTTTTGCGTCCGTAAAGAGTTCCGAAATTTTACATGAACCAGAACCCAGTGACCGACTCCCTAGGGTGTACTTCAGTCCAATAGTCATTACCATCGATGCGAGTAAAGTGTGCGGAAGAACTCGAGACTCAGGTTGCTGCCTGGCGACGATTCCAAATGTGAGATGCGCTCTAAAGGAGCGGGAACGCGCCTACAGTCGGCTTGAGCTATTGTTGGCCGGCATCATGCTGGGCTTTAGAAAGTCCGGGTTAGCCGGCGAAGATACCAAACGGCATTCGAGTAGGGATGCAGTTAGAAACCCGGTAGGGCGGCGTTTGGTTACAGAAGTCAGAAAGGAAGTGAGAACTCAAACGCCGAGTGGCCTACTGGAAACAAAAGGCCGGAATCGAGCGGCCTTGAGAAATCAGGGCAGCCAAGCTCGTGGTCAGAATTAAGAAATACAGCGAAAGGTTCGCAGTCATGATAAGCGAAAAGCAGCTCATGGCTACCAGGATCGCAACTCCCACTAAAATTCTCGGCTGCGTTAGCCGAGCCCAAGGGCAACGAAGTACCTTCAAGGAAAATACCATGTCGCACGAATCGCTTAACCCATGGATGCTCGCAACAATCGGAATAGTGTTGGTGGGCACAACAGTCGGGGTCACAATGCTAGCAGGACGAGAATCAAAGATTGAGGCTCCTGAATCCAAAACGGTGCGAATGAGTGAAACGAAAGCCCAGGTGACTCAGAATGTAGGGAGCGCGAACGTCGTCCGGGTAAAGAACCAGCGGATGACGGCGCAGCCTTCACAGTCCATCATTGCAACATGCAACGAGTATGCAGATGATCAGGTAAACAGCAAAACCGAGGAAGTGCTCACAAGTGCCGTGCTGGGTGCTGCTATTGGAGCAGCAGTAGGTGCCGCCGGAGGTGCCATCGCGGGGGGAGGGAATGCGGGAAAAGGAGCCGCCATAGGAGGCTTAACCGGTGCAGCAGGCGGTAGCCTCTACGGCCTCAATGAAAGTAAGTCGCATGATGCACGATATCAGGCCGCTTATTCTTCTTGCATGCGCTCAAAGGGTTACCGGGGTTAACATTCCGTGCGTCTTCATTTTGACGGTCTGGTAAATATCTCCCAGAAGAGGCTCGTTTCATGAAAGCCCCGATATATTCGGTAGCTCTGTGCGCGATGATTCTGCTGGTTGGGTGCGGTTCCCGCTCAATCCCAGATAAAACCGCACACGCTAACCGTTCCGTGCACGTCAATGGCGCACAGGGGATACTCTCTATCCAGGAAAGCAAGGCAGTCCTCGCGCATCTCCAAAAAGGCAGTCCTGAAACAGATATCTTTAACAAGCATCTTGCCCAGGAAGAGGAACTCTCGGGAAGCTCGCTTACGATGGGCAACAAGGTAACGCTGTTGATCGATGGTCCCACCACCTACAAATCGATGTATGCGGCGATACAGGGCGCCAAACATCATATCAACATGGAAACCTATAGTATTGAAGACGACGAAGTCGGTCGTCGCTTTGCCGCTGCGTTGATTGAAAAGCAAAAGCAGGGCATACAGGTACATTTGATTTACGACAGCGTGGGATCAGCCGATACACCTGAAGACTTTTTCCAGCCATTAATCGACAGCGGAATTGCGATACTCGAATTCAATCCCCTCAACCCGCTGAGCCTTCGCAAGAAATGGGAAGTAGGCCGGGATCACCGTAAGTTGCTCGTGATTGACGGCCAGATCGCCTTTGTAGGGGGCGTCAATATTAGCAGCGTATATTCCAGCGGATCATTCAGATCAAAACCTCCTACTAGGGATTCCCCACCATGGCGCGATACCCATCTGCGTATCGAAGGCCCCGTCGTCAGTGATTTCCAGAAATTGTTTGTGGCGACGTGGGAAAAACAGCAGGGTGAGCCCATCGCAGCGAAATCTTTTTTCCCGCAGATAGGCAGTAGGGGTAACGAAGTAGTGCGTGCCGTTGGCAGTTCACCCGCTGATCCTTACAGCCGCCTTTACGCTACGCTTATATCCGCGATAAACAACGCTCAAACCTATGCATACGTGACTACTGCGTATTTTGTACCGGATTCACGGTTACTGACTGCGTTGAAGGGCGCCGCCCAACGCGGCGTTGACGTGCGATTAATGTTACCGAACAAAACCGATTCGAACCTGGTATTTTATGCGGCACACTCTTACTATGACCAATTGCTGAGTGCTGGAGTGAAGATCTATGAACGGGAGGATGTTTTATTACATGCCAAGACCGCATTAGTCGACGGCGTGTGGTCCACCATAGGCTCGACCAATCTTGACTGGTTAAGTTTGGAGCAAAACCAGGAAATCAACGCGGTCGTTCTTGGGCAAGAATTCGGTGCGCAAATGAAGGCACTGTTCGACAAAGATATTGAATCTTCCCAGCTTGTCATATTGGAAAAATGGCGGCAACGTCCATTTGTTGTTCGGCTAAAAGAACTTGGCGCCAGCTTGTTGGCTCGCGGCCTTTAGTTTCTATCGCAACCCAAAAAACCTAACAAAAGCGATAAGACCCCTTACCGGTGCCGTACTCACCTTATGCAGACTGACGGTCAGCGGGACGACAAAGAACAGGGCGACACGGTTGGTCAGCAGAGTCGACGGGAGCGCTGCAGTCAGCACAAGAAAAAGGGCTATGGCTCAGTCGTGGGCGATCAATCAGGATGTATTTTTAGCGGTGTAAATAAAATTAAAAAGGAACCAAAATGAAAGTAAAAGAGAATCTCACATTAATCGGTATCTCGATGCTATTCGTCTGCGGGCTTACCGCATGCGACAAGCCGGGGCCCGCAGAAACCGCAGGTAAAAAAATAGACCAGACGGCTGGTGAAGCCAGCAAGAGAATAGGTGAAGCAGCCGATGAAATCGGTGTAAAACTTGGCAAGCAAGGCGAGAAGGCCAGTGTGACTATTGATGATGCCGAGATTACGACCAAGGTAAAAGCAGGCATATTTGCCGAGCCCGGTCTCAAAACACTACAAATCGGTGTTGATACCATAAAAGGCGTGGTGACATTAAGCGGATCAATCGATTCGTCGAAAAGCAGCGATAGGGCCAAAGCACTGGCTGGCGCGGTGGCTGGAGTGAAAGAGGTTAAAAACCTGCTTGTGACAAAATAAACCACATGACATTGAGTTGGAGCCGACTGCATTCCAGCCGGTCCGAACCATTGGGGGGATATTTCGCAGGAGATGGGCCATATTTACCTTTAACCTCTGCTGAGTTCATCGGCAATTAGTGGCGTTTCTTCCTTCCCGGCCTTACCCCTTTTTATCGGATATATTGGTAAAGAGTCTCCCTGCTTATTCCAAACTCTTTCGCCAGTTTTGTCCGGTTTGCACCCGTTGCGGCTTGTTCTCGCAGTTGAGCAATCCTCTCCGCGTTTAACGCTGGCTTCCTGCCCTTGTAGACCGTTCCCTTGGCCTTCGCCAGCGCTATGCCTTCCCGCTGCCTTTCCCTGATAAGCGAACGCTCAAACTGTGCGAAGGCGCTGAGCATAGTAAACATCAGGATGGAACGAGGGTCATCACTGCCTGCCGTAAAGCTCATATTCTCCTTGATGAATTCAACCGATACACCTCGATCTTTCATCTCCCTCACAAGCCTGAGCATGTCCTCCACATTTCGTGCCAGCCGGTCCATGGAATGAACGACGAGCGTATCCCCTGCACGAAGATGATTCAGGGCTGCCTGAAGTTGTGGCCTGTTCGTATCCTTGCCTGATGCCTTGTCGGTGAACACCTTGTCCGAATAAATGCCGTCAAGCTGGCGCTCGGCGTTCTGGTCAAGCGAGCTCACACGAACGTATCCAATTCTCTGACTGGTCTGTCAGGTGCAGGTGTATGGTTGAGGTGTACCTCAGAATGACAAAGAGTTGAGATTTTCAGTGACTGAGTTGTCCTTCTGCACCCTCTTTTACATGCACCCCTAATTCTTTTTTGCACCTTAAAAGCAATTGCCGTTGTTCTGGCGTTAGCTCACTTAGGTTGGGGAATGCTGCTTGGACTACGAATAGCGTAGCAACGACGCCTTGATAGTAAAAGCAACGCATAGCCTCTATCTTGTCTGCAGGTTGACCTAGTTGTTCCATACGCTTTTGAAGTGGCGCCCACTGCTGTTCAAGTGTCATGATTTCTTCTGGATTCATCATTTCTCCTTTGCCTTTTATTAAATATCTCACTTTGAATGTTTAACAATATAACCTAATTTTTCAAAGCTCGATTTAATTGCCCTTTTAATTAAAGGCTTAAAGGCTTGAGCGTGTATTATGATGTACCCTAATCCGACTGTTCTTGATCGACCTTCTTCACGAAGGCGCACATTTCCTTCGACACCCGTTCGCCCTCTCCCGGTCCTGCGTCTATTTCCGATGTTCCGCAATGGCCGCACCAGTCGGCGTGCACATCTTTGATGATGTTGACCGGCCCTTGTAGGTTTGCTTTATGTCCCGGACGTCAGGCTTCAGTTCGTCCGCTCCGCACGATGCACATATCATGATTTTTCCGTCTGGAATTTATCTAGTTAGTGTGGTGTACCTAGATGGACATTAAGCTCGTACCGAACGTGCCGTTAAGAATTCTCTTACCATCTTCTAACAGGCGTCGCCCATGAGTTACGTTCAAATTCCTGCTTCCTGCCCATCATGTGGAGGGCTGTTTGCCTCGCGCGGTATTCAGCTTGGCCCTGGGGTGAAGAACGTAACTCTGTCTGGGAATAGGGAGGAATGCCCATTTTGTGGTGCCTGGGCGGATATTGCAGATGGCGTATTTGATGTAATAGATGGGATATTGTCAATTGTCTCTGCTCCCGATATTACCCAGCAGAAGTTAAGTGCTTGGTACGGCTGTTAAGAATGCCTATAAAGAGAAAAAGCCTGCTGAGGAATTGGCTAGAGAGGTCGAGAAAATCGATCCCACTTTCGGTGAATTGATAAGGAATGTTAAAAGGAAACTATATTTCACCTCGCTATTGCTCATAGGAGCCTTTATCAATTCTTGCAATTTAAATATAAGTCTTGATGCTAATCAACTCATTCAGCAGATTCAGGGAAAACAGCCAACGAACGTTATTTCTAATGATCCAGTAATTAAATAGTTATTCTCAAGGCACCTGATCAACTTTCACGGCAGCTATCGCACTCCAGACAATATTGACGGATTTATGATGCTTTGATTTAAACCGCCTGCAGGTAAACCTGACTTTGCCCAAGTTAGGTACCTCCATAACCGTTTCCTGAAACTCTTCCTTTGCTGTATTGGGATCTGGCAACTGCTTGGTTTCCGCAGCAACATACTCCCCACCAATAAGCCTCAGGATGTTTTCTTTGATGGGGATCATTAGCCTTCATGCCTGACCTACGTGCGGTCCGGCTGCATAAGACCTGATTTCACGTATAAAGACTGGCGGCGGGGGCAGAAGACAATGGCGGCGCGAACCGTCTGAAAGTGATCCGAGCTCGGCAGGTTGGGTCACGCATGTTTGTTAACGTTAACTGAGGGATAGGGCTCTTAACTGGGGGCACCAGAAATCAGGCGGTAGCCAAGGCCGTGAACTGTTTCGATCGGGTCGTATCCTCCCGCCCTCTTTAGCGCATGGCGAAGTTCGTACATATGGGTGCGCAAGGTATCGCTGGTACCCTGCGCACCCCCCCATGCTTCCGATTCCAGTTCCCGGCGGCTGAATACCCGGCCTGGCTCGCTCATCATTAGCGCAAACAAGCGCATGCCCTTTGGTGGAAGTTTAACGCTTGCGCCTGCGAACTGGACGGAGAGCGTTTTTGGATCAAACGAAAGATGGCCCGTTTCAAGCAGCCGACCGGTGACTTTGCCTCCATGACGCTTGTGCATGGCCACCAACCGCGCCTCGACTTCCTTCAGCGCAAATGGCTTGACCAGGTAATCGTCGGCACCGCAATCGAAACCTTTAAGCTTATCGTCCAGAGTGTCCCGCGCGGTAAGCACCAGTACGGGCGTGTCGATATCGGCTTCCTTGCGGAGTTTCCGGCACAATGTGATGCCATCCATTCCCGGCAAACCAAGATCAAGCAGAATTCCGTCGAATTTTTGGGTTACGGCGAGATGTAGGCCAGTGATTCCATCTGCAGCTGCATCCACGCTGTGACCGCGAGCCTCGAGGAAATCATAAAGATTGGTGGCAATCGCGGGATCGTCTTCAACAATAAGTATATGCACTGGGGAACTCGTTAAATATTACGGTCGGCGTTTTGCTGGTCATAATAAAGATGCGGGGCTACTAATGCTACCGGAGATCTCATGCTGCTGCTGTGAGGCCCTTTATCGGGGAAAAAAACGCGGGTCGGAACTCGTCACCGTTGCGACTAATATATTTCCAAAAAAAACCCGCCGAAGCGGGTCTGTTTCAATTTCAATAACTGATTGTTACTGTTTCCGCTTGCGCCGAATGCCAAAAGCCGCGAGCCCAAGGCCTAGCAGCGCGAGAGTGCCGGGTTCTGGAACCTGCGTGCTAGGATCGTACGTCGTGTAATGGCTGAGCCGTCCAATATTAGTATTATTGCCGCCGCCCCCGGAGAGGAACTGAACTTGCGAATCAGACCATACCAGCTTGGTCATCTCCCCGATATTCTGGAAGAAGAAAGTGTCGGCTGTTGCACTGGTACCCCCGGTGCCAAACTTTAGAAGAAAGTAACCCGGCTCGGTCGGGGCCACGTCCAGATACCACTCCCCCGGCGCATTCACAAAAGCAGTGAACGAGCTGATCTTTAGATCCTGAACCAGGTTATTGTTGTTGGCAAACGTTTCCATCGCGGCAAGTTCTGTTGCATCGCCCGAATTCCCAAGCAAAGACTCCCCGATCTTTGTGTCGACGATAAAGACAGCCTGTGCACTTGGTATCCACACTGCCGCGCTAAACAACGCTACTAGAGCCCCAGAAAAAAACCTTTTTTTCTTATTCATTCTTATCCCCTGTTTTTTATCAACCTTCGCTGGCCAATTGCTCAGCGAAGGTGCAAAAAGCTCCTACGCGTGTTTCTTGCTATTTTTGCGTCTTGCGACAGCCCCCATAACTGCAAGCCCTGCAAGCAGCATGGCGTAGGTTTCCGGTTCAGGAATTGCGCTCACCGTCGGTGTCTGCGTGATGGAAAACGTATAGGTGTTGCCGGCGCCGGGATCAAAAGGGCTCAGGTGGAAAGCTGCATCTGCTGTGCCGCCGACAGCCAAGGTTCCGGTGAAGTTTAGATCGCGGGGACCGCTGGAATTAAAGGGGGACGACTGATTTACCGAAGGCGAATCAAGGGTGAAACCGGCAAGAGTCGACGAGTTGAAACTGGTGAACACAACGCCGTTCCCAGGTGCGTTCGTTGGCTCCGTGATGCTGAAATGGAAGTCAGAAAAAGCTGTTCCAGTGTTGTTGGTGATCGACTCAATTACATCGTAGGAGCCGCCGTTGCCCACGGAATGCGCAACCGTGAATGTCAAAGTGATGGGGTTGATGCTGTCAAAGGTTTTGGAAAGATCCAGACCTTTGTCGTTAGTGGAACTGGCAAGGACTGAAAAAGATCCCATGCCAGGGCCGCTTGCGGTAATGTCCGTGATTACAGCTGACGCCGATGCTGCGGATATCGATCCACCAAAGATTAGGGCGGCGATAAGCGATTTTGTTTTTACATTCATTTGTGGCTCCAAAAAAGATTCAAGAACAATATTCATTGCACGTGTGCGTATGGACTTCTTTTTCCCGCCCACTAACAGATTGTCCCCGTTAATTCAGTAACTTAATATAGTCTACTCGACTGTCATTTTATGGTTCCCTTGCACTATGGGCGATTCAAGTTGCGCTCATTGGAGTGACCGAAGATTCGAGACGGTGAAACACTTGTTGGGGTGAACGAGGCGGCGGCCAGCAGGAAAACTGGCAAAGGCCAACGGATACGGGTTGGCAATGGCACTCGGCCCGGCTGGACGAATGAAAGGAGAGTTGCGGTGCGTCGTGTGAAGAGTGTATCGCGCCAAAATACGAGTACTACCGACTGCCGACCGTGAATTACCGGGATTCCCGGAAGCAGTCTTATCTGCTATCCCGGTCGGGGAAAGAAACAATATCCTGGCAAGACGCCCTTTATCGTTATCCTTGGATGAGCCTCTGTCGTCATCCTTGGATGGGGTTCCACTTTTACCGCCCTCCTTATTGCTCCATACTTATTTATTGCGGCGGCGTGTGGCCCCTATGCCAAGAAAGCCAAGCCCAAGTAACGCAAGGGTTGCGGGTTCGGGTACTTGGCTCGGGGAACTCACGGGATCTCCGATTTGCCCACTTATCCAAGCACTGGTTCCCTGATATCCTTGCACGTGTATTGCGCCAAGATAACCACCGCCATTAGGCGCAGGCACCGAGACAGAATTGAAGGAGTTGGCGGTAATGCCTGCTCCCGTCAGGGTGTACACGGAGGTGTGGCCAGGTACGAGTTCTCCTGGGAAATGAAACGCAAAATCAAATTTTCCGCCTGTCCCATTAGCCTTAAAAGCATTGGTTCCGATATCAATATCGGATGTGGAGATTCCGCTGGTAAACGCAACACCAGTAAGGGGCGCATTGGCAACGTTAAAGTACCAGTCCTTCACATAGGCACCAGTTGTCGACAGATTATTCAAGACGCTCATAGTCAGGGTCACGCTGCCAGAGCCACCGCCATCGTCGAAAATAGCCTTAGCGAAAACATCACTCGCATTGAGGGGAGTTGAAGGCGTCGTACCCGAAAAAGCGCCCGATTTCGAGAAGTCGATCTCGAGCAGGGCTGCTTGCGAGGTGCTGACAGCGGCGAAGAAGCTGAGAGCGGAAAGTGCGGCGACCAGCTTGGTTTTTCTGAAATATGTTTTCACAATGTATCCGTCGGAAAAGAAATCAATTAATTATCAACGCTGCAATAGGAAGTCGGTAATCACGTACCCGCTGCCACACAGCTTACTAGGCAAAAGCCGTGCCACTATAATTCGGGTTAAATATCAGAAGCTTGGAACTGCTTGGGTGGAAGATTTGTCGGCAGGTGTCACGAACCTCGTCATGTACTTTCGTACAGTGAGAGGGGAAAAACTGGATCGGCCTCGACCTATGAGCGGAAAACGCGGATTGGATCGTATCGAGCTGAACTCGACCTCAAATGTGAGGATCGGAGAAAGAGAACGGCCCAGTAAGCAATCACGCTGCAATCGTGTAGTGGGGCAACAATTTTCGCTTCCATGTCCAGATTTACGTCCCAGCTAGTCGGCAAAGTCCCTAGGTTTTCCCATTCTTTAGCCTCATGCTCCAGCACATACAGGTCATGGTCCTTCGTGTAGCGCCGATAGACCCAAGCCATGCCGCGATTAACCTGTTCTGAATTTACGTCCACGCCACCGCATTTAACCCGAGCGACAGTGGGGTGGTAGCGGTTCTTCACGAGGGGGCTAACTTCCGCCTCCTTGTCGAAGCACAGATCAGAGAGCGACTGTCAATATCGGTTCGTTCACTTTCCGCGTGATGTACCACGGCTGCTTCTTACCATCTCCAGCGTCCATTCCTATCAACCGCCCGCGGGAAGGATTACCCGTACCTGGCTGAAGATGTGGCGGAAGTGCCGCCCGGTCAGAGATTTCTGGACACGAGCGCATATCTAGGGCTTCTTCTTCTCAACCGCTTCCTTCCGAGTTCTATAGCCCCAGCTCATACCGATGAACAGCAACTCGTCTACCTTGAAGCTGAATATTGGCGGTGGGGAGGGCCGTGCTGAAGAGCGCAAGGTCTGCGAGGGGCAAGTACCTGTACGTTGGTCCAAGGTGTACTTACGTCCACTAGTCGCTGCTGTTGGCCCACGTATCATTCCATCCGGACGATTCACTGTTACGGACTCGGAGAGGAAAAAATGAACAAAGGGCTGGATGCTAGCCTCCCTAATTTTGTCATCGTCAAGGACTTGATAACAGTCGAACCAATTCTCCGTCCATCCTGGCTCATTCGCCGTCGTATCGACGGTAATTCGTTGACTGCCGGTTACGTATGGGTTTGCACGATGGCCCAGACTGAGGATCCAGATGTTTGCACTGTGAAAGGCTATCTGGCGAGGGACGATTATCCGATGGACCCATCCGAACGCCGTGCGCTGTACGAGATTGGCCGGGAGCTTAATTTCCTCAAGTGTGAATATGAGCGCGTGGATGAGTCGGGAAAACTAAAAGCCATTCGTGAGATAAGACGCAAATCATGACAGCATCCCGCATCGCCGGGTTCTCCGGCCTCGTTCCGCGACTGGCAAAGCAGTTGCTCGCGCCTAATCAAGCGCAGGTTGCGACAAACTGCAATCTGACATCCGGCGATCTGCGTCCCAGAAACGGACCCCTTCTGGTCGCTGCTCTGGACATCGATGGAGACATTGTTTTGTCGCACGTTCGCCGGTAGCTGGAAACACTTCACGGCGCTTCTACTATACCGGCGATGTAGAGCCGCACGTATCCCACTACGATACGGCGACTCAAGGGGTGGGCCCATACCCCTCAGGTGGCTATGTGCTGGGGGTTACGCCTCCCGTTGCCGCTCCAACGGTGACCCCTTCAGGCGGGGTTGGATCCACAGTTACCCGCGTCTACGTGTATACGTTCGTTACGCCGTGGGGTGTAGAGTCTGCGCCGTCGCCGGCTTCTGCCGAGACTACCGGCAAGGATGATGATACCTGGGCGCTTTCCGCCCTTGATACCGCGCCGCCACACAGCGTGACCGTGAGCAACGGGGTCAAAGATACCCCATCTGCAGGATATGTGACTATCACATTAAATAGTGTGTTCGGGCTGCGGGCATAGAGGAAGTGACGTTTGCGGCAGTGGCGGGCATGACGGACATCAACGGTACTTTCCCGCTGCACAGCAGGTGTATTTCAATGGCGCTCACCATCGCCAACACAGACATCAAGCTGTGGAAGGAAGGCAACATGACACCAATAATCTGTCGCCCTAGTAGTCGCCTTAGCTTAGAGGAATAAACAGGTAATCATGTTAGCCAAGGCAAGTCCGCAAGCTACGATTGTGGCATAGCGGATACGCCGAGAGGTTTCACCGTCAAATATCAAGGTAAAGCCACTAATTACGACACCCATCAGAAGAATCCAACCCGACCAGAAGGAGCTGACCTGGCACCAATTTCCATTCGGAGTTTCCCATGGCGTACCGGCGGCCGACGCAGCAAGCGCCTGGCTAGCAACCAGAGCCACGCAAAATGCCAAAACAATCATGGCAAGGCGCATCGAATCATGTTTGACTATCATTTGTCCCCCTATAAGTTATGTATGATTGCCCTCATTATTATTCCTTTTCTTAGGCTTGCATTCCAAAAAACTACGCAGAGGTACAGTTTTTTAAATTTTGACCGCTACTATATAGCTGTCCTAATTTGTATCGGGGGCGTTCCGCTTCTACTAGTATGGCTTCCAGCAGTTCGGCCGTCTTACTGGAGGGCGCACCAACACGCCGCTTCCTTTGTTGTACGTAGTGAACAAGCAGGTTAACAGGCTTTTTTGTTAACCTGCGTCGCGAGCCACCCCTTCAATCTTTGCCGTCGGACCTTACTCCACCCTTGTCTACCTTCTTCCTTACGGTAAGCAACAAATCGAACAGGCTGATGGAAGCGGTCGATCAGATCAACAGGAAATACGCGCGGAGTACCATTCATCTAGCATCTGAGGGAGTTGACCGTACGTGGTCCATGCGGCGCAGCTTCAAGAGTCCCAATTACACCGGGGACTGGAATGAGCTGCCGGTGGTGAGCTGATACTGGGAATACCGCTCTCGGGAAGGGAGCAGCTAATAACAAAACTCAAAGGCCGCGATTGGGTTATGAACAAGGGAGGGTACAGTTCCCTCCGGCCCCAAGCCAAGGCGACCCCTGACAACCAAGTGTACCGCACGTGAGCGCCATTGTCCTCAGCTTCCTTTGACGCACATCACTGCTTTTAACGTGTGTACTACTTCCACCAGGTCTGCCTGGTTTGCCATCACCTCATCGATGTCCTTATACGATGAGGGTAACTCGTCCAACACCATTTTATCCTTGCGACACTCGACCCCTTTGGTCTGCTGAACCAGGTCGGCCACTGTAAATATACTTCGGGCCTGACTGCGGGACATTTTACGGCCCGCACCGTGTGAGCAGGAGCAGTAGGATTCAAGTTCTCCCTTCCCCCGCACTATATAGCTCCGCTGGCCCATCGAGCCGGGAATAATACCCAGATCGTCCACGCGCGCACGTATTGCTCCCTTGCGCGTCACCCATAAATTTCGCCCAAAGTGCGTTTCCTTTTCCACATAATTGTGGTGACAGTTGATGGCTTCCCGGGTAAGGGTAAATTTGATGGGAATGTGGCGGCGTAGCGCTGCTATCGTGGTCTCCATCATGATCCGCCGGTTCTCGAGCGCATAGTCCTGTGCCCAGTTAACAGCTTCCACATAATCGTCGAAGTCATCCTCGCCTTCTGCCAGCCATGCAAGATCGCCATCCGGCAGGTGAATGGAAAGGCGTTCCATCCGGCGCCGGGCTTTTTCGATGAAATAGCTTCCAATCATGTTGCCAATACCCCGGGAACCAGAATGGAGCATCACCCACACGTCCTGATTCTCATCTGTGCACAACTCGATGAAGTGATTGCCTGAGCCCAAGGTTCCGAGTTGTGATTCGGCCTTTTTTACCAAACTGATCTCATCGGTCTTTCGACTCTGTGCGAAACGCCCGTACCATCGCTTGTAGCCACGACCCTGATTAAGCGCTGAGGAAAGCTTGCCCAGTGCAACCGGCTTTCTGCGGCTTCCACCAGCACCCAGGGGAACATCACGTTCAATCTGGCGACGGATAGAGAGTAACGAATCGGGCAGGTCCGAAGCTTTGAGGGAAAGGCGGACGGCATTCATGCCGCAGCCGATATCGACACCTACCGCGGCTGGAATGATGGCTTTGTCCGTTGCGATAACGGTGCCTACCGTCGTACCTTTGCCAAGATGGCAATCGGGCATCAGGGCGATGCCGTGTTGATCTATAAAAGGCAGTCGCGCAAGATTCCTGGCTTGGGCAAGTGCGTCGTCTTCAACATCAGTCCAGGCCTTGATGGGTCTGAATCCTTCCTCACGATAAATATTCTTCATTGCAAGAGGCCTCGATCACGCGAACGTATTTTTACGGTTGGGTACGTCGTGGACAAAGGCGACTGTTTTTGGTTCGACGCCCAATATCTCCCCGCGCAGCGATCGCGACCATAACCATCGCCCGCTCAAGATTTCCGGGATAGTTTCATTATTCTGTCGCTAGCAAACCCGCCCTTTCGTCTGTCTCGAGGCTTGCAGTTCGTGCGTGGGGAATATGACGGTAAAGTGTGGATGCAGCTACGTTTAATCGACGGGCGACAGCAGCAACAGTGATATCAGCATTCTTCAGCATTGCCTTGGCTGCCTGGAGGTCGTTGGCTGACAGTGCGGGCGGCCTACCACCCACACGACCGCGTTCCCGTGCGGCTCTCAAGCCCGCAGTAGTTCGCTCACGGATGACACCGCGTTCGAATTCGGCAAGGGCTGCGAAAATATGGAAGACCAGTTTCCCGCTGGGTGAACTGGTATCGATGGGGTCCTGCAGCGATTTAAGCCCTATTCCTCGTTCCTGGAATGATTCAATCGTTTCGATGAGCTGTTTCATAGAGCGGGCAAGTCTATCAATTTTCCAGACCACCAATGTGTCGCCCTTGCGCATATAGGACAGCGCAGCTTTTAGCTCAGGCCGATCCCGTTGTGCACCCGACGCTTTTTCCTGAAAAATCCTCTCACACCCTTCTTTAATCAAGGCATCAAGCTGTAAGGCCAAGTCCTGATCCTGGGTGCTTACCCGTGCATAACCAATTTTCATTTCACTCCCTCTGCCATCGTCTGTCTCCTTAAACTCAACTGAACTGTAGCTTATAGGAGACCAGATTTCAAGAGATAGTTCTAGGAGGCATAAAAGTAGGAAAACAGGAGAGTTTTGAAACAGCCATTCGAGCTGATGATCACCCCCGCCACAGCCCTACGCACAGCAGGCGGTTCGGTACATAAGAGACAAGACCGTGCCGAGGCCTTGAGTTGTTGCTGGGAGCTTCTCACCAGAAGTGCTGAACATCTGATCGGTCGCTTCTGCAGCCCTGTCGGAGACATGCGACTGCAACTCAAAAAATTCGATTCCAAGCGGAAAACTTGCGTGTGTGTGTTCTGGGAGCATTTGTCTCGAATAGCGCTGGGTGGGCTAAGAAGGAATATACGACGTCAGGCGCAGCAGGTAGTACCAAAAGAAACCCCAGCTCAAAGGTTAGGGTTTCTATTTGCTCAGGAGTGCAAACGTCTGCAATTCTTGATATATAGCTCGACAATATATAGGATCAGGCGATAAACGCTGCTAAAAAACTACCGGATAAATTAAAACTGAGTATGCAATCGCTGGATTGGTTTACCATCGGTCGAGTAGGACTGCTATATGACCTTATTGGAGCGTTGATCCTTGTCTGGGGATATACCCGTCAAGGAAAAAAAGAATTTCAAGAAGCGATTGCCTTTGGGGGTCCTGAAGTGCCCATTCAGGCCGTGACGACCAAGTGTGACTCGATAACGGGTTTAACTTTTATTATATTGGGATTTTCAGGACAACTCGCTGGTACGGATAGTTGCGCGATAGCTATCTTTTCATCCTGCCGTTGGTGCGCAATAACCGCGCTTGCCGTTTTGCTAATGGGTGGAGGAGGTTACTTGCTCTTCAGGAAAGCGGTTTTTGCACGCTACCTCCTACATCTGAAAAAAAGTGAGGATAGCGTTGCGGAGCGAAAATAGAATCCTTCGCCAATGTAAACTCTGCCTCGAGCTTGGCTTCTATTCTTCCCGTTCCCGAATTCGGGAATATTTCAGGCACACAACGTACCCTGTTTGCCGTGTAAGGGGGTAAGGTTTCTCGATTCTTTTCTGGAATGCGATAAAAGCTTATATTGACTAAACACCGGGGAAAAAATATGATCTCTCAGTACTCCCGAAACTCTCGAATCCAAAACTTCCCGAAACTGTCCTGAACCAGAAAATTCCACCGAGTCGACTTGGTCAGACGGCGGGCCTCCAAAACCCCCTCAACGACCCGAATCTGAAACTCCCGAATTCAAAACTTCCCGAAACTCCCGAATTCAAAACTTCCCGAAACTCTCGAATCCAAAACTTCCCGAAACTGTCCTGAACCAGAAAATTCCACCGAGTCGACTTGGTCAGACGGCGGGCCTCCAAAACCCCCTCAACGACCCGAATCTGAAACTCCCGAATTTAAAACTTCCTGAAACTCTCAAATCCAAAACTTCCCGAAACTGTCCTGAACCAGAAAATTCTACCGAGTCGACTTCCGTCAGGCGGCGGGCCTCCAAAACCCGCTACGATGGCGAAAACTGCGCGACGATGAGGGCTGTGCGAGACAGTGCGCAAATCACACGAGTGGATGCCGGTACGACTCCGACCCCCGCTGGTGGTCAAGCGACTTGACTATGAGCGGGACCACTTTTACGTCGCGCCTGCCATCAAGTAGGGCCACCAAGAACTCTAATACGCGTCGTTTTTCATCCCGGTAGTCATGCCTGTCATAGTGGCGGACCTGCACGCCGGATAGCCCATGCGATTGAATTTGGGCGCGAATCTCACGCGAAATACCCTTACTGGCCAATAGGGTCTCAACTGTGCGGCGAATGTCCGAGGGTATAAACGAAAATCGGGTCTCATGGCCTTTTACCATTTCCTCAGCTATTTTGCTCACGGTTGCTGCAAGCGTATCGGGAACGATTGGTACTGTTCCGTTAGAAGTGAAAATCCAGTTACAGCCCAGCGCTTCAGCCCGTTGGACCATCGGCTGGAGGATGACCACAGCTTCCTCTGTCAATGGCAGTTCATGAATACGTGGTCTTTTACGCCGGCCTTTGCCGTCATATAGTCGCATCTGTCCGCCCTCGAGATCCACATCGGCTCTTTGAAGTCTCAGTAACTGCGTCCCCCGCTGTCCGCCGAGAAGCAGCGCGAGCTTTAAAGCCGCGCGAATAGGTTCTGACTTGAGTTTATCAAGCCGCCGCCAGTAGGCGCGCAATTCTTCTTCTGTCAATGTCTGCTCGCGCGCGTTGTTGTAGTGGGATAGACTCCCTGTTGACGCCACAGGATTGGATTGAACTCTAAACGGTAGAAATTCACTGGACACACTCGCATCAAGTTCTGCATTCAAGGCAAGCGCATAGGCGGCACGCAGGTAGCTTCTGAACTTCGCCGCTGTACGACCATGCCCCGCGTCAACAACGCGACGCAACAATGCGGCCACCTCCTTCGCGCTTAGATCGGCAGCCATCCGTGTTGCCCCTTCGGTGCCGTGCAAATGATTCCGGAAAATACTTTCCACGTCGCGTGCCGATGGTTTGCCTAGCCTTCGCAAGTGCTGCAAATATGTATCGGCCAACGCAGCGACGGTGTAACGCTCTTTTGCTTTAACCGTTTCCGCCAGTTCAATTTCGGTAGCAACCCGCGCTGCCTCAGCTTCTTCACGCACCAGCGCTTCACGCTTCTCCCCCGCCCGCAAGTCGCGATCCGGTTCGTTTTTGTACTTTGCTCGCAGAAGGCTCACTTCCTCTCTTGCTTGGGTAAGTGTTAGCTTTCCCGGCTCAGGTGTGCGAGCAAACTGGCCTAACGGGCGGGCGACCCGTTCGCCTGAGGAAGTTGTATAACGGAAATAAAAATCCCGTGCTCCAGATGCTGAGATACGGGCATACAAACGTCCTGAACCTCTACCTCCGTCCGTATCCGACAGCCATTTCATTCCCTTCACCGGCAGCTTCGTCCGCGCTATCCCCTCAACCGTTAGGTGAACTACCTTCGTCATCACATTTACCCCTTATCCGTTCATTATCCGTATCGCACTGGAATCAGCTGGACGGTATAGAATAATACTGGACGTAGGATTAATGTTTGTCAATGATAAAAAAGGAATATATATAACGTACTATACGTTTTGAACGATCTTGAACTGTAAATAATAGGACTGTTAATCCGCAGGTCCCAGGTTCGAGCCCTGGTCGGGGAGCCAACGAAATCAGCCAGTTAAGAGCTGGTGTCGGGTTCGATTGACTACTTCAACGCTATGTAAGTCTTCGTCTATATAACTGCCTGGTCGCAAACTCTTGCACTGGACCCAAGTCGAGGTGGATCGGGCATGACCCCACCCGGCCACCCTCGGCATTTCACCGCAAACGCCCCTGATCCCGCGCTTCCAAAAATTTTCAAATTTGGCGTTTTACATCCTTTTCCTGGTGATGGTCCGTCTACTCTCTGGTTGACGAATCTCGTATCAAGAAGAAAGGGCAGCCTTATCGTGTCAAGTCAGCGGAGGAAGGACTGAGTTAAGTGTAGAAATCCATCAGTCGAGACACTGGCACATTAAGGGTTTTGGCTAGACGACAAATATTGAGAAGGGATATGTTTCTTTGGCCACGTTCAACTCCCCCCAAATAGCTGCGAGCTATTCCACTTTCAAGAGCAAGCTGCTCTTGCGACCAGCCGCGTTCTTTACGCAGCCAAGCAAGTTTTTTTCCAAACAAGACCCGCGGATCAGAGAAGTTCTCATTTTTCGCCATCCTCCAATTCTGTAACGGTCGGTGAGGGAATATGTAGCTTAATTTCATACCGCTTCCCATTGACATAAAAATAGGAGGTTTAGCATGTCCACAAGCAGTAAGCCCGTGCGCAGTAAGCAACGGATGCCGGAAGAAACTATTCCTGTCGGAAAACCAGCGAACAACCGGCGAGAAAGGCTTAAGGGAACGGTAATGATTGGTGGGCAATATTTGCCACAGGTGCGGTCCGCGTTGCTCCTCGTGCAAGCACAGCCTCAGAACGTAGGGCGGACCCTACAAGATTTGCTAGGGGAAGCAATCAACGACGTTTGCGCTAAGTACAACATCGCTCAGCCGTATCACAGCCAGACATTAAATAATCTATGCATTCCTCCTCCACCACTGCCTTCGCGAAGTGCGGTGCCAATGAGGTGCCGGAGAAAGAAGTAGCGGACGGCCGAAATTTTCGTCCAATGGAACCGATGCTTATAGAAGGATTGTTGGGAGCCCCGTGTGTTATTCGCTGGAGACTAGCGAGAACGAAAGAACCTGACCTATAAGCTTACCGACTGGGAACCGAAGTAAGGGTTTCTGTCTTTCTTGTAATAATGTCGCTCTGCATTGTGGTACATTGAATGTTGTTACAACGTTCGATAAAGACCGATATAGGTACACGCGGCGGTAGAAGAGAAGGGTCAGGTCCGAAGAGATCGATGAGCCCGTACGGAGAGAAGACCACAGTCATCCGGGTGCCCGCCAGCCTCAAGTCCGATGTGCTGGTTTATCTTGAGCCGTTTCGTAAAACATCGAGCCAGGACAACAATAGCACCGACGGCGAGTTTCCCCAGGCCATTTCCAATCCCCGGCCTCCGCGTCCCATCTGTAGCGGCAAGATACTGGCAGGCCAATCTCGCTTTCCGTCCCCCGCACAGGACTACGAGCAGAAAACGCTCGATCTCAACGACCGCTTCATTGCCAACCCTCCGGCCACCTTCTTCTTTACCGTCAAGGGGGATTCCATGGTTGGCGCCGGCATCTTCGATGGCGCCACACTGATTGTCGACCGCTCACTCAGGCCCAAATCCTCCAACATCGTCATCGCGGATGTGGATGGCGAATGGATGGTCAAGCGCCTGTACAACGCAGCGGGGTCATCAAGCTGTTATCGGAGAACCCCCTTAATAAGCCCATCGTTCTCAAGGAAGGGCAGGAACTCATCATCTTCGGTGTGGTGACCTATGTCATCTGTGAGGCCAAATAGGCCTGTCTTCGCACTGGCCGATGCCAACTCCTTCTATGCCTCGTGTGAAAAAGTATTCCGACCTGACCTCAGGAATTCGCCGGTAGTCGTTCTCTCCAATAACGATGGCTGTGTCATCGCCCAGAGCAGGGAAGCCAAAGCACTAAGAATACGAATGGCAGGCCCGTGGTTTGAAGTGGAAGAGCGGGCAAGAGAAATAGGTGCGGTTGCCTTCTCCTCCAACTACGAGCTGTACGCCAACATGAGCAACCGCGTCATGGAGACCGTGAGCCGATTCAGCCCGAGGCAGGAAGTCTACTCAATCGACGAATGTTTTCTTGATCTGACCGGAATCAAGCGGGATCTTGTTGCTTATGGGCACGAGATAAAAGAGACGGTCACCCGTTGGACAGGGTTGCCGATATGTGTAGGCATAGGCCATAGCAAGACGCTAGCCAAGCTTGCCGACCACCACGCAAAGAAAAAAGCGGAATTGAACGGTGTATGCGACTTCACGCGCATGCAGGGGAGGAACTGGATGCGGTTCTGGAGACGCTACCCGTCTCTTCCGTCTGGGGGATCGGTCGAAGGCTGGAGAGCAGCCTGAAATTGCTAGGAGTGGAAAGTGTATTAAGGCTCAAGCGCGCCAACTTCAGGAGAATCCGCGACGGGCTTGGTATCACGATGCAGCGCACCGTGCAGGAACTCAATGGCGAGCCATGGCTGGAGCTGGAAGAGGCAGCACCCATCGCCAAGAAGGTCATTAGCTCGCGCTCCATTTGGGCAAAGGGTGGAGAGCCTGCAGGAGCTACGGGAAGCCATCAGCTATCATGCTGCTAACGCCGCCCAGCGACTGCGCAAGCAGGGCCTGTTTGCCAAAGCCGTTTCCGTATTTATCCAGAACAGTCCGTTCGACCAGGCAGCGTTCTACGGCAGAACGGACATGGTAGCCCTGCCTGCCCTAACGGAATGCACCCTGCAAATTACCAATGCTGCGCTCGGGCTGTTGAAGAAGATGTACAAGCGCGAAGTGTATTACCAAAAGGCTGGAGTGATGCTGTTGGAGTTGGTGCCCCAAGAAGGACAGCAGACAGACCTCTTTGCATACTCATCCAGCAGCAACAAGTCCGGGAGGCTGATGAATTCGGTGGATCGTATCAACGGGAAGTACCGGCGCAGCACCGTTCATCTTGCCTCGGAGGGAGTCGACCGAACCTGGTCAATGCGGCGCAGCTTCAAGAGTCCGAACTACACGGGGGATTGGGACGAGCTGCCAGTGTTGAGCTGAGGACAAAGGTTTGTTTAGAGAGGCAACAATAAGCTAATGTGTGTCTACGCACTGAGCTGATCAGTAAACCTTCTTACAATCTAAGCGCTTCCATGAAGGAAGGAAAGGGCCACGCATGAGCCTCATTCAGCCATGAAATAAAAATTAGGAGAAGGTAATGACTCAGAAAAAAACAGCCAATGCTGGCGGACGCAAATCGGGTTCGGACGTACTCAAATTGCTCAAGGCGGACCATGCAAGAGTAAAGAAGTTATTCAAGGATTTTGAGGAGTTGAAAGAGAAGAAGAACAACAGTGAAAAGAAAGGTGAAATCGTCCAGCAAATTTGTGCTGAATTAACGCTTCATGCAGAGGCCGAAGAAGCGGTATTTTATCCCGCGGCCCGTGAAGCGATCGATGATGAGGATTTGATGGATGAAGCAGATGTAGAGCACGCCGGCACAAAAGACTTGATTGCTCAGCTACAAGCAATGAGTCCCGACGATGACCATTACGATGCGAAGGTAACGGTTCTCAGCGAATACATAACGCACCATGTCGAGGAAGAAGAAACAGAGATGTTTCCCAAGATCGAAAAGAGTGATATGGACCGGCAGGAAGTAGGGGAAGGGATTAAACAATTCAAGGAAGAGCACGAGGAAGAATTGAAGCCTGGCACTCCCAGCGCTGCCGGAAAGAAAGGCGTATAAAAAGCTGAGAAAAAGTAGAGCATTCGATATAAAAAAGGGTACAGTTTGTTACCCTTTTTTTGCGAGTAAGGGTGCACTGAGGCACATACCCATCCAAAAGAGCAAGGAGATTTCAGATAATGACTCGAAAAGAATTCATCCAAACCATGGCAACAAAGACGGGTTCCAGCAAAGCTGACATGGAACTAACCGTTGGGGCACTGCTCGAGGTCCTTTCTGATACGCTGAAGAAAGGCGACTTGGTATCATTTCCCGGTTTTGGCAGCTTCGAAGTACGCGAACGCCCCGCGTACAAGGGGCGCAATCCCAGGACGGACGAAGAACTGCAAATTGAAGCCTCTAAAATTTCCGACATTCACGGCAGGCGCTACAGGATTCTAGTTGCCGCTTTCATTAGCTCGGCAACAAATCCACGCTACCGGGTTCGTAACAAAGTGCGTGAGGCAGCAGGCGCTCGTATTCCTTTTTGAGCATCGCATAGCCCTCGTTAACCCGGTCTTCCATCGCTTTTCGATTGACCAAGGTGATATGTCCCCGCCTGTATCGTATGGCCCCTTCCAACTGTAGGACGTGGGCCGCCCCGCTCACACTCTCGCGACGCACCCCGAGCATATAGCCTAAAAATTCATGCGTCATGGCCATGGAGCCATCCGATAAGCGATCCAGGATCATTAGGAAAAACAAGCACAGTCTTTGCTCAACACTTTGGGAAGCTTCTACCGCGGTCTGCTCCGTTTGAAGAAGCAAAGCGTGGCTGAAACCGAGCAATAAGTCCTTTAAGGAGCCTCCTGCCTCGAATTCCTTTTTCAATATCTTTGCTTTAATCCGGTAACCGTAGCCGGGGTTTTGCACTATGACGGTGGCGGATGAGCGCTCGCCGCCTGACAAAAAGAATATGTCGCTTATCCCTTCATTGCCAGTCATGGAAACGTGCTTGGCGAGGCCAGATTTAAGCTCGTAGATGCGCGCAACGATAGAGGTTGCAGGGAAATAAATCTCCCCTAAAGTGGCGCCCGGTTCATGGATAACCTGGCCGTGCGGCATGTCGACAAAATCAAGAAACGGTAATAAACGCGTGAATTCGTCAACTGGTAGCCTCCCAAGGATCTTGTTCTGTCTCGGGTTACACAAGGATTGCATGGCATCTCCTCTTATGTATCTGTTGCTTGGGAGTTAATTGTCATTTCAATCAAGACTGACAGATCAGTTGTTGTCAACGGGGCTGAACGTAAAAGCGGAAGCCTTACTCACAGGCAACAAGCGAGTTGGATAAGGCTCGTGCATAGGTCGCAGCAGCCTCAGCAATGTAAGGGCCGTTTTGTAATATGGTGCATGTACAGCGAGCCCCAGCGCGAAAATTAGATCGCGAGCTCCATCTGGAGAAACCCAATACGTCGTAACGTCGTGGTGCTCGGAGGCGATCCGCCTCACCGGTTGTGCAATGGGAGGGAACTGAGTGCAGGCTTAGCGGTTGCGATTGGGGATGAATCAGGATAGCCAAGGAAACCATAAGTCGGGACTCCATATTCAACTTGTTTTAAATTGAGAACAGGTCACTTACGATTTGCAACTGAACATAATTCTAACGATAAAATTAAGGTCATGCATTAGCTGAACATCAGTTTTTCTAACTTTTTAACGAACAGTAACAGCTAGCGCTTTGCGAACCCGTAACAGCACAGGATAGTGCTGCGACGCGTTGGCGCCGGTGATAAGGCGCGCTTATCGCAAGCCTTGCCAAGCCAGAAAAATGCAGCTACTTGTCCTGTTTTGTTAACACCAAGGGGTAAGGTAGATCTGTCGGGTAAAAGAGGGGTTCCCCCGATTGACAACAGATCAGTCTTCCTTAAGGTTCTTTGACAGGATAAACTCCTATCCATGAGTGCGCGACCGATTGCTCAAGAACGGCGTTCACATCTTCACCGCGGTCCCTCATCTTTTCGAGCGATTCGACGAGCAGCTTCATGCCATCTAGAGTAAGCGATCTTTTCATTCTTCTACGCATTTCCAAAAACTCTCCCCATGTTTGCAGGTTTATAAAGTCTGGTATGACCAGTATGTCTTTTTCCTCGGATTCTGGCTTGACTTCCGTCGTGTACATTGAAGTTTTCATGGCGATCGTCCTCCAATAGATACATCTCCCGACAGCAGAAAAAAAGCTTTGGGTAGCGATACGACTTGGTACTAGGCGGAGAAACTGAACTACAAAGTGAGGGCATGAGCACAGTAGTGCCGGGCTGGAGGATATGCAACGGGCTATCTTGGAGAAGATTTCTCGGCTATGTGTCCAGTTTTCGGAAGGGACCGGAAAGCCCTTGAACTGTTTGTATTCCGTTTGATCATCTCCTCAAGCTTGAAGAAGCCTTTCCCAGCCCAAAAGGTTGCCAACGCTTAGAGGCGCATGAACAGGCTCTTAAATTTATGTAAGCTCTATACATCTCCTCCTAGTTGGAAAATAACGGAGAAAAGTACCTGGCTCTTTAGTTTTGCTTCATCAAAAAGTTGTTGAGACCAGTTGGCAGGTGGGTGGTCAGGTACTTCGCCGTCAATCCACCTCCAGCACACACCTCTCAATAAGAAATGCGGAAACTCCCCTGATTCCTCCGCAAGCTCCAATCGCAGCAAGTTGCTCAACCCGCACGTGAAAGGAGACACATGAACAATAGTGGACTTGCCGAAGCCAGGGGGCAAAAAAACCGGGGCCAACAGGGCTACCCCAACCGCGGCGACGGCTGATCTAGATTATTTCCGATGCCTAATAAAGGGTGATCCCTCTCCCTGAGCGGATTGGGGCGAACTCTACTTTAGCGCGTTTCTGGTTTTCTGCCTGTAGCACTTGGGGGTTAACTACTTACCTGCGGTACAGCCGTTTCGTGCTAGCGGGCTGCTGCTTAAGCTTGAGAGCGAAGAAAAGCCAGGAGCATGTCACCGCGGCCGGGGTGGGATTTCAATCTTCTGAAGGGAAAATAAGTTACCCCAAGACGTACTCCTACAGGCTTTTCACGCCCTACTTGGCTGAGGTCTGGCGAACTGGTGCGGGTGTGCCGAGCCCGACCGCGAGGGCCATCGTCGCCGACGAGTGCCTACTGGTAGGAGCAAGCCACGGAATATCCAAGCCGCGGAGGATGGAAAGCGTCGCGGACAACGCTCAAGTGCTGGATGAATCACGCGCCGCCGTTTTAAGTTGTTTATGGGAAACATTGAGAAGGCGTGCCTGCTCGCCTCTGTCGAGGGAGTTTTCACATTAAAAGCAGTTGAGCGTCTATTTGGCCGCAACCCATTGGGAGTTAAAAGTTTTAAAAATAGGCACTATTTTTGCTTAAGATAAATTTGCGTCCTATCAGACGTGTCTCATTCCTCGAAGGCCGGTTCTGCCGGCTACCGTAAAACAAAAATAAGAGGTGCAGTAATATGATTAAAGCTTTCTTTAAGCCAATCGCGGTTGCCATGATGTTGACCGGTGCAAGTGGTGTCTATGCCACAACCACCAATTTGGGTAATGTAAATTCAGCCACCCCTACGTCCTTTAGTGGCAGTGTTTTGTCTGCTGGGGCTTTTAACGACATTTTCAGTTTCGTACTGCCCAGCAATAGTGGATCTGGCTATGACATCCATAACCTTCCTATTAGCATTCCGGGAACAGGAAACTTTAATACGCTCCTTTCCTCCGTCTCCTTATTTTCAAATGCCGACGGAATTTTGTTTAACAGTGATGATACTTTTTTGCAGTCGTTCGCTGTCCCAGGCGGAAGTGGTGCTAGTTTCACTTGGGGACCTGGTATCGCAGGAAATATGTACCTAAGCGTATCTGGGATCGCTAATGGATCCCTCGGTGGTGTATACAACGGAGCGATCAGTGTGTCCGCCGTTCCCGAGCCGGAGACCTACGCCATGCTGTTGGCAGGGTTGGCTATAGTAGGGGCAATAGCGCGTCGTAAAACGGTTGCCCGCTCGGCACATTAACTAAGGCAAACGGAGGCGAAAGCCTCCGTTTCCAATTCAGCCCATTATAAGGGTTTGTCGACCTTTTTGCCGTATCCCAAGCACTGCTCGATCCGGAAAAAAGGATCACCGCGAGTCGACCTGCCATTAATGTCATTACTGCAGACGAGACGCAGCAGTATGTTTTTTGTTGCTCCTTCAACCTGTCCTGACGTGGACTTCACGAGCGCAGTTGAGTTTGCTTTTTGTATCTACTACATCCTACTATCTTTCTCTACAAACTCTCTGGCAGCCAATGTTAAGCCTTGGCCATAAAAAAAATATAGATCATATATGCGGTCGTTGAGAAGTAGAAACCGGGCAATAGGCTTCCCCGTCAAGTGGCACTTTATGGTGATGCGCCCATTAATTGATTGGAACGGAGCACAAACATGAACAAAAAAGAACTCGTCGATGCAATGGCTGCAAAGACCAACTGCAGCGGAGCTGCCGCTGGTCGTGCGGTGAACGCACTGTTGGAAATTATTTCCGATACGCTGAAAAAAGGGGAAACACTGACGTTGGCCGGGTTTGGAACGTTCGACGTACGCGATCGAGCCGCGCGTAGCGGGCGAAATCCGAAGACCGGCGAGGAACTGAAGATTGCCGCATCGAGGGTTGCAGCATTCAAACCGGGTGCAACGCTCAAGGCTGCGGTCAATGGGGTGGAAAGTAAGGACCAGCAGCGGTAAAGCACCAGCAGTTTCAAGCACTCTCGCTTACAGGTACTAGCAAGTGCTTGCCGTTGTTGTTCGGATCCACTCGGTTTACTGCCCGGTCCACCTTCCACCAGATGAATTCTTCGGTGGGCAGTGACCTTGCCTGCGCAACGTGCGTGGCTTCATCAACTGGTGTCTCAGGGTCAAGCCAGCGCAACGCATCCTCCGGCTCCAACACTACCGGTCGTCGGTCATGAACATCTACCAACCCGGCGCCTGAGTCTTCAGTCACGATAACGAAACCTGTTTCAACCGTTTGCTCGACGTCCCGGCGAAAGTTCGTCAGCCCAGCCATGAATATCGGTTTGTTCACCTTTCGGGTGATGTACCAAGGCTGCTTCTTACCATTCTCCAGCGACCATTCATACCAACCACCCGCAGGAATAATTACCCTTCCTTCGCGGAACATGTGCCGGAAGTACAGGCTCGTGAGCGACTTCTCAACTCGGGCGCATATCCATGGTTTCTTCTTCTCGGCGGCTTCCTTTGGGGTCAGATAGCCCCAGTTCATACCGATGAACAGCAACTCTCCGTCGTGGAGCATGATCATCCATGGCGTTGCCCTGGCGAGACATTATAGGAAGGGCTATTGTCATGCAGCGTCTTGAGGTGCTTGCTGATATGGGCGCTAAGCGCATCAGCGTAGTAGCGCGGCGTTTCCGACTGTTCAAACCTGCCGCACATTGCTGTTATTTCGCCATTGCCAAGGTGGAGTGGGAGAAGAGTCGGCCCATAGTCCGCGCTGGCCTACTTTAGCCCCATGCTCCAGCACATACAAATCATGGTCCTTCGTAGCGACGATAGACCAAGGCCATGCCGCGATTAACCTGTTCTGAATTCACATCCACGCCCGCGCATTTAACACGAGCGACGATCCCCTGTAGCGGTCCTTCACCAAGGGGGTAACTTCGGCGTCCTTGTCGAAGCACAGATCAGAGAGCGACTGTTTCGACTTCGTTCCGAATGGCTGGTGTTTCTCGGGCGCGTCAATCTCCGCCAGGTGCATCTTGTGTTGCGTCTTCGATGCGGTCAGAACCGTGAGGGTATCCCCGTCTGCTATGCCCACCACTTTCCCACTGAAGGATGCAGCCTGTGCAGCTGTCAGTTAGAGGACGCATAACGCAACGAATGTGAATTTCAATGCTGGGCTAGGTGTGGCATTTTGGGCAGGAAAAGGGTATGGCTAACCTGTCGACATTTTGAACAGTACTACAAACTGGCTGACATGCTAATGGAGAAGGCGTCGAAAGAACAGCTTGGCGAATGCGCAAGATTACCTTCGCTCAATCTCGCTCACTACAGAACAAGATACGGCGAAATACCGCTAGATGAGACTCTGGCATTGTGGACATGAGAAAATCAAATGAGGTTCAGGCTGAGCTCCTGACCGAGGGGATGGCGACGCTCGTCGGAGTACTCGGAAACGTTTGGAGCGGACTGGGCGAGGAGAAGCATTAAAGACCGGATTCCCCATAAACTGGGAGCGACTATGGCACAACAAAAACTGTGAAGTGAGTGCTAGGTAGCCAGCAATTTAATCAATAACTACTTCATGAGGAGCGAGATGAAAACGTTGTCAGTTTGCAGTTGGGAGAAGAAACGGCCCTGTGGATTGCATCGAGTAATGACCTGACTTGGTTGGCAGCCGAAGCTGATACTGTGGACCATCTTCGGGTAAATTGAAAGTGATGATATCCGAATTGCTTGATGTTGGGGATCACCATAGGGACGGAATCCAATTCAAGTTGCGTATCGAACTGACCGTAGTTGCACAACGTTCCGCGTATTAAACCTAGGCGATTTTCTATATTGCCGAGGCACGCTGCATCTGCCGAGCATGGAACAACACGACGAATGATGAAGTCGGGCCGCCTGCTTGGCAGGCAGCCCTGACACGAATAGAAGATTTTTTTGATCTCACAGGTTCGAGGAAAAAAGCCAGACCGGGAACGTGCGTTATCTCAGCTCTCCTCTATACCGGGTTGTTTAAAATGCTTTCCAATGCGTTGTACTCCTCGCCGTCTAAGCTGGTATACAGCGACTCCCATGTCGCGCTTGCCGCTAGCTGATACAGCTCGGCCTGGTCGTATGCTTTCACAGCTTCAAAAACCCGAATAATCCCGAGTTCATCGTCATCATCTGTCCATCCATTGAGTAGTGCTTTCACGAGCTTGTCTTTGACGTCGAAAGACGCCCGCGCGAGCACCCCTTGGGAATCGATATTGGTGATCGCATATCGGGCCCGGTTGTCGTCGTCGGTATCTAGAAGGTTCGGCAGGGTGATTAGCCCGGCAATTAGGTCAGGCAGGTTGAGAATGGCTGTTCGCAAATCTATAACGGTGTCCGCGACGGAGTTGATGGCCGACGCAATTAGCCCCAGCACCCTCGGTGCAGGCAAGGTTGCGGGAAAGTTGTCGAGCGCCATCTTTAGTGTGCGCGTGAACCGGCTGACGATGGTCTTTGCTTCGTTGCTGCCTACCGCTTCGACGGCCTTCTCCGCGGCTGCAAACTCTAGCGTAAGGCGTTGGAAGGTGTCTCGGCACGCAATCCGTTGCAGATTGTTTAGGTTTGGATCATTATTTAGACTCGGATCGACCAAATCGGCAATAACATCGTAGATGGTTCGATAATCCAGCCGCGCCAGTGCTGAGCAGATGCGAGTGGTATAGTTAGCCTCGAACATGAGCGCGACGAGTTCGGTGACGCGGTGAGGTGCAGGCGAAACCGCATGGTAGTGCGTAATGATGTCCGGCATGATGCGCGCTGCGCTCATCATCAGCGGCCGATTCCGCATGGTGGCGCTAGTAATCCCCTTTAAGAGCTCTCCCTTTCGGCTCAAAAGCAGGTCAAATTCCGCTTGCTGGAACTGAACCGGCCATTGCAGCAATTTTACGAAACAGTCCCCAAGATTTGGGCTTGTCTCGTAATTGAGGAGGATGAGATAGCGTCGAATCAACTGGTATACGACATAGTCACGCTGGTCCAGAACTTGCGCAAGCTGCCGCGCGATCGGGTCGAGATGCCCTTCCGGCAGCTCATCGTCGAGGCCCGCCCAACCCCCGAGCGCCTTGACCATACGCACAAGCTCGTAGCTGTTCTCCGATCGTACCATTGCATCCTTGATGGCATCTTCCTCCTCATCGCCGGTCGCTCCGTCGGCAAGGTCGTACACATACTTCGCGTTCGCCTTCATGATGTTATCCCGCAAGCTGATGCTGGGCGGATCGAAGTCTACATTGTCGGAGCTGAAGAACCCACGAAGACTACTGTTCCCGCTAGCTGCCACATGTTGTTTAACGTTTTCCATTGAACGTCTCCTAGTCTCTCATGGCTTATTGAAGTGAGATGAGAATGGGGATAAGCCCGCAGCCCTCGTCTAGAGGAGCCATTGCCTTCCCGATAACCGACCCAAAAGCGCGTGCCGGATCGCTTGCCTTCATAGCGTGGCCAGGCGTTGGTGAGCTCGTCAGCAGGTCACCAACCTCGATTGCGCCATAGCTCGCATCAGCATTACAGAAGACTTTACCGACAAGCGCGACGGGCTCTCGACGGGCAACGCTCTCCTCCTGTTTGTCCATGGTGATCCCCGTCCGAAAGGTGCCGGCCCCAGGGACGACGCCGACGACCGTGGTATCGTAAGGAACGCGACAGGGCACCAACTCGCCCGTCTCGCTCAGCGCCATCACGGTACCCGGCGTAGCTACGGCTTCCTGTCGAATTGTGAAGTCTTCGGCAAAGTCTGCACCGGGGAAGAAGCAGTCGCCAGTGATGACGACATTGCCTTTAAAAAACCCCGCTGTCCCGCCGGAGATATGCTCGCCATAGATACCAGCTCCGGTGCTAGCCGAATTGCGCTGGATGCCGACGATGGCGGGAAGCACCGGCGAATTAGTCTCGCCATGCAGTCCCACACCAGTCTGGCTGCTGAAGAAGCCACCAGGCCCACCACCGGTATGGGCGCCGTAGACCCCCGCCCCAGTACTTTGCTCGTTCAGTTGAATTCCGGCGATGGCCGACGTGTTCTGCGAGTTTGTCTCCCCGTGTACGCCCTCATTGGTGCTGCTCTTAAAGAACCCGCCTGGTCCAAGGCTGCGACCTTCCCCGTAAACCCCCGCTCCAACTCCGTTGCCCTCGCTAATACCAACCACGCCGGAGCCATCGGCTTTATTCGTACCCCACACCCCAGCGCCGCTTTTCGCAGCTGTCTCGCCGTAGACACCCACCCAGGTAGTGCTAGTCCCAAAGACACCGGCCCCCTCACTCTGCCCAAAGACGCCCGGTCCGGCATTGCGCTCTGGGTGCCCTTGCGGATCGGCATTGCTCACCTCACTAATGCCCGCGACGGCCGCATGGCCCGGTGCATGAGTAATGCCTCGTACACCGTTGTACAGGTCGCTTTCGCCGTTTATTCCCGGTGCGATATTTGTCATTGTCCGGCTGACGACCGGATCATCGTTAAAAGTTGGCATATTATTGTCCTCTATAGAAAAGCATCGAAAAGCTTTCGACGTTTTATTTAATTAATAAATGTAATATCAAAACAATCAACGGCGAAATCATTCCCACCGTTCCCACCCTCTTGAAAAATCAGGGTGAGGTAATCAATTGATTTGAAGTCATCTTCAACCGGAGCCTTTCCGGTTGTGCCCGATCGAAAACCCGCGAGCGGGAAATTGATATCAAATCTATCTACCACGGGAGGAGTTACCGGTTTGCTATGTTGAAAAATCTCTCTGGACGGTGTGACTACCTGGATAATTACGTCGACCTGATTTAGCATGTCGAGGGAATGAAAGTGCAGCGTGAACTGCCCATTAGCTAAGACTTTACTTAGGTCGAGATTTAACGGAGCGACGTCATTGTTTTTGGCGATTCCATACGAAATCTCGAGCCGGCTTGCCATATGGACGCCGTCTTCAACAATCAAATGACCCTTATCGATTGTATAAACGCCTTTTCTTCCTAAAGGGACGCCGAAGGGCATTTGGTCGACTCTAAAAACGATTTGGCGAGAACCACCAAGCATGCTTCCATTCTTAAAGTCGGTCTGAGCTTTACCGGATGGGAGTTCGATCTCGGCCTGTGTGCCAGTGTTGAAGTTGTCTATTACCATATAAGCAGATCCAGATCCCGCCTGATCACAAGGCGTCATCTCCGCCAAAATCGTGTCATCAAAAGTGTTAGCTGTTGTTTTCATCTGACTTCTCCTTAAATGGGAAAAAGCACAAAGGGTCCAACGGTGCCAACTGGCTGTTTCCCCAAGTCGTCGGCGATATTTAGTATCGTGCCCACGATATGGTCACTGCCTGGGATAAAAAACCCTTTGAGCTTGTTCGCCGAAGAATGAAATTCTCCAGTCAGTTCCACCGACGCCGGCTCTTTATCAGTAGCAGGAATGAGGTGTCCCTTGATGTCTAGCACCACCTCCTCAGTGAATTTCAACTTTCCTGAAATTTCACCCGCCTCATTGGTATCAACCTCCAACACTCCAGGAGGTGACCAAGGTTTTGCCAGTTCTGGTTTTCCTTCTACATGACCATCTTTCACTACGATTGCGTCATGTCGAAAACTGCGATAAGACCACTTGCCCTTCAATGTTTCGTTCATGATGACTCCTCCATATACGTGATTTAGGAACGCATATATTTATCGAAAGTAGAGATTGTTGTATGCGCTCGAGATCATTCTCTGTCGTCACTACTTACAAATAGGTTACGAATTCGATAAAAACCGTTTATTAATATCAAAGAGTCGGTTCAATCGATTTGCTGAGTTTTCTTCAATTTGCATTTCTGAAGAGAAATACTATTAGAAACAGATGCCTATAAAACGGGAGCATCGTTTTAATTTTCTTGGCTCCAATAGGCCGGCTTTTTAGAATTGACATGCTAGAATTTTTGTAGGTCCCGCAGTTCCTTACCACAGCCGACCAGCCAAGGCACATGGATGACAGCTGTCGAGCAACATCTAGCCAAGATCACCATCCCACAGCCCCACCGTGCGTATGCGCGCACGCGGCTATTTGAGCTCCTCGATACAGCTCGACAGCAACGCATCGTATGGATTGCCGCTCCGCCTGGTGCGGGAAAGACGACACTCGCAAGTACCTATCTTGCGGCGCGGTCGCTAAAGGCTTCCTGGTGTCAGCTCGACACAAGTGACGGTGATGTCGCAAGCTTCTTCCATTATCTTGCCATCGCCGTTGAAACTGCGTCGCCGCGATATCGAACGCCACTTCCATCTCTAACACCTGAGTATCTCTCGGGCCTTCCGACCTTTACGCGGCGATTTTTTGAGAAGGTGGTGCGCCGGCTGGGAACCCCAGCAGTTATCGTTCTCGATAACTATCAGGAGGTTGCATCGGCTGCGCCCCTGCATGAGGTCCTGCGTGAGGCTGCGGAAAGCCTTCCAGGAGGAGTGTCGTTTCTCATATTGAGTCGCAGCGATCCACCCACTTCTTTAGCCCGCTTCCAGCTTCACGGAGACTTGGTGTTTCTCGGCTGGGACGAACTGCAGCTTACGCTAGCTGAGGCTCAGAGCATCGCATCGCTGCGTGCGCCGGACTCAGCGAAGAGCCGGATCGAGGAATTACATAGACTCACACAAGGATGGGTCGCGGGTCTCAGGCTATTGCTCGATCAGGATGAGCGCACAGGCTTTGGTGCTCAGCTAGAGAGCGGTAAAGCACAACAGGTCCTGTTCGACTACTTTGCGACGGAGGTCTTCGAACGGTGGTCGCTCTCGATACAAACAGCGCTGTTGAGAACGGCATTGTTGTCAGTAATGACGGTGCCGCAAGCCGAGCAGTTGGCGGGTGAGACGAATATTGGGAGGGTATTGGCTGATTTACATCGGAGTAATTATTTCGTCGTTCTGCGCATGGATGATGAACCCCGTTATGAATATCATTCCCTTTTCCGCGAATTTTTGTTGAGCCGTGCGCAAAAGACTTTCAACCAAGCTGAATGGCGCACATTACAGTGTCAAGCAGCAGAGCTGCTGGGGCAGTCCAATGAGACCGCTGCTGCGGCATCGCTCTATTACGCTTCACAGCACTGGGAAGGACTGCGAGACCTTATCCTGCGAGAAGCGTCGGGGCTGATCACCGCGGGCCGTCACCAGACCTTGCTGCAGTGGCTGAATTGGCTTCCGCAAGTCGAGTTTGAGCACACTCCCTGGCTCTGGTATTGGCGCGGCCTGGCTCGCTTACCATTCAATCCGATCGACGCGCGCAGGATCTTTGAACAGGCTTATCTCGGGTTTCAGGCTGAGGATGATTCCAGAGGCCTTTATCTGACGTGGGCGGGTGTGATGGATACCTTCTTCTTCGAGTGGCGCGATTTTACTCCGGTAGACCGCTGGATTGCTGAGTTCGAGCAGCTGCGCATCCGTCACCCCGAGTTTCCCTCGCGGGCAGTTGAGCTTCGTACCTACTGGTCTATCGGAACTCTCATGCACCGCCAGCCCCATCATCCATTTCTGCGGATCTGGGCAGAACGCGGGTTGGGACTTCTGGACATTACCGACCGGGATCTCTCCATCCTGCTCGGCGGCTATCTGATCGTCTGTTTTTTATGGTGGGGGGAAACAGTCAGGGCTCGGGATGTGATCGACCGACTGAACTCATGGACAAAATCGCCAGATATTTCTCCTCTGGTGTTTATCCTTTGGTCGTGCGCAGTCGCACTCTATTATTCAGTTCGCGGCGAGATGGACGCTTGTGTCGCAGCTGTTGAAGGTGGGCTTGAATTAGCACAGCGCACTGGTCTGCACGCTTTTGATTTCCTGCTTCGCGCACAGGCAGCACGCTGCAGCCTGATTGCAGGAAAGCTGGCAGAGGCTGAGCACTGGATGTTATTAATGGCAAAGGCGATGCGCAGCCATAGCCATATCGATGGCACATTTTATCAACATCTTAAGTCCAATGCGGCGGCGCAGCGGGGTGATTGGCAGCAGAGCATTGAGCACGCACGCATGGGGTTAGCCATGTCCATGGAGGCTGGCACTCCTTTCCCCGAGGCGCATTGCCGCATTGATCTAGCACGCGCCCTTATTGGACAAGGGGATGATGCGGAATCGACGGAACAGCTCCACTACGCCCGTGCCATAGGGCAAGCAATGGGTAGCCGGGTATTGGAATATCTCTGCATCGAGACCGCAGCCCTAGCAGCTTTCGAGCGAGGGCAGGAAGATGAGGGACATAAACAACTGATTCAAGCGCTTGCTATAAGCCGGGCCATGGACGGGGCAACCTGGTTGCTAGAGGGTCCGCAGGTGAGTGCTTACCTCTATAATCGCGCGCTGGCTGCCGGCATACAGGTCGATCACGTGCAACGTCTGATCCGTCAACACCGGCTTACGCCGCCGGATCCGGCTACAGCTGCGAAACTGTGGCCGTGGCCAGTCAAGGTTTATACTTTGGGCCGATTCGATGTGTTATGCGACGATCAGCGGCTTCCTTCTTCCCGGAAGTCTCCCCATAAATCACTGGAACTACTAAAATGTTTGTGTGCCTTTGGTGGGCGCTCCATCAATCAGGATCGTATAACCGAAGCGTTATGGCCAGATGGAGAAGGCGATGCCGCAGAACAAGCACTCAGCACAACCCTGCATCGGCTGCGCAAATTGTTAAAATATGAGCACGCCATTCGATTGGAGGATCGACATATATCCTTCGACCCGAACTATATATGGGTTGACTGCCTGGCATTCAACCGCGCTGCTCATCATCCATCTATTACCGATCGACTAGTCTTGCAACATGCGCTGAGCCTTTATCGCGGACACTTTTTGGAGGGTGAAACATCGCCGTGGGCATTAGCTTTGCGGGATCAAGTACGCGCTCGTTACCTTAGCATGGCTGAGCAGCTCGGGGATATATTTGAACGAGATAACGACTGGAAGAGTGCGGCAGAATGTTATCTTGGTGTGATTGCGGTTGAACCTGCGGCGGAAATCTTTTACCGCCGTCTCATGAGCAGCTATGCGCAACAGGGCCGACGGACAGAAGCGTTGGTTGTGTATCGACGCTGTCGGCAGTCATTATTAGCCCAGCTGGGCGTTTGTCCCACCGAAGAAACTCAAAACCTTTACCAAGTGTTGAGTAATAGTTGAGGCAATATCATCCGATATTTTATCGACACCCCGGATATGGTAGTGCACAGCACATTGGTGAGATGGGTGCGTTTCGCGTGTATTACTGGGACGGCATCAGCCAGGTAATAGCAATGGGCGGGTCTACTGAGGAGCGGACGAAGGCGCTGGCCAAGCTGGAAGCAAAGGAAGCAAATGAAAACGCCGAATGCGGAACTCCGAAAAAAACCAACGTACAGTGTTACCCGCCGTCACCCCCTTTTAACGTCTGAAAGCTGGTTGACCGAAAATATCATACCGGGTGGCATTACCCATTCATCACGCAATAACCGGTATAAACGATGCTGACGAAGAAAACTACCCCGTGGAATATGAGGGTGCTCAAAGGTCTGACTGGTTTCGTGCATTCCAAGCCTTTCCATAACCGCATGTGACCTGAAATTAGGAACCGCGGTGAAGGATACAATCTCCGACAAGCCAAGCAATTTGAAACCAACGTGAAGGGAGGCTTGGGCGGCCTCCGTAGCAAAGCCTTTACCCCAGTATTGAAAGGCAAGGCGCCAGCCAATTTCGACACACGGAGAAAATGGGAATTCGAAAATCGGTACGTGCAATCCGACAAATCCCATGAATTCACTCGTATTCCTTTTTTCGACGGCCCATAACCCCCAGCCATGCGCAGCAATCAGAGATTGGCAGCGCTCAGCCATTGCGTCACTTGCCGCTCGATCAAGTAAAGCGGGAAAGTATTCCATAACCCTCGGATCCGCATTCAGCTCGGCGAATGGCTCACGGTCTTCTGGACGCCATTGACGCAAACAAAGACGTTTAGTTTCAAACTCAATTAGCCCTATCATTGTTTTTGCTACTCTTGTTTATTGCGCGATCTACCTTTCGACGTTAAGCCCGTCAGGCTCATGATATCGTAGATCGCATTGATGGCAAGTACCGACGCAGCACCATTGATGTGGCGTCTGAGGGGTTGGCCCGACTTGGACCATGAGCCGCAGCTTCAAGAGTCCAAACTACACCGGGGATTGGAACGAGTTGTTCACGGTGAGATAATACGGGAATGCCCGAGCTCGGAAAGAGCGAGCTACCATAACAACGGCAAAGGCCGCAATTGACTTAAGCACAGTCCAGTTCCCCGAACCCAAGCCGAGGCGAACCTTGACTATCCACTGTACACTGGACGTGGCAACGAGGGGGATATCGTTATTCCGGAACAGGGTAATACCATCCCGAAGGAGGATTATCCTCTTTTTGATGCACACCTTACTAGTAAACCACGTTAATGACATTCGTTTCGAGCAAGACAAGTAATCGCGTTGACAGCGCTCGTTGCGGGGAACTTACGACAACAGGGGGCCGGCTAGAAGGGTCGGAGATTTATTTGAAGGAATATATGCAAAACCTGAATCTGAAGTTGTTGGCCGTTGTTTTTTTCCTGCTTCCGCTTCCATTTCTTGCTGGTTGCGCGTTGGTGGCAGCAACGGGTGCTGCCGCGGGTACTGGAGTAGCGATAGCGAAGGATCGGCGTACCGCCGGCACCATGGTTCAGGATGAGAGCGTTGAGTTTAAAAGCAACCGAAGAATTAAGGAAAAGTTTGGCCGCAAAGTCCATGTGGA